>JAEYYW010000051.1 GCA_023428265.1 Bacillota bacterium | reverse complement strand
AGAGCACGCTGCCCTCGGCCTGCAGCCGTTTGAGGCGCACGCAGATGTTGAGGCTGCGGTTGGCGACCACCGGGAAGGGCCGCCCTGCGTCGATGGCCAGCGGCGTGAGCACCGGAAACACCGTGTCATCAAACCAGGTGTCCACAAAGGCGCGCTGCCCGCCTGTGAGCTCCTCAATCTGCGGGAAGAGGATGCCCTCGCGCGCCAGCTCCGCCTGCAGCTTCTTCCAGCAGGTATATTGCCGGGCCACATGGTGGTGGGCTTTTTCTGCTACCAGCGCCACTTGCTCATGGGCGGTCAGGCCCGCCGCGTCGGTGCCGGTCCAGCCGGCTTCCACCTGCTCTTTGAGCCCTGCCATGCGCACCATGAAAAACTCATCCAGGTTGGAGCCGGTGATGGCCAGAAACTTCAGGCGCTCCATCAATGGATGGTCGCCCATGGCCTCGCCCAGCACGCGGTCGTTGAAATCGATCCAGCTGGACTCCCGGTTGATATAGCGGGATTGCTTTGATTTGTCGGGCACTTATTCTCTCCCCTTATTTCGGAGCGTGCATTTCAGGCCGAACACCTCGGTGAAATACTCGCTTTTATAGCCGAAGGTCCATTCCTCCAGCGTCACGTCCCGGTCGGTATGGCCGGTGATGATGAGCTCGTTGTCTTTGAGTTTGATGTCAATGTCGGCAAATTTCTGCAGATGGCTGCGGTCCAGCGCGTCGGCCAGCCTCAGGATTGCCGCCAGCTTTGCCGCCGTCAGCTGCTCGGCCGGCGAGAGCTCCGCCCACTCGGGGTGGCTCAGGCTTGGCACGGCGCCGCTGTGGTAGCGGGCGATGTTGGCCACCAGTCGCATCTCGGCGGTGGTCAGCCCGATGATGTGGCTGTCCAGCAGCAGGTGGCAGGAATAGACGTCGTGGTACTTGGTGTTTACAAACTTGCCGATGTCGTGGGTGATCGCCGCCGCCTGCAAGAGCCTGCGCTCCCGGCGCGAAAAGCCGTGGATCTTCTTCAGGCTGTCAAATATCAGCAGGCTGTGGCGCTCCACCGCGGCGGCGTGGCTGCCGTCGGCGCCATAGTGGCGGGCCGTCTCCCATGAGGAAGCGGCAATGCTCTCCTCAAAGCGGCGGTTCCAGCCGTCGGCGTCTTCCGGGTCCAGCAGCTCATAGAGCAGCGAGTCTGCCAGCACCACGCCCGGCGAGAGCACCTCATCGGAGCCGGTGAATTCGGAAAGCGTCATATAGATCGCAAGCGAAGGCAGCAGCACCTCGCCCTGCTCCTCCCGAAGGCCGTATTTGTGGGCGGCCTGATTTGGCGTGAGGCCTTTCACGCTGTCATAGAGCGCGGCCAGATCCTGCCGGCTGATGGCCTGCACGCCGTCGCGCTCCGAGGCGCCGGTGAGCCGGGCGATGAGCTCAATCTCCTTGCCGCACACCACGAACCGCCCGGGCCGGAAGGCCCGCATCTGGTCGCGGAGCAGCCCCGTGAGCGCCGCCAGATATTCCTCAATGATCGCATAGAACCGGGGCGTGCGCTCGCCGGTGTCGCCCAGCATCTGCGAAAGCTTCAGCGACCCCACGCGGATGCTCCGCGCGAAGAACACCGCGCCGTCACGTGCGGCGGCGATGCCCACGCTGCCGGTGCCGATGTGGGCCATCATGAAGGGCTTGGCGAGGTCCTGGCCGCGGGCGTGCATGCGGCGCAGCACTTCCTTGAAAATGTGCGCCATCTCCTGCCCGTCTTCCAGCACTTCCACGGAAAGGCCGGTGCGGTTCTTCAGCTGGTCCAGCACATAGGCGGCGTTGGCAGCCTCACGCAGCGCCGTGGTGGCCATCACGCGGATGGCGCCGTCTTCCACGCCGTATTGCCTTGCGGAGGCCTTGAAGCCCTCCAGCGCCTTTGCCACCTCTTCGGTGGTCTTGAAGCTCACCTTGCCGTGGGTAAACGTTTCATACCCCAGGTTCACCGGGTATTCCAGATAGTCCAGCTCCACGGGCTCTCCGCGGCTGCTTTCGGCCACTTCCATTGAAAGCACGCTGGAGCCGATGTCGATCACCGCGGCGACCCGCTGCCTGTCTTTTGGGGCCATGCCCACTCCTCCGATGTTCAATTGATTGCCACTTTTTATTATATACCATGAAATTCGGGGCAAGTAACAGGCAAGAGGTGGTTCGACAAGAATTAACAGGATGTGACAGGGCTTCCATGCCAGACCACTCCCTCAAATCCCTCGGGGAGGGGGGGAGGAGAGGGTCCCCGGTGAGGAAGCGCCGCTCTTCCAATTTTCCGGCTGTAACCCTATAATAATATCATCCTATTCCGTGGGAGGCGCCATGGAGCCGCTGGAGTTCAGGCCAAAGCATTCCTACAACTTTTGGGCCGCGGTTTGGGGCTTATGCTTTTGGTTTTTCTACGAAACCATCCTTGCCAACCGCAGGTATCTGGAAGACCCTTCCTCGTTGCTTCATAACCTCATCACGCTGGCGTTTATATTTTCGTTAATCCCAATTTCGTTTCGATCCGCAGTGAAGCGCGTGACCATTGAAGACAGGATCATCATTGACCGCTATCTGGCCAAACCGATCGAACTGGAGCCTGAAGACTTCATCGCCATCGCCGGTGGCGTGATCCATTTGAAAGACTGCGCCATTGACACCACACAATACCGCAACGGCAAAAAGCTGATCCGGGAGTTTGAGAAGCGGATCGCCGCAGGCATGCTGCCCCCAGGCGGGGTGGCGCCGCCGGTGCCGCTGGAGGATGACGATGGCCGGCGCAGGCGCTTGTCCCGCTTGCTTTTCTGGCTGCCGCTCTTGGTCTATATCGTGGCAGCCATCGCACTGGCCAACATCAAGGGTTTCACAGCTCCGCCCTATCTTGATACAGCGGCATATCTTCTGATATTGGCATGGTGGGTGGGGATGAGCTGGTTTGAGGTCAAGCGGATACGCAGGCTGTGAGTGTGAACCCCATTGCAGGCAGAGCCGCCCGCCGGCAACCGCCGGTTGCGGCCGATGTGGTCGATGGTTGGTGGATCGGGCACGCCTTCTTCGATATGCTGTGGCTGAGGTGAGAGGCAAATGAAATTCCACGAAAAGCTGCAGGCGCTGCGCCGCCAGCGGGGCATTTCCCAGGAGCGGCTGGCCGAGCTGGTCGGCGTCTCCCGCCAGGCCGTGGCCAAATGGGAGGCCGGCCTGAGCTATCCGGACTTCGAGCGCCTTGCGGCACTGGGCAGCCTGCTCAATGTGACGATCGACCGGCTGGTGCGCGACGAGGAGGTCGGCTGCGCCTTCGACGGCGGCCATCGCCCGATCATCGCCGACGACGAGGTGGTGGGGTTTCTGCTGCGTGCCAAGCGCGCCTGCTATGCCGGCGGCGGCGGCAATACCGCCTCCTCCCGGCCAGCCTCCCACGACCTGACCTATGCCGAGGGCGACCTTTCCTACCACGACACCTATCTGGGCGGCGAGCAATTCGCCGGTGAGGAAGCGCTGTGGCGCGCAGGCCAGCCGTTCTGGGCGATGAATTATTGCGGGCGCATCCTGGCGGAGGGCTTTTCCGGTGACTTTCTGAAAGAGTGCCTTTTGCTGGTGCCGCCGGAATACCCCTATCGGGGGCCGCTGGTGCACCGCAGCGGGCCCTATTCCTACCACGCGGTGGTGCATGGGGAGTTTGTGTGGTTCCATGGGTTTGAGGAGATCTTTCTGGACGATGTGAAGGTGTATGAGTGCGTGTTTCATGGGGGAGAGGTGAGATAGTCTGTAACGTTGATAATAACCCCCCTTCCGCCTCCGGCGGGATTCCCCCCTTTAAAAAAGGGGATCGTTGCTAAGCGCACCGACTTAAGGGAGGGTGGGGAGCACCTTGATCAAATAACGTAGTCTTCCCACTCACAACCCTCCCTTAGCCGATACGAAGTATCGGCGACTAAGGGGGGATGTCGCTCGCAAGCGACAGGGGGGATATCGTCCCCGGCCCGTTCATGCCTGGCTCCGTTTATTCAACCATTGCCTCTACGAAAGCGAAAACCCGCCCGGCAAACGCACGGGCGGGTTTTTTTGTTTCTTCTCGGGCCAATCGACCTCGGCCGGATTAGTAGTTCTCTGCCTTGATCTCGAAATACGCCTTGGGGTGGGCGCACACCGGGCAGACATTGGGGGCATCCTTGCCCACATGCAGATGGCCGCAGTTGCGGCACACCCACACGGGCTCGCAGCAATCACAGTCCACGCTGAACACGGTGTTGTTCTTAATGTTGTCCGCAAGGATCTGATAACGCTCCTCGTGGCTGAGCTCGATGGCGGCCACGCCCTCCATCATCTTGGCGATCTCCGGGAAGCCCTCTTCGCGGGCGGTCTCGGCGAAGCCCTTATACATCTCCGTCCACTCATAGTGCTCGCCGGCGATGCAGTCCTGCAGGTTGGTGGCCGTGTTGGGCATGCCGCCGTGCAGCAGCTTGAACCACAGCTTGGCGTGCTCCCGCTCGTTGCCGGCAGTCTCCTCAAAGATCGCCGCCATCTGCTCATAGCCCTCCTTGCGGGCCTGGGAAGCGTAGAACGTATACTTGTTTCTGGCCTGGGATTCCCCTGCGAACGCCGCCAGCAGGTTGGCCTCGGTCTTGGTGCCCTTCAAATCCTTCATGATCAGTCTCCCTTCACATGTATTTGAAAGCGCGGGCCGGTTGCCCTCGCTTTTCAGCAGTTTGATTTGCGCTATTCCAGCGTGATGTGCTTGGCGTTCACGCCGTCCACGGCGTTCAGGCCGTCCATCAGCGCCTTGACGTCACTTTCGGAGCCGCTCACCTGCAATATGATGAGCCCCTCGTTGCTGCAGGAGTCTCCGGTGCCCTCATGAAGCCCGATGCGGGCCTTGATCTGGCAGCCGTTTTCTGTGAGCACATGCTGCACCTTCACGGCGTTGTCACTGCGGCCTTTCAATGTCATCGCGATGATGTTATAGCTCATGGCATGACCCTCCTTGCGGCTCCGGGCCGCATTGTTGCTGGTGTAGCAAAAGGATACAACGAATGCAGCCGCTCGTCAAGCAAGATTGCGTTAATTCGCAATATGTTGTATCATTGGCATCTTGCGATAACAACATATTGCGTCATTCTATTTTGCGGATTCTTATTGATAAGCCTTCTCAATTATACCGCATCGCGGTTGCTCCGTAAAGCGATTTGGGATGCAAATGATTCCAAATCCGCAGGAAAGTTCAAATCCACCGGATGAAGCCGGTTTTATCCACGCTGTTGAAGCCGCACCGCTCATAGAATCGCAGCGTGCTGTCCAGCTTTGAGCCGGTCAGCAGCATGATCTTGTAGCACCCGGCCTCTTTGGCGATTTGCGCGGCCCGCTCCATCAGCGCAAAGGCAACCCCTTTGCCCCGGTGGTCCCGATGGGTCACCACATTTTCGATGAGGGCATAGGGCCGTGTGTTGTGGGTGAGGTTTTCCACGACCACCGCCGTGACCGAGGCCACCGGCGCTCCGTCCAGTTCGCCCACCAGCAGGTGGTAGTTCCGGTCGGCGTGAAACCGCCCGATCATTTCCCGCCAGCGCGCCAGGTCCTGCGGCTCCTCCGGCGGGTGGGCGGTCAGGTGGTGCTGGTAAAGCTCCAGCAGCGCCTCGGCGTCTTTGGATTCGGCCTTTCGGATCGTCAGCATGACTGGTCGCCTCCCGACTCCATGCCAATAGGATACCACATTGACGGTGCCCGTGATCGGGATTATTATGGTTTTATCCGGTTTGCAAAGGATGATCGCCATGCTGGAAAACATCATTGCCTGCCTGAAAGCCAACCGCCCCGTGATTGCCTTCCCCGAGGGCAGCGACCACAGGATCCTTCAGGCCGCCGCGCGGCTGCACCGCGAGGGCATCCTCAAGCCGCTGCTGGTGGGCAGCCGGCAGGAGATTGAAACGGAGGCGGCCCGGCTGGGCCTTTCCATCGAGGGCATTGCGGTCGTCGATCCGGCCAGGTTTGACCGCGGCGATGAAATGCTCCGGCGGATGGCGGAGCTGCGCCGGGGCAAGATGGACGAGGCAGCCTGCGCCGAGGCGCTGCGCCACGGCAACTATTTCGCCACGATGCTGGTGGTGATGGGCCTGGCCGACGGCCTGCTGGGCGGCGCCACCTATTCCACGGCAGACACCGTGCGCCCGGCGCTGCAATTGGTGAAGACCAGGCCGGGCAGCAGCATTGTGTCCAGCTGCTTCCTGCTGCGCAGGCCTTCCGCCGATGGCGGCGAAGAGCTCTATGCCATGGCGGACTGCGCGATCAATCTGGACCCCACCGCCGAGGAGCTGGCGGAAATCGCCGTGGAGACGGCGCGGACAGCCCGCGTGTTTGGCATCGAGCCCCGCGTGGCGCTGCTTTCCTACAGCACATTGGGATCCGGCAAGGGCCAGAGTGTGGACAAGGTGCGGCAGGCCGCCGATAAACTCAAGGCAATGGGTCTGGATTTCCCGGTGGAAGGCGAGCTGCAGTTTGACGCGGCCTTTGCCCCGGAAGTAGCTGCCACCAAGGCCCCCGGCTCTGCGGTTGCCGGGCGTGCCAACACGTTCCTCTTCCCCGATCTCAATGCCGGCAACATCGGCTACAAGATCGCCCAACGGCTGGGCGGGTTTGAGGCACTGGGCCCCATTCTGCAGGGCCTGAACGCGCCGATCAATGACCTTTCAAGAGGCTGTGTGGCCGAGGAAGTGTATCAAATGGCGATCATCACCGCGGCGATGAAGTAAATACTCCGTTTTCCAACATGAATATGACATGGCGCGGACTCGCCGGGTATATGATTTTGAAAAGAGGCTTCGCAATGTCAAAGAAGGCAAACGGCAGCAAGCCTGGTGCATTGGATGAATTCCTGGAAAGACAAGAGCTGGGCACCAACCCCACAAAAATCGTGGGAAACTTTCGGCCCGGCATGCCCATTCTTATGCTGGGCAGGTTCCCGCTCTTCAGGCTGCTGCTCGGTGTATGCTGCGGGCTTCCCGCAATCATCGTGCTGATCAGCACATTTCGCAATTTGTCTGATAACTGGCTCAACTTAATCTATGTCGCGGTCCTGATGGCGCTTTCGGTTCTGTTTGTTGTCAGCGGCATCCGCAGTCTCCTCTCAAAAGGCGGAAAACGCAAGTCTCGGCAACAATAAGCCTTTTGTCTGCAGTAGTAAGGGCAGCGATAATTGCAGCTGATTAGCTCAACTCAATCCAGTAGCGCTGCAGCACATCGGCCAAGTGGCTGCCGATGATCTCATTCTCCAACACGCCGCCGTTTTTCTGGATCGTCCGTGCGGAGCCGATATTCCCCTTATCGCAGGTGATCAGCACCCGCATGATGCCCAGCTCCCGGCAGCGCTCCAGCGCCATGGCGAGCATCGCGGCGGCATACCCCTTGCGGCGCTCGGTGGGGCGGATGGAGTAGCCGATGTGGCCGCCCTCCCGCAGCAGGAAGTCATTCAGCTGATGGCGGATGTTGATCATGCCCAGCGGCCTGCTGTCTTCCCGGCGCATCAAAAAGTAGGTGTCCGCCGGCACGCGGTTCGGCGTCGTGTGCTCCCAGTCGCGGTCTTCTGCCAGCTTTTCAAGCCACTGGCCATAATCTTCATACCGATCCAACCCGCCCACGCCGTGAATCTGTGAGTCGTGTTCCCGAAACTCCGCCAGGTATGCAAAGGCGGCGGTCTCGTGCTCCGGTGTGGGTGTGACCAACATCAGTTCGTCCATCGTTCCTCCATCCTCACAAGCCCCCAATAAAAGCGCATCAATGCTTCTTTGCCGCCCGTTCAATCTCTTCCAGCACCGCCAATGTGCCGTCGCCCTGCGCCCGCGCGTCCATAGCAGCCCTCAGCTGCGCGCGCTTGGCCCAGGTGTCCAGTATCGCATCATAGAGGCTTTCCTCCGTCATGCCATCCTGGTCCAGCACCGCGGCGAAGCCCTGCCGGGCAAAGCTTTTGGCGTTGTCAATCTGGTCGCCCCGGCTGGCCGAAAGCGGCAGCGGGATCAGCAGCATTGGCTTTTTCAAAGCCAGAAACTCAAACAGGGAGTTGGCTCCGGCGCGGGAGACGATCAGCTCCGCCGCCGCCAGCAGATCATTGAGCCCCTCGGACACATACTCAAACTGGGCATAACCGGCAGTGCTCTTCAGCCCTTCGTCCAGATTACCCTTGCCGCAGATGTGGATCACCCGGAATGACTTCAGCAGTTTCGGCAGCGTCTGCCGCAGAGCGTTGTTGATGCTGTTGGCGCCCTGGCTGCCGCCCATCATCAGGAGCACCGGCAGGCCGGAGGCAGCAAAGCCGCAGCGGGCAAGGCCACGCGCCGCGTCGCCCTCAAACAGCTCCCGGCGGATCGGCGTGCCGGTGTGGCGGGCCTTGCCGCCCAGGTGCTGCGCCGTTTCGGGAAAGGTGGTGCAGATGCGGGTGGCGCTGCCCAGCGCCATGCGGTTGGCCAGCCCCGGCGTGAGATCCGATTCGTGCAGCACCAGCGGCGTGCCGGTGAGCCGGGCGGCCCAGGCCACCGGCACCGACACAAACCCGCCCTTGGAAAACACCACGGCGGGCTTGAGCTTCTGCAGCAGCCGCAGCGCCTGCGCGGCGCCGGCCATCACGCGGAAGGGGTCGGAGAGGTTTTTCAGATCCAGATAGCGGCGCAGCTTGCCGGAGGAGATGCCGTGATAGGTGACATGGGGCAGGTTTCCCGCCAGGTCACGCTCCATGCCGGTGTAGCTGCCGATGTAGTGCACCTGCCAGCCGCGCTCAAGCAGCAGCGGGATCAGCGACAGGTTTGGCGTGATGTGGCCGGCGGTGCCGCCGCCGGTTAGAACGATCGTCTTGGGCATAAGGCCGCACTCCTCGGAGGTTGCATGTTGGTTCACTTTGTTGATGCTACCGGCTTTGCAGCCCGTGGGCGATCTGATAAAGCTTCTTGCGCTCCTCAATCTGCGCCCGGTCCTCGTCGGTGAGCTTGCCGGTCTGCAGGAAGCGCTCCACCATGTCCAGCGTGGGCTGGGCCGCGCGCCCGCCGATGGCTGTGCATTTGATGGCCGACACGGCGCTCGAGAAGCGCGCGCTGTGCATCGTGTCCCAATCCTTGAGCATGCCGTAGATGAACGCGCCGTGGAAGGTGTCGCCGGCGCCGGTGGCGTCCACCACGTCCACCTTGAACGCCGGGATGGTCTCAAACACGCCGTCAAACAGGCACGCGCAGCCTCTGGCACCCAGCGTCACGGCCACAAACCGGGGGCCTTTGGCGGCAATGTCGCGGCAGCACTCCTCCAGGCCCACGCCCCGCATTTTGTAGCGTGTCACATAATAAGATTCAGAGGTGATAAACGCGTCGATCATCGGCGCCATTTCCTCATACTCAGGCTTGTAGCCGTCCGCGTCGAAAGACACCTGGCCGCCGGCCTCGCGCATCCACCGGGCTGCCATGCGCTCGGCTTCGCCGGTGCTGCTCAGGTGCAGCACCTTTGCCTGGGTGATGTATGCATGATCCAGCTCCTCGGGCTTCACGGCGCGCACTTTCTCCTCGCGGCGTAAAAAGTTTCTGCCGCCGGCCTCGCGGTTGCTCAGCACCACCGACATGCGGGTGGGCACTTCCGGGTCCATCACCATGCGGCTGGTGTCCACACCGTTTCGCTCGAAGTCTGCGATGCAGGCCCGGCCCTCGTGGTCGGCCCCCACCACGCCGATCATGCCGCAGCGCACGCCCAGCCTGCCCAGCGCCGTCATCGCCGTGGGCACCTTGCCGCCGAACTGGTAGCTCATTTCCAAAAGCTTCGCAGCCTGGTCCTGGCCGGGCAGGCGGTCCATATTGATCAGGATGTCGGCAACCGGGCTGCCGATGCCGATGGCTTCAAGTTTTTCCATGAGCTCCTCCGCGGGTAGTATTTCCAAATGTTTACTTTACCACACGAGGGTTGGCAAGTCAAAAATTGGCCCCATACCAAGTATGATTTTTGCATGGCAAATGGCTACTGCCTGCATTTTGATGAATTTCCTGCGCTGCCGTATTCATTTTGCTGGGTGAGTCTATTATAATAGAAGCCGTAGGAATGCTTGTAATATGAATGATAGTATCATATATCGCTGAGGTAGTAGTATGAACATGATAGATTCTATTGTTCTCTACATATTTGGAACAATTATTGGTATGGTTATCTTCTGGTTCTTAATCCGATCTGCTGTAACATCAGCCATTAATCGGTCTAACGTAGGACAAAGATGCCAAAACATGTATGAGCTACTTCTTCAAATAAAAAATCAGTATTGTGGAAAACCAAACCTTGAAGTAGAACAAAAAACAAACAGGTCTGAAGAATAACAAAGTAGAGGGAAATGTAGAATCTTCCCTTTATAACTATCTTCGGTTAGGGGAAGAATCAAGCTGTCTACTACATAAAGAATCAATAATCTGAACCATAAAACCCAGCATGAATACCCACGAATGTGTGCCCGTAGCTCAGCCGGATAGAGCGCTTGACTTCGAATCAAGAGGCCGGGGGTTCGAGCCCCTCCGGGCACGCCAGAACCAGTTCAATCACCTTTATTTCACACCCCGGCTTTTCGGTGACCATTTTCACAAAATCATTAGGCATTGTGTGCGATAATGATACAAGTACTCTCCCAACACCATGTTGAACGGAGGCGTCTTTGATGTCTGAACTTAGCAAAACGCTGCCCCCGGAGCAAGCCGGGACCCTTCTTTCAATCCTGAAAGCCCGCTATAAGCAAAACCCCGACCGCCACACAGGCCTGGATTGGGCTGCTGTGCAGGCGCGGCTGGAGGCAATGCCGGCAAAACTGTGGTCACTCAACGAGATGGAGCGAACCGGCGGCGAGCCGGATGTGGCGGGCCTTGACCAGCTCACCGGTGAATACCTCTTCTTCGATTTTGCCGCGGAATCTCCCGCCGGCCGCCGCAACCTCTGCTATGACGGCAAGGCGCTGGACTCCAGGAAGCAGAACAAGCCTGCCGGCAGCGCCGTGGGTATGGCGGAAGCCATGGGCATTGCGCTGCTCACGGAGGAAGAGTATTTTGCATTGCAGCAACTGGGCAAGTTTGACCAGAAAACATCCAGCTGGGTCCAAACGCCGGAGGAAATCCGCAAGCTGGGCGGGGCGCTGTTCTGCGATCGGCGTTATGACCACGTCTTCACCTATCACAACGGTGCGGATTCCTATTACGGGGTGCGGGGGTTCCGGGGCGTTTTGAGAGTTTAGAGACGCTCACGCCGCCAGTGTGATCCGAAACACGCCGTTTTCGAAAGTGAAGCCCGTCACAGCCACGCCTTTCACGCCAATGCCTGCCAGCAGCTCCTGCGGGCGGATGGCCATTCGTGTGCCTTCAAAGTAGATGCCGGCAGGCGGCTTGATCAGCGTGTTCAGGTTTAGCAGGTTGGGCATGCCGTCCAGCGAAAACAGCGCCGTGCCGTTCTGGAAACGCTCAAAGCGGATTAATACGCCGAACTCACCCATCAGGGGGCTCAGGCGGATCACGACCAGCGGGCCCTTCGGCGAGGGCTCGATGCGCCGGATGATGCCCGGCAGCTCCACGCTGGCGGTGAGCGCGCGGATGGCTTCCTGCATGGGGATGGTGATTTCTGCCATGGCAATCAGGCCTTTCGCGGGGGATGGTATTATTG
>JAEYYW010000095.1 GCA_023428265.1 Bacillota bacterium | reverse complement strand
AGGAATGCATCCAGACGCTGGCGATGACCTATCCGGACCTCAAGGGCATCGGCACCAACGCCGCGGAGGAGATGGCCGGCAGCGCTGAGGAGCGGCACCAATGGGCGGCCGACGTTTACATCGGGGCGCTCAATGAAATCGGCAGCAAAATGCCCTTCATCATCCGCACCAACATGGGCAACGGCAGAATCGCCAAGGAGATTGTGCTGGACCGTTATGATGCCCAAGAGAAATACATCAGCTGGAAATACTCCAATGCCCACATGTATTCCCACCCGGAGCCGCAGTTTGAAAAGCTGTGGGGTGCGTGGGACAGTGTGGATATGAGCAAGGTGAAGGTGCTCTACACGGTGCGCAACGACGACATCCACACGCTGCGCTGGGGCGACCCGGAGTTTATCCGCGCCCACATCAGGGGTATGCAAAAGCCATACGTGCACGGTTTCTATTGGGGCGCGGACAGTTACCTCTGGGGTGTGGACTTTCAGCACGCACCCAACAGCCACAAGACATGGACTTACGACTTTGAGAAGAACTGGTACCAGTTCGCGCTGCTGGGCCGGCTGGGTTACAATGTGGAGTTGGACAACGCTGTGTGGCAGGCGCGGTTCCGCGCCCACTACAGCCCAGCATGGGGCGACCGGTTCTATGATGCGCTGAAGGCCGCCTCGGCAATCATCCCTGCTGTGAACCGGCTTTTCTGGATCAACTACGACTTCCAATGGCACCCGGAGTGCCTGCTCTCCCGCACGGGCTTCAAGACCATCCTGGACTTCGTGAACAGCTCGCCGATGCCCGGCGTGGGTACGATGGGCATCCGAGAGTTTGCCGCCAAAAAGCTGGCCGGGGAAACGATCGAAGGCGAAACCCCCGAAGACATCATCGGCATTCTGCGACAAGCGGTATCGGAGACAGACCGGATCGCCGCAAGCCTGGAGCAATCCATCCCGACGGAATATCTGGATGGCGATGTTGCCTGCACGCTGCTGGACATCAAGGCCTGGGGAAAGCTAGGTGCGTATTACGCCCACAAGTTTGAGGCGGCATTGGCATTGGCGCTGTTTGAGAAAACAGGCGAACAAGCTCTTCGTGATAGTGCTGTCTCCCACCTGCGGAAGGGGTTGGCCTGCTGGAAAGTGCTGTCGGAAATCTGGGCCAGCCATTACCTGCCCTACCGCATGGTGCGAACACTGCAATTATTCGGGTGGTCCTATTACACCCACGAGGTGGAGCAGGACATCCGCCTGGCAGAGGAGTATTCCAGGAAATAATTAAGCCTCTGATCAAGTAACCGGAGCAAGTAGCGCACCTGGAGCCATTCGTTTAAAAGAGCGAATGGCTCCGGTTGTTATTGATTCACGCTCTCCAGGCTCTCATCCACCAGCTGGGAAACCGTCACGGGCTTGTAGCCGTCAGCCAGCAGCTTTTCGATCACCGGCGGCAGAGCCTCCACGATGTATTTGGCGTCGTTGTGAAACAGCAGAATGGAACCGGACTGCACCCGTGGGAAGATACGGGCCTCGATCTGGGCGGGCGTGAGACCCTTCCAATCGATGGAATCCACATCCCACTGGATAAACTCATACTTCTGGCCGCATACGGCGTCCACCACATGGGCGTTCCAAGAGCCGTAGGGAGCCCGGAAAATCGCCGGTCTTTTCCCGATGGCTTTCTCGATGGAATCGGAACAGCGCTTGAGCTCCTGCGCAATCTCATCATCAGAGAGTGTCGCAAAGTCGCGGTGCGTATAGCTGTGGTTTCCGACCTCATGGCCATGGGCCGCGATTTCTTTCAGCACAGCCTCGTTTTTGTCCGCCCACATGCCGGTGACGAAAAACGTGACTTTGATGTTGTATTTATCAAGGATCTCCAGAATAGATGCCGTTTTATCGGTGCCCCACGCTGCGTCTAGCGTAATGGCGATCTGTTTGCCACTGGTTTTGACGCTGTAAATCGGGATATTGTCCTTCGGCGCCAGCACCTGCGCATCTCTGCCGTCGGTATACAGTATGAACAGCAGCGATGCTACCGCCAAAGCCGCAATCAAGGAGATCCGCACGATGGTTTCCTTGGTGAGCACAAAAACACGCATGGCAAGCCCTCCCACTCCATTCTATGCCTGACATTGCGTGTCAAGAAGCGCAAACGGCAGGCGCAGCCCTTTCGATGGCCGCTCGCCAGTCGCACCAATGCGCACGCCCGCACCCCCCATGACGAAAAACAAGCCCGGCGAAACGCCAGGCTTGTTGGTATATGCACCGTATGCAACTGTCAGATCGGCGGCTTACAAAGACCGCTCATTTCTTCCGCCGGGGCAGGCCGGCCTTCGGCTTCTTTTTGATGACAGGCGGGCAGAGGAAACGGTAATACTGCTGCCGCCCATCCAGGCGAACGCCCACAACGGTGCCGCTGTTGAGGGCAAAATCGCCGGCTTCGTCTCTTTCCTTGTGGAATTGCGGCGGCTTGCCATCCAGCGTGAGCCCATACTGCACTGCGATGTTGGAGAGAAGCACCTTGTCGGCCTCGTGTGGGTGGGGATACAGCTCCAGCGGCCCCACAACGCAGGTTTCCCTGCCGAAAGGCCAGAGAGCCCGCTTGAGCCGGCAGCGCCCGACCGGCACGATTTTGGCATTGGTGAAGCCGGGATTGTCGGCAGCATATGCCTCCATCTTCAGAGTGATCCGCTTTTTTGCAGCCAGCTTCAAGGCATAGGCGATGAGCAGCAGCACCGCCGCCAGACCGGCGCCGGGGGCGATCCATTTGCGCCAATCATCCAGCACAGTCACCTGCAGTGTGGCGCTGGCCGTTTCGCCGGGCTTGCCGGTGCCGGCGGTGAGGACCAGACCGTGCGCCCCCACCGGCGTCAGCGCAGGCAGCCAGGCCGGCCCCACGCGCACAGCATGGGCCACCGTGTCAAGCTGTGCGGCAAACCCGCCGGGTGCAGCGAGCTGCATGCCGGCAATGGCGGAGGGTGCAAGCTCCTGCCATTGGCCATTTTCCATCATAAAGACACGGTATCCGGCTGAGCCGGCGCCGTCCATCACATTCAAAGACAGTTCCCCGGGGCTGAGCTCGATTTTCACCGGCCTGGGCACCGCTTCATAGTTGAATGCCAGCGGTTGGCCATCTCCCACGGTGCCGTCAATGGTTTGCCTTCCTGATACCGAGAACGATCTGTCCACCCAAAGCTCAAGCGTGTTGTCCCCGGCGATAGTCACCGTGCCCGCAGGGTTTGCGGCATCAAACACCTTGCCGTTCCACCGCAGCTGCATGCCGTCGGGAATGCCGCGGAATGACACCGCAGCCTCCCCCGGCTTTTTCCCGCCGAGCGAAATCCCGCCTGCCTTGATATAATCGGCCGACGAAGTATAGGGAGCCGCCAGTACACGGTACCTCGTGTCATGCACATCCTGGCCATCCAGCACTTCATGGCCGGTGCCAGGCGCGGTATTCTGCGGATCCCCCCCGTTGATGGTGGCGGTGGCAGCAGGGCTTGCTGTGGCACCAGGGGTGGCGGAAGAGTCCGCCGGCATCGGTACGTCAATGGGCAGGGCGGGCAGCGCGATCTGGAAAAACTCCGGATCCTCCAGCGTGACAGCCAGGTAATCACGGCCGGGTTTCAACGCGTCAATCTGAAACGCGCCCACGCCGGTGGTTTCGCAGTTCAGGTTTGGCGTCTGCCCGAAGCTCACCTTCACATGGGAATCCACCCCAACCGGGGAGCCGTCCAGCGCGAGCAGCGACACTTTGGCGGTGAGCCGGCTCCCCACCGGCAGCGAAACGCTTTTCACCGACCAGCGCCCGCTGGCATAGGCAGCCACCTCTTTGCCGCTTCCATCATGGAGGGAAACAGCCGTGCCAAACCCCACCTTGGAAAACGCCATGAGTTTTGTGTCGCCGTTAGTCTGGATTGTGTATTGCCCAGGTTTGATCGATCCCTTCTCAGCCTTCACCGAAGAGAAGGTGGAAGCCAGCTTAACCCCGCCGATTGCCTTTGTGGAATAGAGCGTCTCGCGGCGCAGCTTTACCCCGCCGCCCTCAATGCTCTTGATCGTGGACTCGCTGGACTGTTGGAACTGCTCCATCACAGCCAGGCTCTCCAGCGGATAACGCAAAGTGAAAGGCTTTCCGGGCTCAAGCACCATTAAGTTGGTGCTGGCCATCGCTTCGGCCAGATCGGTCATCGAGTCCATGATGTTTTTGCCTGCAGTGGCGCCATCGGTGACGTCGGCGGTGAACACGCTGGTTGGGATGCCGGTTTGCTCCAGCACAGCCCTCAGGTCTGACACCGGTGACAGAGGTCTGTCTGAGCCGACGGAGAGCAGCAGCGCTCTGCAGCGCTCCGGATACGCACTGACCCCGCTGCTGTCCAGATATCTGCCAAAAACCTGTTTCAACGACCCTTTGATCTCATCGCCCTTTTCATCATACATCGACGCGCCGTCGGTCACCAGCACAAACAGCAGCTCACCATTTTGGTTGGATTTCAGAAACGCCGCGCCGTCCTTCATCGCCATGTGCAATGTTTCTGCATAGGTGTCGCCCTTGGGGGCAGCTCCGATGCCCTTCATCGCCTGATACAGATCTCTCTGGCGGCGCACGTCTATGGGGTTCGTTCCCTTCCTGCTGATCAGATAGACCCTGGCAGAATCCTGAGGCTCCATCAGTGCGGCCATGTTTTGCAGCGAGTAGTTGGCATAAATATAGTTGTTGATCCGTTTCCCTGCGTCATCCACCCTCATGCTGCCCGAATCGTCATACACAATGGCGATGAAGCGGCTGGCTGCCGGCGCCGCGACCGCTTGAGGCGCGCCGGCCGGAACGATGGAAAAAACCACCGCAATCGCCACTGCCGCGGCTGCCTTCCGAACCAACAATATAAGACCGCTCCAAGCTTTCATGGGAACATAAACCTTCTTGTAAATTTTCCGAATATTATAACACAAAAATATCAAGGATAAAAGGAAACGGTTACCAGTGCGGCTGCCTTCTTTTACACCAAGGCCAATCCCTCGTGTGACAAACAGCCCCTCCCCAAACCGGGGAAGGGCTGCTGTGTGCGGGTTATGCCGGAAGCTGTCAGTTGCCCAGAATGGCGTGCAGGTCCGCCTCCGGGGTGCTGATGGGGTGGATGTTAAACTGATCTACCAGCACATTGAGCACGGCGGGGCTTAAAAACGCCGGCAGCGTGGGCCCGAGGTAGATGTTTTTCACGCCCAGCGAGAGCAGCGTGAGCAGGATGCAAACAGCCTTCTGCTCATACCAGCTCAGCACCAGTGTGAGCGGCAGGTCATTGACGGAGCATTGGAATGCTCCGGCCAGCGCCAGTGCCACCTGAATGGCAGAATAGGCGTCATTGCATTGGCCCATGTCCATGATCCGGGGCAAACCGCCCACGGTGCCCAGATCCAGGTCGTTGATGCGGAACTTGCCGCAAGCCAGCGTGAGCACCGCCGTGTCCGGCGGGGTCAGCCTGGTGAACTCGGTGTAGTAGTTTCTGCCGGGCCGGGCACCGTCGCAGCCGCCCACCAGGAAGATGTGCTTGAGCGCGCCGGTTTTCACCGCATCGATCACCTTGTCGGCAACGCCAAGCACAGTGCCCCGGGCAAAACCGGTCACGAGCTCCGTGCCGCCGTTGATGCCGGTGAACTGCCGGTCTTCCGGCCAGCCGCCGAGCTCCAGTGCCTTCTGGATGACGGGAGCGAAGTCCTTCCGGCCATCTTCCAGGTCCGGCAGGTGCCTGAGGCCCGGGAATCCCACGATGCCGGTAGTGAAGACGCGATCGGCGTAACCGGGCTTGGGCATCATAATGCAGTTGGTGGTGAAGAGAATTGCGCCGGGGAGATTGTCAAACTCCTTCTGCTGGTTCTGCCAGGCGGTGCCAAAGTTGCCTTTCAGGTGGGCATACTTCTTCAGATCCGGGTAGCCATGGGCCGGCAGCATCTCGCCGTGGGTGTAGATGTTGACACCCTTGCCGTCGGTCTGCTCCAGCAGCTGCTTCAGGTCATGCAGGTCATGGCCGGAAACCACGATGAACGGGCCCTTCTCCACCATCAGCGGCACCTTCGTGGGCACAGGGTGGCCGTAGGCCGAGGTGTTGGCTTGATCCAGCAGCGCCATGCACTTCAGGTTCACCTGTCCAAACTCCATGATCAGGCCAAGCCAGCCCTCCGCCGTGTGCTCTTCGCCGATGGCCCGGAGGCCTTTGAAGAACCAGGCGGTCACCTCATTGTCATGCATGCCAAGCACATGGGCATGCCATGCGTAAGCCGCCATGCCCCGCATACCAAACAACAGCGTGGAGCGCAGTGACACAATGTCTTCCGCACCGTCCCACAGCGCACCGGCTGGCATATCTTCCCCGCCGCCCAACGCGGCCTTCTGCGCGCGCACTTCGCCGACCAGCTCCTCAATGCGCTTCGGGTCAAAGTTGGTATTGGTGAGCGTGGCAAACAGGGAGAACATCACTAGGTTGCCTGTTTCCTGCGGCACATCACGGCCGGAGGCAGCCCGGGCCAGACCCACCAGCGCGCAGGTGAGCTCGTCATGCAGGTTGGACACCACAGGCGGTTTGCCACACACCCCGGAACGGGTGCAGCCCTTGCCACCGGCAGTCTGCTCACACTGGAAACAAAACATGTCTGTCATCATAACCCTCCGCTCTTCCGCAAGCCGGTCACCGGCGTTGCATTCCGCATCGCGATTCAAATCGCTTGCTTCTGTGATGGGATTATATTACAATTCAAACATCAAATCGGTAGCTTAAGCTACATCTGCGAGGAGAAGCATGAAAGCGGAACACATTGGCGCGCTGATGAAGACACCGCTGTTTCGCGGGATCAACCGCGAGGAACTGGCCGCTTTTTTGGTTTGCCTGGGCCCCAAGATAGAGGAATATGACAGAAGCGAGATCATCGCCATGGAAGGCAGCCCGCTGGCCGGTGTGGGGTGCATCCTGTCCGGGGAAGCGGTGGTGGTGAAGGAAAACGCCGCCGGAGACCGCATCATCATGACAGTGGTGCACCCAGGCAGCCTGTTTGGCGAAATGGCGGCATGGTCGGAAAACCCCATGTGGCCGGCCACCGTGATCGCACAGGAACCATCGGCAGCAATCTTTCTGCCGGTGGAGAAGATCGCCGGGCAATGCTCCAAATCATGCCACTGGCATATGCAGATTGTAGAAAACATGCTGCGGATCCTGGCAGAAAAAGCGCTGGCGCTCAACAAAAAGGTGGAATACCTGGCGATGAAATCAATGCGGGGCAAGCTGGCCGCCTATTTTCTGGAGCAGGCCAGGCACTCCGGCTCAACCACCTTCACAATGCCGATGAGCCGCAACGAGCTGGCGGACTTTCTGGGTGTCTCACGCCCGTCAATGTCGCGGGAAATGGGCCGGATGCGCGATGAGGGGATCATTGATTTTCATATGGCAACGGTCAAAATCAAAGAAATCAATCAATTGAAGAGTGCCGCTGATAATTAACGGCAGCTGCCGGGCAATGGCCCTGCCAGATCTTCCGTAATCTCCCAGCCCCTGCGGGCTTCGTCGGAGCTGTCGCGATCCGGCACCCAACCGCACCCTGCATACACCTTGATGCCCTTCCAACTTTTCGGCTGCGTTGTGAGAATCCCTGTTTTGTGGCCCAGAGCCGCCATGCGGTTCATTGCCGCAACCACAAGGGGCTTGCAGAGCCGGCGGCCTTGGTGGGCTTTGGCAATGACCACCCAGTGCAGCCGGCCAACTGAGGGGGCACCTTCCGCAAACCAGCCTGTGGCTGTGCCCACAGGCTTTCCGGCAGCGTCCACCAGAAAGAGGCAGCGGTCGGCGAGTTGCTCGAAACAACCTGAAAAATGCTCCGTAAAATAGCTGAGCGCCTCCCCGGTTGTCTGGAATTCTCCGGCATCGGTGACGATATCGGCCCAGGCAAGCTCCTCACCGGGGCGAAACAGGCGGATCGAATACCCCTGCGGCAGCGGCGGGACCGGTGCAGGCAGAAGGTTGTCATGGCGCATCACGAGCGAGATATAGGGAATCGGCTCCTTCTCCGTCATGGCTACCTCCCGTTTGTTACAATCAGCATTTAGTAAAGTTGCAGATATCTCCCCGCTCCACCGCGTCAAAATCAGCGTCCGGGCTCCCCATGGCTTGATGCAGCATGCCGCAGTGGATCCCGCCGGCAAAGAGCCTGGGCCCGTCAAAGCCTTCGTCAAGGATCTGGCACGTTAACACTTGTTTTTGATCGGCGTTCATATGGAAGGGCAGCACCGAGAGCACACCGCCGGGCTTCAACACCCGCCGGGCTTCGGCGATCAGCGCAGCGCGGTTAAGCCCCAGCATGTGGATAATGTCGTAAACCATAACAAAATCGACAGACCCATCAGGAAGGTTGATCTTCACGGACCCATCGGTGAGCACAGGTTCAAGGCAAGAGTTGCCCTCAGAGGCCGCGCGAAGGCGCAGCGCATCCACGGACTGCCCGTCGCGGTCCAGCGCAAGCACCCTGCCTTCGCTTCCGACGGCGCAGGCAGCGGCCACGGCAAAGTGACCCTGCCCGGCTCCGAAGTCCACAACGACAGAGCCGGCTGTCACGCCCATTGCCCGAAACAGCGCGGGTCCGTCTTCCCGCTCCCACACCATAAGCTGCTCACGAATGCCCATCGCACACCTCTGCTTAGGCCTGGCCCGCCTCTTTCAGTTCTTCCATCGTAAACAGCGGAATCAGCTCCAGCCCTTCGGCTTTCAGATTTTCCCTGCCTTTGCGGTCACGCTCTATCACGCAGATCACGTGCTCAACGACCGCTCCCGCTTTGCGCAACTCTCGCACTGCGTCCAGAATCGCTCCGCCGGTGGTGACCACGTCTTCCACGATGCACAGCTTTTTGCCCTCTACCGCCGCGCCTTCCGCCAGCTTGCAGGTGCCATATTCCTTGGCCTTCTTGCGCACAAAGCAAGCGCGGAGGCCGGTGTTGAGCGAAAGAGCCGTTGCCACCGGGATGCCGCCCATCTCGAGCCCCGCAAGCACTTCGGAGCCCGCCGGGATCAACGCCTCCATGTGGCGTGCAATCTCGCGGAGAAGTGCCGGTGCTGCCTCAAACAGATATTTGTCAAAGTATTCGCTGGAATATTGGCCGCTTCGCAGAAGGAATCTGCCAGTGAGGTGCGACGCGTCGTAGATGCTCTTTGCCAGTTCTGTTCTTTCCATGGCGGACCTCCTGATATACAAAAAATTGTTGTGCGTATGAATGGGCCGGAGCATTATTGCTTTGTTGTGATGCACAGACACTCCCAGTCTTCCTTCAGCATCCCGTACTCCACCCGGTCGCGGAGCGCGCCGTCATGCCAAACATGCTTGCGCAAGTCCGCCTCCTTCATCATGCCCAGTTTGATCATCACGGCCTGCGATGCACCGTTGTCGCGCAGGCAGCCGGATTCCACCTTAACAACGCCGCCTTCCTCGAAGGCATAGCGCAGCACCGCTTTGGCTGCTTCCGTTGTAATCCCCCTGCCCCAGTATTCGGGCTTGATGAAATACCCCAGGCCCACGATGGAGCCTTCCGGTGTCCGAACCTTGACGGTGTAGCCAATCTCGCCGATATAGGCCCCGGTTTGCCGGTCGATGATGGCGAAAAAGAACAGCTCGCGATCCAGCCTGTTGTTTTCGGCCAGCGCTGTTTCCAGGTTCAACGCGGTAGCATCCGGCGTGCAGGTGCGGATATCCTGCAGATAATGCATCGCCACCGGGTTGGAAAGCAGGCTGTGCATCGCCTGCAGGTCTTCCGGCAGGTGGTCACGGATGATGAGTCGGTCGGTTTGAAGCTGGATCATGACGCACCTCCTGCGCTTTGAGTTATTCTAGCAGGAAATGCCCATTTAGCCAATCATGCGAACAAAGAAAAGCGTTCATAGCCAGAACGCTTTCTTATGATCCATATTCAAGGCGATTCGGTTTCCGGTTTCGGCCCCGTACTGACGACCAGCGTTACAGTGACGGAATCCTTACTTCGTTCAGATATCCTGCGTCCTCCACTTGGCGATTGGTTGATCACCTTGTCCTTCTCCGCGCTGTTGCTACTAGTAAACTCTAGCCTTACACGCAGGCCTAGCTTCTCAATCATGCTTTTTGCGGTCTGATAATTTTCCCCGACAACGTTCGGTACCTCAATGAACACTTCAGGTCCATCGCTTACATACAACCAAATATTGGAATTCCTTGAGTATCCGCCGCCTACTTCGACGTTCATTTTGATGACAGTGTCTTTAGGACTGTTGCTAAACTCCCGGGCTATATTGATATTCCAGGTATCACAAACACTCAATAATTTATTCTTCGCCTTTGTATACTCCATTCCAATTACATTGGGCACAATCGGATTTATCAGGCCCTTGCTCACCCATATAAAAATTGATACTTCCGGATTGATTTTATACCCTGCCGGATACTCTTGATCATAAACATAACCTTTGTCATGCCGATCATGAAACTCGTACACCACCCTGACGGTAACGCCTGCCTTTTTCATCAATTCCAGTGCTTTGCCTTCATTTTGGCCGACTACGTTGGGCACAACAACACGGTCATCCGGCTGGATCGTGGGCGGTGTTGTATTCAATGTGCTTTTGCTTGGCTCAGCGGTTGGGCTTTTGGTATTTGAAATTGAAGGGGTATCCGTTTTATCGGGGGTATTGATTGGCTGCGTGGTATCGGCAACGCTTGGCGCCGCAGAGGCCATCGTATTGCTTGTTGTGAGATCAGCTGTCGGCGAACTCACAACTGGCGTATTAGTCTGTTGAGTCTCTTTTGTTTTTGATATGTCAGATATAGGCGACCTTGTGAATGACTCTTGATTATTTGTCTGGCAGCCAATCATGCCTACAAGAACAAGAAACACCATGATGATGATCAACAGTTTATTCATAAAGCCAACCCCGAAGAAATCCTATTTTATGGTAGTGAAAAGTAGTTTCAGTATACATGAATTAGTATTCTTGTCAATAAAACACATTCATACCCTTTTCCAAGGATCTGATTTGTGTCAGAATGCCGTTGTCCTACATAAAAAAATCCCCTTTCCCTTTGCGGGAAAGAGGATTGGGTGTTAGAAATCTTACTTGATCTTGATCGCGGCGCCGACTTCGACGAGCTTGGCCTTGATGCTCTCGGCTTCGGCCTTCGGGATGGCGGTCTTGACGGTGCTGGGAGCGCCGTCCACCAGGTCCTTGGCTTCCTTGAGGCCCAGGCTGGTGATTTCGCGGATGACCTTGATGACCTTGATCTTCTCAGCGCCGGCGGACTCGAGAATCACGTCGAACTCGGTCTGCTCCTCGGCAGCCTCGGCGGGGGCGGCAGCGGCGGCGGGGGCAGCGGCCACGGCCACGGGGGCGGCGGCGCTCACGCCAAAGATTTCCTCAAGGTCCTTCACCATTTCGGAGAGCTCGAGAACGTTCATTTGCTTGATGGCTTCGATGATTTCCTGCTTGGTCATGATAATGACTCCTCCATTTTCTTTCTGTTTGAGTTTCTGTTGCGCGCAATCAGGCGCTTTGCTGTTCCTTCTGCTCCTTGATGGCGTTCAGCGCGCACACGAGAGCGCGAGCCGGACCATTGAGCACACCCACGAAGTTGGCGATCGGGGCGTTCAGCGTGCCGAGCAGCTTGGCCACCAGCACTTCCTTGGCCGGGATCTTGGCCAGGGCTTCCACATCCTTGGCCTGAACGAGCTTCTTATCCACCAGGCCGCACTTGATCTTCAGCTTGTTGGTCTTCTCGTTCTTCTTCATGTAGTCGGTGAGGATTTTTGCCGGCTGCGTCGGGTCTTCAAAACCGAAGGCCACCGCAGTGGACCCCTTCAGGAAGGGCTCCAGACCGGAGATCTCCAGCTCGTTGGCGGCGCGGTTCACCAGCGTGTTTTTCAGCACGCGATATTCCACACCAGCTTTGCGCAGCTGGTTGCGCAGGTCGGTCACTTCCAGCACGTTCATGCCCTGGTATTCCACCAGAACCACACCGCTGGAACGATCGAGCTTCTGCTTGATTTCGGCGACTTCCAAAACCTTGGCATCCTTGTTGGCTGACATTGTTGTGTTTCACCTCCTTGTCCCTTGCTCAGGGGCAACGACAAACCCCTGTGCCAAGCAAACAGCACAGGGGAATAAAGCTCTTTTCACGGAAGCTTCCCAACCTCGGCAGGCTGATGTTTTGAGCGGCGGAGCCGCGCCTGCTGTCTGTAGCTGAAAACTTTAGCGGAAGTAGTATAACAATTCTGCCCGAAAGTGTCAAACGTTAATTTTGAAATTATTGAATTAACCAGAAAAATGTGTGTTCAGATTTTGGCTTTCAGAAGGGCTTTGACGCGCAGCGCCTCCTGAAGGACTTTCCCCGCCCATTCATGATCGTCCCGATCGATGATCAGCACCCGGAACCCGTGCTGCACCCCGTTCTGCCGCACAGTGACGTCATCGTCAATATGCAGGTGGATCCCAAACACATACCTCGCAATCCTGCTTCCTCAGCTCGTCACACAGATTGGCAGCACCTATGCGCAGGCGCTCCCGGACGAATAAGGCGAGCAATGCATTTTTCGGCTTATCTGCCTCACCGCATTGCCCTGACAAAATCAACGTATCATCCAGATCAAACGATACCTTCATGCAATTATTATAGTA
>JAEYYW010000085.1 GCA_023428265.1 Bacillota bacterium | reverse complement strand
GCGCTGGGCCAGCGGGTGATGATTGGCAAGGGGCAGCGGGCGCCGGCTGTTGTGGAAGCCATCCGCATGCACAAGGGCCTCTATCTGGCCGCCACCGGCGGGGCCGGGGCGCTCTATGCCCGCTGCGTGAAGGCTTCCCGAGTGATTGCTTTCCCTGAACTGGGAGCGGAAGCTGTGCATGCGCTCACCATCGAGGACATGCCGCTGATCGCCGCTATTGACTGCCACGGAGGCAACCTGTATGAAAGCGGGCCGGAGGGATATCGAAAGTAAGATTATTTTACCTGTAAATCTCTTTGGATATATTAGATTGCGCGGGCCGGGGCGGAGCCCGGCCCCTACTGCGAGACAGAGGGGCGAAGCCCCTCAAACTTCCCCCTCCCCACGGAAATGTGATGGTGGATTGTTGTCAGGCAGGGGAGGGGGCCGGGGGTGGGAGAGAACAACAATATGGATATGGATTTTATTATTCGCCAATTGCGCCCCGAAGAAGCCGATGCCGCTATGGCTCTTTATCGCCGTGTGGTGAAGGCCATGCACGCCGTGGGCTTCATGCAGTGGAACGAGAATTACCCCAACATTGAGTATCTCCATCATGACATTGCCGCCGGCACAAGCTATGGCGGCTTTCTGGATGGGAAACTTGTGGCGCTGGGCACCTTTGACGGCAACCAGTCGCCGGAATATGAGCCGATCCCCTTTGTGTTCGGTGAGCCCTGCATGGTCGTGCACCGCCTTGCGGTGGATCCGGAGATCCAGCGGCAGAAGTTGGCCGCCCGCATGATGGACTTTGCCGAGGATCTGGCCCGGCAAAAGGGCTGCCCGGCCATGCGGCTGGACACCTGCGAAGACAACATTGCGGCGCTGGCGCTCTACGAACACAGAGGCTATGTCCGCCGGGGGACCTGCCATTTTCCGGGGAGGACGTATACGTTTATTGTGATGGAGAAAAAGCTTTAGCCAGCTTCAGCAAGTGCTGCACAAGGGAACCCGTTTCTTCACCTCAGGCGTTGCAAGACTTGCTTGTGAGTCCGGCAACGGGCCGGGACGGAGCCCGGCCCCTACTGTTTATGAAAATCGCGACTAAAGAGTTTGATATGCAAAAGCCATTTATATTTTATTTTGCATATGCAGATGTTAATATAATAAAATGAATGTATAATAAAGCAAATGATGGTGATCCGCATGTCCACTTGCAGAGAGTTCACCTTGACTGCCGCAGACAGCACCCACCTTTCCTGTTATGAATGGCCGGTTGAAAACGCCCGCGCCACGGTTGTGATGCTCCACGGCCTGGCCGAGCACGCCGCACGCTATGGCCGGTTCGCCGCGGCGTTGAACGAGGCGGGCTTTTCGGCCCTGTCGATGGACCTGCGGGGCCATGGGCAGAGCGCCAATGGCAGGCAGGGCTGGTTTGCGGCAAAAGACGGCTGGCTGGTTGTTTTGGAAGATATCCGCCGGCTGGCCGCGTGGGCCCGTGACAACGAACCAGGCAAGCCGCTGGTGCTGTTCGGCCACTCGCTGGGCTCTGTTTTTGCGCAGGCAGCGCTGCAGCGGTTCGGCGGCCTCTTCCAGGCAGCGGTGCTTTCCGGCGTCTCGGTGGATGTGCCGCTGCGCCGCAACATCGCGCCGCTGATTGCGCGCGTCATGGGCGCGCTGCGCGGCATGGGCAACCCCTCGCCGGTGCTGGACGGCCTCACCTTTGGGGCCTACAACAAGCAATTTGAGCCGGCCCGCACGAAGTTTGACTGGCTAAGCCGCGACACCGGCGAGGTAGACAAGTATGTGGCTGACCCCGCCTGCGGCTTTGTGTGCACCGGCTCGCTGTTTGTGGATGTGAGCCGTTTGTTGCTGGACATACTCAAGCCCGCCCGCGTGGCCGGGATGCCCAAGGATGTGCCGATGCTCATCATCTCCGGAGCCAAAGACCCGGTGGGCCTCGGCGGGCAAACCGCTGCGTTTTTGGAGAAGCGGTACCGGACCGCGGGGTTGGATGTGGCTGCGAAGGTGTATCCGGAGGCGCGGCATGAGCTGCTGAATGAGATGAACCGGGAGGAAGTGACGGGGGATATTATTATGTTTATCGAAAAGAGCGTTTCCAATTGAATGCGTGGCTTGCTGGTATGACAGGGCTTATGTAGGGGCGGCTGGTCGTAGCCTGTGGCTACTGCTCGCCATGCATCCTGGCTCACGAGCCGCCCGTGGAGACATGGTACCTTCATCATAATGTTACAGGTAATATGATGAATCAACTGCGAGCTGTGCAAGAGGCATGACGGATTTCCGGGCGGCTCATGAGCCGCCCCTACAATTAGGATTGTCTATATGACAGGGGGCGGACAAGTGTTGTCCGCCCCCTGTGTTTCAAAACCCCAGTTCCTTTAACCATGCCGTGCACAGTGCCGGCCACTGCCGCACCAGCGGTGTGTCCTCGGCCAGGCCAAGCCCATGGGCGCCGTGGGGGAAGATGTGGCAGGCCGCGGGGATTCTCTCCTTCTGCAATGCCTTGAGGTATGGCGGGATCTGAGCCACGAGAAAGTCCTCACCGGTGCCCCAGAGGAAGGCCGGCGGCGTGTCGGGACGCACGTTTTTGTCGCCAAAGGTCCATGCGATAGCCTCCAGCGTGCACTCCTTGCCGAAGCAGTGTTCCATTTGCTGCCGGGAGCCCTTTCTGCTCATGATGCGCTGGAACGATACCAGCGGGTAGCAGGGCACCTGCGCGTCCGGCCGGGAGCTTTCCCGCTCCACCGGGTCTTCGGCATCGGGGTTGCCGCCGTCAAAGAGCGTGGACGCCATCACGGTGAGGTGGCCGCCGGCGGAAAAGCCCAGCACGCCGATCTTGTTTGGGTCAATGCCCCATTCGGCGCTGCGGTGGCGCACCACGCGGATCGCCCGCTGCACATCGGCCAGCGAGTCCGGCACCATGTAGGGCGCAACGCGATAATCCAGCACAAAGGCGTGGATGCCCGCGTCATTCAGCATTCTTGCGACCGGGCGGCCCTCATGGGGCGCCTTGAGCACATAGCCGCCGCCGGGGAACACGATCACAGCACCCCGCGGGGACGCTCCGTTTTTCAGTAGGAAGGGCACAATCGACGGCTCCGGCTGGCCATATCCGGCCTGATAGCCGGGTGTCTGCCCCTCCGGCCAGAGCGGGATGCCTGGGCTGGCGGTCATCTCCGCGACCCATTCCCGTATCATGCGTTTTGCATTTTCGTCCATTACCCAATCCCCTTTCCAAGTATATCTCCATTGTAGCACTTCTTTTGCGGTTTGACGCTCCGCTTGGATAAATTTGCCTGCAACGGTGTTGCGGATGCAACAAATACTAACCCATCAAGCAAAGGGAAGTGTTTACAAATGATCAATCGTATCAGGGCTGCCGCCGCGTTGCTGTGCGTTGCCGCCCTCCTGTGCGCTTGCGGCGGCACCGCGCGGGCTCCGTCGCCCACGCCGCTGCCCACCGCCACATCGGGCCTGCAAGTGGGGCCCAACCCCATCTCGGCGATTACGCCGCTGACCGGGGGCATCCCCGATGTGGTGTCGCAGGTGTCGCCGGCGGTGGTGGGACTGGCCGTGACCACCACCGAGCAAACAGAGTTTGGGGGCCAAACGGTGGAGGGCCTGGGCACCGGCGTGTTTGTGGACAGCCGGGGCTACATCCTCACCAACAACCATGTCACGGCCGGATCGCAGGAAATCGCTGTGGTGCTGCAAGACGGCAGCCGCGTGAGGGGCGTCACCGTCTGGAGCGACAAGGCGCTGGATCTGTCAGTAGTAAAGGCCGAAGGCGGGCCCTATCCGGCAGCGCAGATGGGTTCCTCGCAGAACCTGCGGGTGGGCGATGCCGTGATTGCCATCGGCACGCCGCTCACGTTGAACTTCCAGCACACGGTGACCTCCGGCATTGTGTCGGCTCTGAGACGCACGCTAAAAGTGCCCACCGGCGACGGGCTTTCGTTTATGGAGGAGCTGATCCAGACTGATGCGCCGATCAACCCCGGCAACTCCGGCGGGCCGCTCTGCGACATGTCCGGCAAGGTGGTGGGCATCAACACGCTGAAGGTGACCGAGGCTGAGGGCATCGGCTTTGCGATTCCCATCGAGGTTGCCCGGCCTATTGTGGAGAGGGTGGAGGCGGACGGCAAGTATGAAACGCCCTATCTGGGCCTTTATGCCATTGACATGGAGATTGCCCGCTACTATGGCCAGACCGGCCTGTCCGGCGGCGTCCTGCTGATTGAGGCCGACCAGGATGGTCCCGCGTTTGCCGCCGGGCTGCGCAAGGGCGACCTCATCACCCACATGGACGGGCAGCCGGTGAACACGGTGCTGGCGATGCGGCAGGTGATCTACTCCCACCGGCCTGGCGAGGCGGTGACGATCCGCTGGGAAAGAAACACACAGACCGGAGAGACCGCCGTGACGCTTGCCAGAAAGCCTGTGGAATAGGAGGCTTGCACGCTATTTTGTTTCCTGATGTTGAGCCAACCGCAATTGGTTGTATATAGCAATAGGATGGTTGTGCCGAAGAGTTGAAATTCTCTGTTTTCCGGCAGCCTTTGCGGGGCATTTACATACTACAGGTCTATCCTTGACCACAAGGCCCAACGCCGGGCCGGAGCCCGGCGTTGGGGGCCTGTTCAACACACAGGAGACGGAGAGCCGCATGCTGAGCCTGACAAATGAAGAATTTCACACGTTGACTCACTACATGAAGAGCAACTTCGGCATCAACCTCGAAAAGAAGCGCACGCTGATCGAGGGCCGGCTGACCAACTATGTGCTGGAAAAGGGCTTCACGGGTTTTTCCCAATACTTTGACATGCTCTTTTCCGGCGGCAATGAAGCAGAGATCACCAAGCTGGTCAACTTTCTGACCACAAACTACAGCTATTTCATGCGGGAATGGGACCATTTTGAGTTTTTCAAAACCAGGGTTTTGCCCGAGCTTAAACGCGCGGTGACCGACCGTGACCTGCGCATCTGGAGTGCCGGGTGCTCCACCGGGGAGGAGCCATACACGCTGGCGATGCTGATGGCAGACTTCTTTGGCACGGAGAAATCCATGTGGGACAGCAAGGTGCTTGCCACCGATATTTCCATGCGCGCGCTGGAGGCAGCCCGCGCCGGCGTCTATGCCGATGACCAGCTGGCCAAGGTGCCTGCCGAATGGCGCAGCCGCTACTTCAAAAGCGCCGGAGACGGCAAGTGGGAGATCAAGCCCGCTCTCAAGGCGGAGGTGATTTTCCGCACCTTCAACCTGATGGAGGAGAGGTTCCCCTTCCAGAGGCCGTTCCACGTGATCTTCTGCCGCAATGTGATGATTTATTTTGATCGGGATACCAAGGCCGAGCTCATCCGGAAATTCTACAGGATGACCGAACCGGGCGGATACCTCTTTGTGGGGCAGTCCGAATCGATCAGCCGCGATGAAACGGGCTGGCAGTATGTGATGCCGTCCGTATTCAGGAAAGGCAGGGCATAGCGATGCCGGTCAAGAAAATCAGGGTTGTTGTGGTGGACGATTCCCTTGTGATGCGCGAGGCCATCGCCATGGGCCTGGCTGCCGACTCCGGCCTGGAGGTGGTGGGCAAGGCATCCGATCCCTATCAGGCCCGCGACATGATCGTGGATCTGGAGCCGGACGTGCTCACGCTGGATGTGGAAATGCCGCGCATGAACGGCATTGATTTTCTGAAGCTGCTGATGCCGCAATACCCAATGCCCGTGGTGGTGGTGAGCAGCCTCAGCAACATCGTGTTTGAGGCGATGAACGCCGGCGCCGTGGACTTCGTGGCAAAGCCCGGCGCCCGCAGCCAGCGGGAGCTGAACGCCTTCATCCAGGAGCTTGTCGTCAAGATCAAGATCGCTTCGCTGGCGAAAGTGTCGCACATGAAGCGCCCCGGCACTGCCCAGCGGATCGCCGGCGGCAGCTGCTGCGACAAGAGTATCATTGCCATCGGCGCCTCTACCGGCGGCACGGAGGCCACACTGCAGGTGCTGAAGGCCTTTCCGCCGGATATGCCCGGCATTGTGATTGTGCAGCACATGCCGCCTGTGTTCACCAGGCTCTATGCCGAGCGGCTCAACTCCATCTGCCTGATGTCGGTCAAAGAGGCGGAAGACGGCGATGTGGTGGCGCCGGGCCAGGCGTTTGTGGCCCCCGGCGACCGGCAGATGAAAATTATCAATGACAAGGGTGTGTATCGCATCCGTTGCTATCAGGGTGAGAAGGTGAGCGGCCACTGCCCGTCAGTGGATGTGCTGTTTGACTCGGTGGCCGATGCGGCTAAGGGCCATGCCATCGGCGTGATCCTGACCGGCATGGGTGCCGACGGCGCAAAGGGCCTGATGAAGATGCGCAAGGCCGGAGCCTTCACGATCGGGCAGGATGAAAAAACCAGCGTGGTCTATGGCATGCCGATGGTGGCCTACAACATCGGGGCCGTGGTCAGGCAGGCTGCGCTGGACGATATCCCGGCTATCATCCAGGAGCATATGGAGAAAAACGGAAAGAAATAGACGGAGAATTTGCTCCGGCGCAAGGCAAACCGGCGTGCCGGTTTGCTATCGCTTTACAGGAAACGATCTATTTCCATACTGGCCTCCATGAAATGCCGGTGATGGAAATATATGTTGATTTTTGCTGAATATGTGATAGACTGATATGGATATATAGTATGGTGACATACTGTTGTATACCAAGGAGTGGGGATCATGCTTCCGGATCTGTTTCGGACCACTGACCTGCTGGCCAAGGGGCTGGATGTGGCCCAGCTCCGGCAGGAGACCATCGCCAACAACATTGCCAACGAAGACACGCCGGGCTTCAAGTCCTCCCATGTGGAATTTGAGGACTATATGAAGGCTGCATTGGATGACAGTGCCTTTGACACGAAGGTTACCCGCGACAAGCACATCAGGTTTTCCGGCGGCGACCCCTCCGAAGTGCAGCCCGCCGTGGTTCAGGATAGTTCCACGACGATGCGCATGGATGAAAACAATGTGGACATTGACCAACAGATGACGGACCTGGCGAAAAACACAATCTGGTACAACACGCTGGTCACGCAGATGAACGGCGAGCTGGAACGGTTGCGGCTCGCCATAGACGGCAGGTGATTTAGATGGGTTTTTTCCGATCCATGGACATCAGCGCTTCGGGCCTGACGGCCCAGCGCGTGCGCATGGACATCATCGCGCAAAACATTGCCAATGCCCAGACCACGCGCACGGCGGAGGGCGGCCCTTATCGCCGCAAAACCGTGGAGCTGCAGGCGATGGGCAACCAGAACTTTGCCGATGTCTACAGTGACAGCCTGAACGGTTCGGCCGGTGCCGGTGTGCGCGTAACCACCATCCAGGATGATCAAAGCGATTTCAAGCTGGTTTATGATCCCAACCATGCCGATGCCGGCCCCGACGGATATGTGCGCATGCCCAACGTGGACCTGGCGACCGAGCTTGTGGATATGATCACGGCCACGCGGGCATATGAAGCCAACGTCACGGCGCTGGACGCGATGAAGGCAATGGCCACCAAGGCATTGGAGATCGGAAAGTAAGGAGGGTTGATCCATGGAAGTCAAGAGCATTGGCACAAGCTACGCCAACCTTTTGAAGTCGGTCAGCGGCAGCCAGGGTGATGCCTCCGGCGATTTCCGCAACATTCTGTCTGAGGCGATCGGCCAGGCGGAAACCACCGACGCGGCCACCCAGGCCAACGCCGAGGCACTGCTCACCGGAGATGTAAACAACCTTCACCAGGCTGTGATTGACTCAGAGAAAGCCACGATTGCGCTCAGCCTGACGGTGCAGATACGCAACAAGGTGATTGACGCCTATAACGAAATCATGAGGATGCAGGTGTAAAACACCTTTCCCCGAATTGCTTGCACGGACGCAGCGAAGGAGCATGGAAGCTCGGCTGGCTCAAATGGCTCCGGGCCCCGGAGGGGCGAAAAACCTGAATAAGGGAGCACTATGGAAGCCATCAAGGCGCTGCTGAAACAGATTAGGACCTTTTGGGAAGGAAAGGACAAGAAATTCCGCCGCAATGTGATCATTGTTGCGGCTGTTGTCTTGGCCGCCATCATCATATCCACCATATTGTTCAATCAAGTGCCCTATGCCACGCTCTATTCCGGCATGGATGCATCCGACTCCGCCTCCGTGCTGGAAGCGCTGAAGGAGCAGAAGGTGGAATACCGCGTGTCCGGCGACACCATCCTGGTGCCGGCGAGCCAGGCTGACAGCCTGCGCCTCTCGCTTTCCAGCACGGTGAAGAACGGCTTCTCCCTGGACATTTTGAAGCAAGGCCAGGGGCTTGGCATGACCGACGGAGATAAGCAGGATTATCGGAAATACCAGACGCAGGATGATATCCGGAAAGCCATCCTCACGCTCAAAGGCGTGAAGGAAGCCAGGGTGGCCATCACGATGCCCCCCGAAAGCGCGCTGGTGATCAACAAAAACAACCGGGTTGCCACCGCCGGCGTGATCCTCACGATGGAGCCCGGTGTAGAGCTGACCGCGGCGCAGGTGAAGTCCATCGCGCTGTTTGTGAAAAACGCCGTGCCCGGCCTTTCGATGGACAACATCAGCATCATGGACAGCAACATGCTCAACCTGGACGTCACCAGCTCCGACAGCGCGGAAGTTGCTGCAGGCGACCGCTATGCGCTGCAGTATGATGTGCAGAGCAAGCTCCGCAAGCAGGTGATGGCGCTGCTCCAGCCGGTGTTTGGCATCGGCCGTGTGGAGGCGCAGGTGAATGTGGCGCTGGATTTTGATGCCCATACCATCGAGACGGTGAAGTTTGAGCCTGTCGTTGGCAAAGAGGGCATCGTTGTGTCCATGGACAAGTTGAAAGAGCAGATTGTGAACGGCAGCGGCACCACCGGCGGCACCACCGGCACCGACCCCAACACCGGCTCGGGCACCACGACTTATCCTGCCGTCAACGTGAACAACGGCACCTATGAGAAAAACGCCGAGAAAATCAATTATGAGATCAACTCCATCAAGGACCGCCTGGAGAAAGAAAAGGGCTCGATCAAAAGCCTGTCCGTGTCCGTGGTGATTGACAACACCGGCACAAAAGAGGATTACACCGACAACGTGAAAAACCTGGTCGCCAACGCCGTGGGTGTGGATAAAAACCTGATCTCGGTGGAGTATTTGCCGATGGCAGGAAACGCCGCGCTCACAGATGCGCTGAATCAGGACATCAAGACCGAGGCGGCCTCGCGGCAAATGCGGGATCTGCTGCCGATCATCGGCATCGGCGCGGCGGCGTTGGTGGTGATTGTGGCCATGGTGCTGCTGCTTTCCGGCAGGAAGAAAAAAGCGGTGGAAGAGAGCCCGGGGCTGGCTTATGCGGCAGAGGCACCGGGAAGCAATGACGACGATCAGCTGGACCCCATTAAGATCGTGAGAGACAGCGGAACCAAGGAGCAGATCGGCAAACTGATCAAGGACAACCCCGAGCTTGTGGCAAACCTGCTGCGCTCGTGGCTGGCCGAGGAGGATTGACCGATGGCACAGCAAATGCGTTCCAATGAAAAGGTTGCCGTGCTGCTGATTGCGCTGGGCAAGGATTATGCCGCCCAGATTTTCAAGCATCTGAATGAGGATGAAATCGAGCAGATCACGATGGACATCGCCAACATGCGCTCCGTGAGCAAGGAAATGAAGGAAGCGGTGCTGGATGAGTTTTATCAGGTCTGCCTTGTGCAGAACTATATTTCAGAGGGCGGCATCGAGTATGCCCGCGAGATACTGAACAACGCCATCGGCCAGCAGAAGGCTGTGGAGATCATCAACAAGCTCACCTCCACGCTGCAGGTGCGGCCTTTCGATTTCGTGCGCAAGGCCGACCCCAACCAGATTCTGAACTTCATCCAATATGAGCACCCGCAGACAATCGCGCTGGTGTTCAGCTATCTGGACTCCACGCTGGCGGCCAACATCCTGGCTGCGCTGCCGCTGGACCTGCAGATCGAGGTGGTGGCCAGGATCGCCAAGATGAACCGCACCAGCCCCGAATACATCAAAGAAATCGAGCGCATTCTGGAGCGCAAGCTCTCCACGATGGTGGTGTCTGACTACGCAACCGTGGGCGGTGTGGACTATATTGTCTCGATGCTGAACTCTGTGGATCGCGGCACCGAGAAGCACATCCTGGAAAACCTGGAGCTCCAAAACGGCGACCTGGCCGAGGAGATCCGCCGCAAGATGTTTGTGTTCGAAGACATCGTCAAGCTCAACAAGATGGCCATCCAGCGCGTGCTGCGCGAGGTGGACAAGCACGACCTCACCGTGGCGCTGAAGGGTGCCCCGGCCGATGTGTCCAAGGTGATCTACGAAAACATCTCCAAGCGCCTGCAGGAGATGATCCGCGAAGACCTGGAGATCATGGGCCCGGTGCGTGTGCGCGACGTGGAAGAGGCCCAGCAGAAGATTGTGAACATCATCCGCAGCCTGGACGACTCCGGCGAGATCGTCATCTCGCGCGGCAAGGAGGACGGCCTGATTGCCTAAGATCATTCGCTCAGCCGGCGTGAACATTGAGCGGGCCCATCCGATCGTTTTGCCCATGAAGCAGCACGATGCGGAGGGGCTCATTGCGTCATGCCCGATTCCGGAGCCGGAGCCGGTGATGCCGGATGTTTCTGTGGCGCAGGCGTCGGCGGAAGCGGTGGTGGAGGAAATCCTCAACCGCGCCCGCAACGAGGCCGATGAGATGCTGATGAGCGCCCGGGCCGAGACCATGCGCGTGCTGCAGGAAGCAGTGCGAGAGGGCCACGAGCAGGGGCTCACCGAGGTGCACCGCCAGTGGGCATCTCTGAAAGCGGCCATGGCCGAAGAGATGGAAAAGGCCGTGGAAACACTGCAAAACGAGCGCCGGCAGATCCTCAGGGATCTGGAGCATGATGTGCTGAACCTGGTGTTTGACATTGCGGAAAAGGTGCTTGTGGTGCAGATGGACCGCAGTGAGGAGTGGGTCGCCGCCATGGTCAAAGAGGCCCTCCGGCAGATGGAAGGCGACGGCACTGCCGTGATCCGCGTGGCTGCAGAGGCCCGCACCCGCGTGGTTGAGTCCTGCGAGCGGCTGCTTGCCGCCGCCGGCAAACCCATCTCGAGCCTCACCGTGATTGCAGACAGCGCCCTGTCGCCCGGCGGCTGCGTGATTGAGACCGGGAAGGGCTACATAAACAACGGCGTTGAGGAAAAGTTTGACAAATTGAAGACCGTTATGGTTGAAAATGCTTAATTTTTTGAAGAAACCTATCGATATGGATAAGTACAGGCAACTCGTCAAAGAGACGGAGCTGCAGCAGTACAGCGGGTTTGTGAGCCAGATTATCGGGCTCACAATTGAATCCAATGGGCCCGCCGCCAAGATCGGCGACCTCTGCAGCATCCACACGCTCCACGGGGAGAAGTCCATACCGGCCGAGGTGGTCGGCTTTCGGGGCAACAAGATCCTGCTGATGCCCTTCGGGGATCTGGCGGGTGTCGGGCCCGGCAGCCGGGTGGTCTCGACCAGAGGGTCGCTCAAGGTGGCCGTCGGCATGGAGCTTCAGGGGAGAATCCTCGATGGGCTGGGCCGTTTCATTGACAAGAAGGGCGCCTGCACGCCCAAGGCATTCTACAACATCGAAAACGCGCCGCCGGACCCGCTTTCCCGCAAGAGGATCAGCGAGGTCATGCCGCTGGGTATCAAGGCCATTGACAGCCTGCTGACCTGCGGGCGCGGGCAGCGCGTGGGCATCTTCGCAGGCTCCGGCGTCGGCAAGTCCACGCTGCTGGGCATGATCGCCCGCTATGCCAAGGCCGATATCAACGTGATCACGCTGGTGGGTGAGCGGGGCCGCGAGGTGAACGAATTCATCGAGCGCGATCTGCAGGCCGAGGGCCTGAAGCGCTCCGTGCTGGTGATCGCAACCTCCGACCAGCCCGCGATCGTGCGGGTGAAGTCAGCGATGATCGGCACGGCGATTGCCGAGTATTTCCGTGACCAGGGGTTGAACGTGCTGCTGCTGATGGACTCGTTGACCCGCTTCGCCATGGCCCAAAGGGAGATTGGGATGGCGATCGGCGAGCCGCCGGTGTCCAGGGGCTATACGCCCTCGGTGTTTGCGCAGATGCCCAGGCTGCTGGAGCGGTCCGGCAACTCGGACCGCGGTTCCATCACCGGCCTGTACACAGTGCTGGTGGATGGCGACGACATGAACGAGCCTGTGGCAGACACGGTGCGCGGCATCCTGGATGGGCACATCGTGCTGTCGCGCCAGATGGCCAACCGCAACCATTATCCGGCCATCGACGTGCTGGCCAGTGTGAGCCGCCTGATGTCTGACATCGCCTCGCAGGAGCACCTGAAGGCGGCGGGGTTTTTGAAAAGCCGGATGGCGACTTACCGCGACGCGCAGGACCTGATCTCCATCGGTGCTTATAAGCAGGGTACCAATCCGGATATTGATGAGGCGGTGCGCCTCATGCCCGCGATCAACCAGCTTCTGACCCAGCAGGTGAAAGACAGCTTCGGGTTTGAAGACACAATAAAGCAACTTACGCAAATCGCCAAGCATGACGGCAAATGAAAAAGTTTGTTTTCACGCTGCAGACGCTGCTGAATCTCAAGCAGTCCCAGGAAAAGCAGGAGCGCAACAACTTGGCGGCTTTGACCGTGCGCCTGAACCAGCTCACAAACGAGCGAGACGAGATGGTGGGGCGCAGGGAGCGGGCGTCTGAGGAGTATGGGCAAAGGCTGGCCTCCGGCATGAGAGCCGCGGAGACCCAGCAGTATACGGCCTATTTCCGCATGATGAAAGACCTTCTTGCCGAGCAGGACCGCAAGATTGAGGCGGCCCGGCAGGAAACGGAGGAGTGCCGCCGCAGGCTTGTGGAGGTGCTTCGCGAGATCCACATGCTGGAGAACCTCAGGGAGAAGCAATACCAGCAATACCAACAGGAACTGCAGATCGAACAGGAAAAGACGATCGGCGACTTCGTGTCTTATCAAACCGCTCAACCACCGACCAATTGACAATTTCATGATGGGAGACCGCCATGACGATGAAACAGGCACCGGCGAAAAAGCCAGGCGCTGCCGGAGGCTTACCCGGAAAGGCGCAAAAGAAAGAAAAAAAGCCCAAAAAGCCGATGGCCCGGCCTGTTGTGGCGCTGCTGACGGTGTTCGTCATGCTGCTGCTGGTGGGTGGAGCGGGCGCTTGCCTGTGGTTTGACGTGGGCGGCTTTGGCACAAAAGCAACGGTTGTGTTTCCGCAATACCGCGCGGCGATGGCCCAGGTGGAGAAGCTGAAAGCTGATCATGCCGATGCCGAGAAAAAGCTGGCCGCGGATCAGGAGGCACTGGCCGCCAGAGAAAAAGCGCTGGCCAAGGCCGAGGCAAACCTGGCCGGGCGGGAAGACAAGCTGAAGGCTGATCAGGCCGAGCTGGAAGCCAAAACAGCCCAGGCACGGACCGACGAGGAGCGCCGGCAGACAGTCATCGACATCTATTCGGCAATGGAGCCCAAAGACGCGGCGGAAATGCTGGATAAGGCGACCACGCTGCAGGACGCCGCGGCGGTGCTGAGACTTCTGCCCAATGAAACGGCCGCCGGCATCCTGGCGGAGATGGACGCGAAGAAAGCCTATGAACTGACTAAACTCCTGGGGCAGTGATGCCGATATACAGTGGGGGGTGAACCGATGGATCCAATCGCAATGGTTGCGCAGGCCGCGCAGCCGGCGACGGAAGTTAAGCAAGTCTCCGCCGGGCAGCAGAACGGCGCCGGCGGTGTTTTTGAAACCCTGATGTCCAGGGCGCTTGGCATCGTTTCCGAGGCGGACCCGGGGGCCAAAAAGAAAATGGCCGAGGCCGGAGACCCAATGATGTGGCTGTTGTCCGCGCTGCTGCAGCAGACGCAGGCGCCGGTCGGCGGGCAACCCGCTGCCACGCAGGCGGAAGGAGCACTGCAGACCGTGGATGCGATCCGGCCCGCCGGGCAGCCGGCAGAGGAAACAAGCGGCGTGCAGGACTCCATAACCGGCACCGCGATGGCGCTGCTCCAGTGGGTATCCGCAAATCCCGAGCAGTTTGAAAGCATGGTGAGCGGCTTGCATTCCGGTGAGGTTGGCGGCGCTCAGCTGGCGGACATGCTCGGCGCAGCCGTCATGAGCGGGGAGCCGCAAATCAATGGGTTTGACGGCTGGCAACAAGCGGATTTCGTCGCGCTGCTCCAGTCAGCCATTGAGGGCCAGGGGCAGCAAGCTGCGGCTAACCCGGCGGATTCCGGCGACGTCAACGGCGCGCTGAATCAGATCAAAGAGCTCTTCGCCCAGGCCCTCACGGCTTCCGGCGAGGGGGCGCAGGGTGTGGTGCAAGGCACCGGCATCCGCGGGCAGCAGAGACCGGCTGACGGCGCCCCGCAGGCGCCCGTGGCGGCAGTGAACGCGGCAGCGGCACCTGTGTCGGAGCGGGCCGCTCCTGCGGCAGCCAAGGCCGATGACAACCCGGCCAGTGCCGGGTCCGATGCCAGGGGCAAAGCGGCTGCGGATACGGACACCGTGGCTTTGCATGCGGCGATGAAGGCCTATCACACCACGGTGCCGGCGGCTGCCGGAGCATCGGCCCCGGCGCAGCCCGAAGCCGTAACCGCCGCAACCAGGCCCGGCACCGAAGCGTTTGACGCAATCGTGCAAAGCATTCGCAGCCTTCAGAACTCCTCCGCCGGCGAAATGCAGATCGAGCTCAAGCCCGAGTTCCTCGGCAAGGTGACGATCAGCCTTTCGATGGAGGAGGGCGGCATGGTGGCAAAGATTGCCGCCGCCAACCCCCGTGTGCAGGACTCCTTTTTGAGCCAGGCACAGTCGTTGCAGTCGGCGCTGGCCGATCAGGGTCTCAAGGATGTGCGGGTGGTTGTGACCTCCTCCTCGGTGCAGGACCTAAACCTGCAGCAGCAGGCGGACCGCCGCAGCCAGAACCAGCAGCAACAGCAGAAGCGCCACCGTTTCATCACGCAGGGCGCCGCTGCACCGGTTGCGCCGGCGCTGCAAGCCTATGAAGCGCTATACAGCACCGGCACCATCAACTACCTGGCCTGAGAAGGGAGAAACCATGGAGCTGAACAGCATCCTTTCCACACAAGCAGCCTCAACCTCGTCTTCAACCCAGTCGCGCAACATCAGCGGCGTGCTGGGAAAGGACGAATTTCTGAAGATTCTCATCGCCCAGTTGCAGAACCAGGACCCGACCTCACCGATGGACAACGGCGAGTTCATTTCCCAGATGGCGCAGTTCAGCGCGCTGGAGCAGATGCAGCAGCTGAACACCTCCTTCCAATACAGCCAGGCATACTCGCTGATCGGCAAGACGGTGTCCGCTTCGATCACCGGGGACAGCGGCACGACGCAGACCGTCTCCGGTGTTGTGTCCGGGGTGCGCACGTTCAACGAAATCCCTTATCTGTGCATCAACGGCGACTATATCTCGCTTCAGGCCAACATCACCGTGGAGGGCCAGAATACGGAGCAGTCGCTTCTGCAAGGCGCAGCGATGATTGGCAAATACATCACAGGCACCTATACCGATGGAGACGGCTTGAAACAGCCGGTGTCCGGCAAGGTGGACAGGCTCCAGATCGTGGACGGCCTGCCGGTGCTTTATGTGGGCGGCACGGCTGTGAAACTGGCCGATGTGACCAGCGTCTCGGCAACGGCGCCGGAGCCCGTGGGTTGAGTAAAGCGACAGTACAGAATTGATATCAGGAGGAAGATAAAATGCTCAGGTCTTTGTATTCCGGTGTTTCAGGTTTGAAAAACCACCAGATCCGCATGGACGTGATCGGCAACAACATTTCCAACGTCAACACCTCGGGCTTCAAATCCAGCCGAGTGATTTTTTCAGACATTTACAGCCAGACGCTGCGGCCCGCCTCGGCCGGCACAGCCACCACCGGCGGCACAAACCCGGTGCAGGTGGGTCTGGGTGTGACGATTGCGGCCATTGACGTGATGCACACCCGCACCGGCGCGCAATACACCGGCGCACCGCTGGATGTGAGCATTGAGGGTGACGGGTTCTTCGTGGTAAACGATGGCTACAACAACTTCTTTACCCGCACCGGCAGCTTCAAGACCGATGACAACAACTTCCTGGTCACCCCCTCCGGCATGCGTGTGCAGTCGCTGGCCACACCGCCCGCCACCGGCACGGCGGATGTGCAGATCCCCGCGGGCTACTTCGATGTGTCCATCGACAAGACCGGCGCCATCGTGGGCATCGACAGCGCCACCAACACCAAACAGACAATCGGCCACATCTGCCTTGCCACATTCAACAACCAGAACGCGCTGGAAAAGGTGGGCGAGAGCCTCTATCGCGAATCGGCCAACTCCGGCACACCCAACTATGAAAACCCCGGCACCGCGGGCTCGGCCTATCTGAACCCCGGCGCGCTGGAAATGTCCAACGTGGACCTGGCGCAGGAGTTCACCGATATGATCATCACCCAGCGCGGTTTCCAGGCCAACTCCAGGATCATCACCACCTCCGACCAGTTGCTGGAGGAGTTGGTGAATCTGAAGCGGTAAGCAGTAGTCAGTAGTCAGTAGTCAGTAGTCAGTAATCAGTAGCTAGTAGTCAGTAGTCAGTAGCCAGTAGTAATTATGAGGCCGGGAACGCCATGGGGCGTTCCCGGCCCACAAACAGAGCACCTTTCGGCTGCTCGACAAGAAAGGGCTGACCACGATGATCAAGGCCACCAAGCTCAACCATATGGAGTTTTATATCAACCCTGACCTGATCGAGTTTATGGAGGAGTCTCCCGACACGGTCATCACGCTCACCACCGGCATCAAGGTGATCGTGGAGGAGCGGGCGGAGGAGATCGTGGCCCGCATTGTCGAGTATCGCCGCATGTGCTTTCAGGGCTTGCCCGCAGTGCGCCGCCCCGACCTGGGCTGACGCTTCGCTGCGTTTCCAGCCGGGGCAATTGCCCCATTGACCCATCCTGCACCCGCAATGGCACCGCTTGCGGGTATTTTGCGTTATGCAAACATGTTTATACAATATATAGGAATTATTGTCAGTATATGCTATAATATGCAAACAGATGAGTCTGTGTATGAGGAGGTGGCATGCCGTGGCTGAAGTGCTTTCACAAAGCGAAATTGACCAGCTTTTCCATGCCATATCCGCCGGTGAGCACACCTTCATCGACGACTCCGCAGAATCCAATGAGCAAAAAATTAAGATATATGATTTCTCCAAGGCCAACAAGTTCAGCAAGGAGCAGATGCGCACGCTGCACATCATCTACGAGGGGCTTGCCAGGCAGTTGAGCACCTATTTCTCCGGCACGCTGCGCACCCTTTGCGAAGTCTCGGTGGTCAGCGTTGAGGAGCAGGTTTTCAAGGAATTCAACAACTCGCTGCCCTCGCCGGTTGTGCTGGCACTCCTCGGGCTTGCCCCGCTGCAAGGCTCGCTGCTGATGTCCATTTCGCCCGTGGTGGCCTATGGCATCATCAATCGGCTCTTCGGCGGCTCCGGCAATCCCGGTGACAGCGACAGGACGTTCACTGAAATTGAGCTGGCCGTGCTCGAGAGGATTTTGCGGCAGTTCCTGCCGTTGATGGTGGAGCCGTGGGAAAAGATCAGCCATGTGGACCCGATGCTGGAGCGCATCGAGACCAGCAGCCAGTTCACACAGATTGTGAATCTGAATGAAGCGGTGGCGATTATCACACTGCAGATCAAGACATCCGACATAGACGGCTACATCAGCTTCTGCTTGCCGCACATCTCCATTGAACCGATTGCCAAGCAGCTCACGACCACGCTGATGTTTTCCGGAAAGATGAACCGGCGCGTGGTGGGCGATAAGAGCCACACAATCCAGCGCCGCATCCTGGACACGGAGCTGAATGTGCAGGCGATTCTGGCCGAAACCACCATGACGGTGGAGGAAATTCTCAGCCTGAGGCTGGGTGATGTGATCCAGCTGGATAACACGGTCAACGATGAGATCAAGATCAAAGTGGAGCACCTGACCAAAGCCTACGGAAAGCTGGGTGTGCGCAACAACCGTTACGCCATCAAGCTCACCAAAATCATCAAGGAAGAGGAAGCCGCCGATGAATAGCAGCATTTCCCAGGAAGAAATCGAAGCGTTGTTCGGTGGTGGGGGTCAGGCCCCCGCGCAGGCGCAGGCCGCTCTGACTGAGCAGGAGATTGACGCCCTGGGTGAGATCGGCAACATCTGCATGGGCACAGCAGCCACCACGTTGAGCGAGCTGCTTGGCCGGCGTGTGCTGATCACGTCGCCCAGAGTGCGCATGATCAATCTGAAGGATCTGGCCGCCCAATACCAGATGCCGTTTGTTGTCGTTGAAGTGAGTTATACAGTGGGCCTGGAGGGCAACAACGTGCTGATCCTCCGGGAGGATGACGTGCGCCTGATCACCGACCTGATGATGGGCGGTGAGGGCACAGTCTCCACAGACCCGCTGAGCGAGCTTCACATGAGCGCCATCAGCGAGGCGATGAACCAGATGATGGGGTCTTCCGCCACGTCGATGTATGACATGCTGGGCAAGATGATTGAGATCTCGCCGCCGCGTTCCTCCGAGGCGCACATTGGGGACCACAAGGTCGCCTGCATCTTTCCCGACTCGGGAGAGATCGTGCAGGTCAGCTTCACGCTGGAGATCGAGGGTTTGACCAAAAGCGAGATCATGCAGCTGATGCCGCTCCAGTTTGGCAAGGATCTGGTGGCGGCCCTCATGCGCCATGCCATCGGCGAACCGGCTCCCGTAGCCAAGGCGCCAGTTGAACCCCCGCGCCAGCCGCAGTGGCAGGCGCCGACCGCACCGCAGCCTGCCTATCAGCCGCAGCCGCAGCCCCAGGCGCAGGCTTATTCGGCGCCGCAGCCCAAACCGACCCCCATGGTGGATGCCAGACCCATCAAATTTGCCAGCTTTGACGATGAGATGCCGGAGCTGGAGCCCCGAGACGACGGGCTGAACCTGATCATCGACGTGCCGATGCAGGTCACAATCGAGCTGGGCAAGTGCAAAAAGACGGTCAAAGAGATTCTGGAGTTTAACAACGGCACGATTCTGGTGCTGGAGAAGCTTGCCGGCGAGCCGGTGGAAGTGGTCGTGAACAACAAGCTGATCGCCCGCGGTGAAGTGATCCAGATTGACGACAACTACGGCGTGCGCATCACAGAGATCCTCAACAAACCCAAGAGCAACTAGGAGGCCCGCCTTGGAAAACCCTCTGGATCTGATTTGGATCATATTGGTGCTGGCCCTTGTGTTTTACCTCACCTGGCTGGTTACGAGGTTTGTGGCCGTGCGCTCCAGGGGGAAGTCGTCCGGCCGGCTGATGCGCGTGGTGGACAGGCTCAACATCGCCAACGACAAATGCATCCTGCTTGTCAAGATGGGCGATGAGTATTGCATGATCGGTGTGACCGGCCATGAAATGCGCCTGTTGAAAACGCTCTCTGCCGAAGAGGCCGGGCAGGCGGAGCAGCAGGACGGAGCCCAGCCTCAGGCATGGGCCGAAGGCTCGGCCAGCCTTTTCAAGGGCATGCAGAGCTTCTCGGAGAGGCTTGGTTTTGCGATACGCCGGCCAGGCCGCCCGTCCGGCAAAGGGCCCGAGCCATATGGCACCCGCACCGCTGAGCCGGATGCCGGCCAGGATGACCAGAGCGTGATCGACATGATGAATGAGCGCATCAAGCTGAGGAAGGAAACGAAGCGGCATTGAGCAAGCAAACGGCAAACCCGCGCCCAAAGGTGTTGAAGGCAGCCGCGTTTGCAGCGCTCTGCGGCGCTTTGCTGCTGATTCCGGCAATCGCGCTGGCAACCGCGGCCCCCGCCGGCAGGCCTGCCCCTGCGCCGGAGCCGGCGCCGCTGCTGGCCCCTGCCGCAATGGCAGCGGCTATGCCGCTGCCTGACCCCACGGTCTCGCCCTCCGGCACCGCGCAGCCTGACGGCTCGGCCACAGCCGGGGCTACGGCTCAGCCCTCCGCTTTGCCGCTGATCAACCTGCCCAGTGACCGCGCCTCCAGCGTGCAGATCCTGGTGCTGCTCACGGTGCTTTCGCTTGCCCCGTCGATCCTCATCATGCTCACGGGCTTCACGAGGATCATCATCGTGCTTTCCTTTGTGCGCAACGCCATCGGTGTGCAGCAGATGCCGCCCAACCAGGTGTTGATCGGCCTGGCGTTGTTCCTCACCTTTTTTGTGATGTCGCCGGTGATCGACCGGATCAACGAAGAGGCCTATAAGCCCTATGTGGCCAAACAGATCACGCAGGAGCAAGCGTTGGACCGGGCGATGGTGCCCATCCGTGATTTCATGCTCCGGCAGACCTACGAAAAGGATCTGACGCTCTTTTCAGACATGGCAAACATCTCGGAAGCGTCCGACGTGGCCGAGATCCCCAACACGGTGGTGATACCGGCGTTTATCACAAGCGAGATCAAGCGGGCGTTTCAGATTGGCTTTTTTATCTTTATCCCGTTCATCATCATCGACATGATCGTCTCCAGCACGCTGATGAGCATGGGCATGATGATGCTGCCGCCCACAGCGATCTCTCTGCCGTTCAAGCTGCTGCTGTTTGTACTGGTGGATGGCTGGGGGCTCACCATCAAGACGCTGGTGACGGGGTTCCATTGATTCCCTGCGGGGGAAGCGTTCATTCCTGAAGCTGGTTGCGTGTCGATAAGCCTTCTCTTTTGGAGGTGGCGGTGAAGCCGCCGGAGGGAGTTCCATTGGATCAGTCCGTCCTGACAGAGATCATCAGCGACGCGGTGATGACGATCATCACCGTGGGCGCGCCGCTTTTGCTGGCCGCGCTGATCATCGGCGTGGTGATCTCGATCTTTCAGGCCACCACGCAGATCAATGAGCAGACGCTGATCTTCATCCCGAAGATCATCGGCATGCTGCTGGTGCTGCTGCTGCTGGGCGACTGGATGATGACGCGGCTCACAGGCTACACCACTGGCCTGTTTGAAAAGATCAACACGCTGGTGCAATAACCAATGGCGGAACTGGAGCGGCTTACCAAGCTCACCGAACCACAATTTGCCTGGCTGCTCCTGCTGTTTCTGAGGGTGATGGGGCTGTTTGTGCTATCGCCCGTGCTGGGCCGGCGCAACGTGCCAAACGCGGTCAAGATCGGCCTGAGCGTCCTGCTGAGCTACATATTCCTGATGGCGGGCCCGCCGGGGCAGGGGGTGGATCCGGCCGCGACAGAGCTGCTGCCCTATGCGCTGATGTGCCTCAAAGAGCTGATGGTCGGCCTGGTGCTGGGATATATGACGGTGCTGTTTTTCAATGTGGCTGTGATGGCCGGCCAGGTGATGGACGTGCAGATCGGCTTTGGAATGGCCCAGATGTATGACCCGCAGATGCAGACGCAGGTTTCGCTGCTGGGCAACCTGCTGAACTACGGCCTGCTGCTGTACTTCTTCATTCTGGACGGGCACCACACACTGATCCGCATCCTGGCCTTCACGATCGAGAAGATCCCGGTGGGGCAGGTGGTGATCGGGCCGGACATTGCCGACGTGTGTGTGAAGGCGTTTGGGCTGGCCATCTCCATGGCCATCAGCGTGGCGCTGCCGATCATCGCGGCGGAGCTCATCCTTGAGGTGATCATGGGCATTCTGATCCGCTCGGTGCCCCAGCTCAACTTCTTCGTGGTGGGTATTTCGGTCAAGATCCTGGTGGGGTTGCTGGCACTGCTGCTGTTCATCCCCTTCTTCACGGGTTTTGGCGACAAAATATTCGAGGGCCTGTACACCTGGCTGCAGGCTGCGTTTGAGAGGATGATACCGGTCTCGTGAGCGATATGTCGCAGAAAACCGAACGAGCTACTCCAAAGCGCCGAAGAGAGGCGCGGGAGAAGGGCAACGTTCTGAAAAGCACCGAGGTGGGCACTGCCGCCGTGCTGCTGGCCGTGTTTGCCGTGCTGAAGGCGCTGGGCCCCACGCTGGCTGATGGAGTGGCCGATGTGCTCACCACATGGCTCACCCGGCCCGCAGGCGATCCGCTCACGATCGATACGGCCCAACAGGTTTTTCTCTCGGCCATGGCGTCGCTGGCGGCAATCGGCGCGCCGTTGGTGGGGGTGGGCGTGCTGGTGGCTTTGGCGGCAAACATCATGCAGGTCGGCTTTCTCTTCACGCCGAAGGCAATGCAGCCCAAAATGGAGCGCATCAGCATCAAGGAGGGCTTCAAGCGGATTTTCTCCATACGATCCATTGCGGAGCTTGTGAAGGCCATTCTGAAAATTGTCGCGCTGGGTTATGTGGCCTGGCAGGAATACAGCAGCGTGATCGGCCAGTTCCCTGACTTCGCGATGCAGGGCATCCTGGCCGCGTCGGCCAGGATGGTGGAGATGGCGCTGAACATCGCGCTGAAGATGGGCATGGTGCTCGTTGTGATCGCCGCTGCCGATTTCTTCTATCAATGGTGGCGCCGCGAGCGGGATCTCCGCATGACCAAGCAGGAGATCAAGGATGAATACAAGCTCACCGAGGGCGACCCGCAGGTGAAGAGCCGCATCCGCTCCAAGCAGCGCCAGATGGGCATGATGCGCATGATGCAGGCGATTCCGCAGGCATCCGTGGTGATCACCAACCCCACCCACTACGCCATCGCGCTCCGATACACCGAGGGGAAAGACAGCGCGCCGGTGGTGGTGGCAAAGGGCAAGGATTATGTGGCGCAGAAGATCAAGGAGGAGGCCCGCAGGCACGGCATCGAGATGGTGGAAAACCGGCCTCTCGCGCAGGCGCTCTATGTGTATTGCGACATAGGTGACGCAATCCCCAATGATATGTTCAAGGCTGTGGCCGAGGTGCTGGCCTATGTCTATCGCCTGAAGCATCCGGCCCGTAACAGGGAGAAAGCGGCTACATGAAGCTGAAATTTGCAGACATCGCCATAGCGGTTGTGATGCTCTCCATCGTGATGCTGATCATCGTGACGGTCAGCGCCGCCGTGCTGGATGTGTTGATCCTGATCAACATCGGCATTTCCATCACAATCCTGCTGATGACGCTCTATATCAAGGAGACGCTGGAGTTTTCCTCCTACCCCTCCTTGCTGCTGGTAACCACACTGTTTCGCATCGCGCTGAACCTTTCCTCCACGCGGCTCATTCTGGGCAATGGCGGTGAGGCGGGCAATGTGATCAAGACCTTCGGCAACTTTGTGATCGGTGGCAACATCGTGGTGGGCGTGGTGATTTTCTTAATCATCATGATCGTGCAGTTCATCGTCATCACCAAGGGCAGTGAGCGCGTGAGCGAGGTGGCTGCCCGCTTCACGCTGGACGCGATGCCCGGCAAGCAAATGGCCATCGATGCCGACTTGAACTCCGGCCTCATCGACGAGCGGCAGGCCCGCGAGCGGCGCAGCAAGATCCAGAGGGAAGCGGATTTTTACGGCGCGATGGACGGCGCGGGCAAGTTTGTGAAGGGCGATGCCATTGTCAGCCTCATCATTGTGGCCATCAACAGCATTGGCGGCATCATCATCGGTCTGATGGCCGGTGGTGAGATCATGGCCATAGTCAACCAATATGTGATCGCGACGGTGGGCGACGGTTTGGTGAGCCAGCTGCCGGCGCTGCTGATCTCCACAGCCACCGGCATGATTGTGACCCGGTCGGCCAGTGAGAACAACCTGAGCCAGGACCTGACCCGCCAGCTGTTTGGGCAACCGGCGGTGCTGATGATTGTGGGCGCGTCGTTCGGCGTGTTCTCCCTGGTTCCCGGCATGCCGGTGCTGCCGCTGCTGGTGCTGGGCGCCGGCCTTGGCTTTCTGGGATACACCATGAGCCGCAAGCGCGCCAAAGCGGAAGCCGCGCAGGTGGTCAGCCAGGAGGAGCATACCGCCCAGGAAGCCCGCAAGCCCGAAACGGTGATGAACCTGCTTTCTGTGGACCCCATCGAGATGGAGCTGGGCTATGGCCTGATCCCGCTGGTGGATGATATGATGGAGCGGGTGATCATGATCCGCAGCCAGCTGGCGATGGATCTGGGGCTGGTGATCCCCAGCATCCGTTTGAGAGACAATGTGCAGCTGGATGTGAACGAATACGCGGTCAAGATCAAGGGCTACGAGGTGGCCCGCGGCCAGGTGATGGCCGACCATGTGCTGGCAATGAACCCCGGCAACGTGCGCGGCACCGTGAAGGGCATCGAGACTGTGGAGCCCACTTTCGGGCTGCCGGCGCTGTGGATTGCCAAAGCCGAGCGGGAAAAGGCGGAGCTGATGGGCTACACGCTGGTGGACCCGCCGGCGGTGATGGTGACGCACCTCACCGAGGAGCTGAAGCGCCACGCCCACGAGCTGCTGGGTCGCCAGCAGGTGCAGGGCCTGATCGACAACCTGAAGCAGACCCAGCCGGCGCTGGTGGAGGAAGTGGTGCCCCGGGTGTTCAGCCTGGGAGAGGTGCAAAAGGTGCTTGGCAACCTGCTGCGCGAGGGCCTCTCCATCCGCGACATCGCCACGGTGCTGGAGACAATGGCCGATTTCGCCAACATCACCCGCGACACCGATCTGCTGACCGAGTATGTGCGCCAGAGACTGAAGCGCGGCATCACGCAGCGCTTCGTGCAGAATAACACCGCCCATGTGATCACGCTGGACCCGAAGCTGGAGCAGATGATCATGGAGCGGGTGCGCCAGAGCGAAACCGGCGCCTATGTTGCGCTGGAGCCCGACGCCGTGCAGAGGCTTTTCAACAGCCTCAAGCGCGCCGTGGAGCGCTTCACGGCGCTGGGTGTGACGCCCATTGTGTTGACCAGCCCCATTGTGCGCATGCACTTTAAAAAGATTGTGGACCAGATGGCGCCGGAGCTCGTTGTGCTATCCTACAACGAGCTTGAACAGAAGGTCGAAATCCGTTCCGAAGGCTTGGTGAGCGTATGAACATCAAACGTTACGTAGTAAACGACATGCAGGAAGCCATGGTGAAGATCAAGAACCAGCTTGGGCCCGACGCCGTGATCCTGCACAACCGGCCCCTGAAGAAGAAGGGGCTGGCGGGCTTGTTTTCCAAGCCGCAGATTGAGGTCACCGTGGCCTATGAAACGGAGCCCAGGCAGCAAAAGGCCGCCAAGCCGCAGGCTGCGCCGGAGCTGGCCGGCCAGCAGGCGCCGGCTTTTGCCGATCGCTTTGACCAGCCGGAGCGCGGGCGGAGCGACGCGCAGGAGCAGCAGCCGCTGCCCCACCCAGACAAGCTCGTTGAGATGGAGCGCCGTATGGAGACGATCAGCGCCGCCATGCAGGACATCGCCTCAAAGCTGCACGGCAGCTCGGCGGCCCGGCGCTATTGCAAAGAGATCCAGCAGCAATATGTGCACCTGCTGGACAATGAGGTGGAGGAGACAATCGCCCGGGCTCTGGCCGACGAGGCGCAGGAGATTTCCGACCGCAGAAAGGCCGAGCCGCTGGAGGCCATTGAGGAAGTGGTGCGCCACCGCCTCGGGGAGCCGGAGGGCATCCGCCTGCAGCGGTTCAAGCGCACGGTGTGCGTGTTTTTGGGGCCCACCGGTGCCGGCAAAACCACCACCATTGCCAAAATTGCTGCCCGCTACGCCATCCATGAGAAGGCCAAGGTGGGCTTGATCACCGCCGATGCTTATCGCATCGCGGCCCATGAGCAGATCAAGACCTATTCAGACATCCTTGAGGTGCCGCTGAAGGTGATCTACAAGCCAGAGGAGATTACATCGGCCCTGAACGAGCTGGACGATGCCGACCTGGTGCTGATTGACACCCCCGGCAAAAGCCCCAATGACCGCAGCCACCAGGTGGAAATTGCCTCAATCATAGAGAAAAGCGGCGCCAGCGATGTGTTTTTGGTCATCAGCGCCACCACCGGCTACCGGAGCGCCGCGATGGTAGCAGAGCAATACCGGTTTGTAAAAGACTTCAAGGTGCTGCTGACCAAGCTCGATGAAACGGTGTCCGGCGGCATGCCGCTGAATGTGCGCACCTTGACCGGGCGGCAGCTTTCCTATATCACCACAGGGCAGAGCGTACCGGACGACATTGAGCTGTTTGACGTGGCGGCTGCCACCGCGCAGCTCATCTGGAAGGCGTGAACCATGGATCAGGCGGAACGGTTGAGGCAAATGGTCTCCACAGTGAGAAACCGGCGCGAGGGTGCCCGGTTTATCACCGTCACGTCCGGCAAGGGCGGTGTGGGCAAATCCAGCTTCACTTTGAACTTCGCCATCGCCCTTGCCCGCAAGGGATACCGGGTGCTGGTCATCGACGCAGACTTCGGCCTGGCAAACATTGACCTGATGAGCTCGCTCACGCCGCAATATGACCTCACCGCCGTGCTGAAGCGCCAGAAGCGCCTGCGGGATATCATCCTGGAGGGTCCGGCAGGCATCGGCGTGGTGTCCGGCGGCTCCGGCGTGTCAGACCTGATCCGCATGAATGAGTTTCAGCTGGAGCGCATCATGGGTGAGCTGATGCAGCTGGACGACATTGCCGACATTGTGTTGTTTGACACCGGCGCCGGCATCAACAACAACATCCTGAGGCTCCTGCGCTCAAGCTCCGATGTGATCGTGGTGACCACGCCGGAGCCCACCGCCGTGATGGATGCCTACGCGCTGCTGAAAACAATCAGCTCCATGGAGCATGCCTGCCGCATCCGTCTGGTTGTCAACAAGGCCGAAACGCTGCAGGAGGCGGATTCCACCTCCGGCAATCTGGAAAAGGCCGCCGGAGCTTACCTTTCCATGCCGGTGGAGCGGCTCGGGTGCATCCCCAATGACCCGGCGGCGGTGAAGGCAGTCAAGGAGCAGACGCCGCTCATGCTGGCATACCCATCGAGCCCTTCGGCCCAGGGCATCAATATCATCGCCCGGCGCTTTCTGGAGCTGCCGGCAGAGCCGGAGCGCCACGGTGTGCGGCGGTTTTTCAGCATGTTTTTCCGGGCGGGGCGGTAGCCCCGGGTGGAAGTATTCTGTTAGTGAGGTCTGCCATCGGGGTATCTACCAGATATAGAAGGGGGTTGGATGAATGATTACCATCAAACTGCTGGCGACAGGAGACAAAGTAACGGTGCTGTTTCGCGGGCGCAGTTATGCCAGTGTTGTGGAAACCATGCCGGCTCCAGACATGCTGGTCATTGCCCAGCCCACCAACATGGGCATTTACCTTGAAATGGACGGCGAAGAGGGTGAGGTGCTGTTCACCAAGGACAACGGCATTTTCACCTTCCGCATCATACAAATGGAGCGCTTTTTCTCCGGCAATGTGCCGATGCTCCGGCTCAAGGCCATTTCTCCCGCGAAGCGCAGCCAGCGCCGCAACTGGTACCGGCTTGAAAAGAGCTTGCCGGTCAAGCTCTCGGTGAAGGATGAGGCGGTGGACGAGGGCCAGGGGTCGCTCACCATCAAGGCCCGCACGATCAACATCAGCGGCGGTGGGTGCCGCATTGCCATCCGCCAGCCGGTGGAAAGCGACTCGAGGCTGGAATGCCGCATCACGCTGTCTCCCGACACTGAGCTGGTGCTGGACGGCCAGGTGGTGTGGGTGGAAAAGCGCACCGGCGAAGACACGACGTCGCTGATCGGTGTGCAGTTCCTCGACGAGGATCAGGCGACCCAAAACAAACTGGTGCGCTATGTCACGGAGGAGCAGCGCAAGCTGATCAAGACGGAGAAATAACCAGAGGACAGGATGCTGCAACAGGAAAGAATTGCCAACACCCATATTGCCGAGCCGCCTGTGGAGGCGCTGTGGGAGGCGTTTCTCACCACCAGAAGCGTGGAGGCCAGAAACGCCTTGCTGGTGCGCTATGCCCACTTGGTCAAGATCATCGTGAACCGGCTGGTGCCCACCCATGGCCGCCACGCCGAGTATGACGACCTGATCAATAACGGCATCATCGGCCTGATGGATGCGATTGAGAAATTCGACCCCAAGCGCATGGTGAAGTTTGAGACCTATGCTTCCCTGCGGATCCGCGGGGAGATCATTGATCACATGCGCCGGCAGGACTGGGCGCCTGTGAGCCTGAGGAAGAAGATCAAGACCGTGACGACGGCGATGCAGACGCTGGAGGAGCGCCTTGGCCGCCCGGCCAGTGAGGAGGAGCTTGCATCTTTTTTGGGCATGGAGGTTTCGGACCTTCTGAAGACGCTGGAAGCCACACAGTCGCTGAACATCCTTTATCTGGAGGAGCTGAAGGCCGGGGGTGATTCCGGCCGAGAGTTTTCCGACGGGGCCGGCGACACTGTGAGCGCCAGGTATGAGCAGAAGGAAATGAAGGAGATTCTGGCCAATCTCATTGAGTCTTTGCCGGAAAAGGAACGGCTGGTCATCACGCTTTACTATTTTGAAGAGATGACGATGAAAGAAATCTCCGCCACGCTTGGGGTCACGGAGCCCCGCGTGTCACAGATCCACTCCAAGGTGCTGGCCAAGCTTCGGGCGAAGCTGGGATGAGAAAGTTGCCGCCCGAAAGGCGGAAGGAGTACTTGCATGGGTTTTGAGCCATATCTTTTTGCTGCGTTTCTTTTTTTGCTGATCTGCG
>JAEYYW010000083.1 GCA_023428265.1 Bacillota bacterium | reverse complement strand
TCCTTGATCAGCCCCGGGTGCAGGTCATCGGCGATTCTTTTGAGTTTCTTCACCGTTTCTTCGTTGGCCTGCCTGTTTTGATTGCCACGCCCCAACACAAACCGGCATTTGGACACCTGGTCTCCCTTGATGTTTTCCTCATATTCCTTGGCATCCGGCACTCCGTCACGGTGGATGTCCAGAAGCAGGTCCGGCCGCACGGACTCCATCAGGTTCATCGCGGAGCTTCTGGAGCGGCGATAAGCGCCAGCGTCATGGGGATCGTGAGGCGTGTCATCCACAACGGCATCCACCCCTCTTTTTTTCAACGCTTCGGTCAAGCTGTTTGCGACATCCAGAATACCGCCATCTTCCGGCTTGGCCTCCGTGCCGTCGCCCTTCACATAGCTCTCGTCGGTGTGGGTGCAATAAAGCGCCGCTTTCTTTGCGCCCTGCTTGGCCGAGACATTATGAAGCTTCCAGCTATCATAATCCGCCCAGAGCACCACATCCTCCACATACTGCGCCTTTGCCGTACGGGTGGAATCATTCACCTCGGTGACCCGGTAACGTTTGTTGTCACTAGAAATATACTCGTCGTCCATTGAGACCTGGCCGGCATAGGTGAAAAGAATCTGGCCGTCCTGCGTGTTCACCGTGTAGTACCCGCCGGGATCCAGATACCAGTCATCGGCCAAGGCGGTGGGCGCCATTGCAAAAACAGCCATGAATGCCAGCAAAAACACCGACAGTTTCTTAATCATCGTCATCATGAGGCCCCTCCTTGGCATGCACAAACTCACCGTCGTCAAACTCAAGGCCTTCCTTCTTTTTGGCGCTGCCACCCTGCAGGCGCTCCCGGATCTCACCGATAACCTCCGCCAGCAGCACAGCCGCCAGGCCGGAAATCACCACGACATCCAGCGCTCCGGCGCCGCCAAGGCGGATCGGCGTGGCCGTGAGGCCATTGTATGTATTCACAATCCCCTGCGCGATATCCCCCAGCAGCACGCCCATCACGCCGCCGATGAAGGCGCTGCGCCTTGAGCGGCCAAACAGATAGGCGATGAGACCGGCTGCCAGCCCGTAGAGGTAATTGATGTCAAAGGGCATGGTTTGCGGCTCGTCGGGGAAGAGCCTGCCCAGCGCAAACACCGCGGCGGCTGCAAACACGGAGGACGCAATGGCCCGCCATCGCTCCTTGGCTGTGCCGGCTTTGACAAAGAGATAAACACAGAGTGCAAACGGCACCAGCGCCCCGCCGATGTTGAAAGAAACCCTCCCCAACTGAATGTCCGGTATGATGCCGCCGATGAAGATCGCAGCCACAAACAGCAGCCCCTGCCGGTCTGTGAGCCGCATGCGATCGAGCACACGCTGCGCCACGCCAAACACGATCAGCAGCGAAACCACGATCAACAGAATATACCCAATGGGCATGATAAACACCTCCTGATTGCCTTTAGCTTGTCCTTAAAGCAAAAAAGCTGTGCAGGAACATTTTTCAAAGAATCAAATTGGAAATCTACGGGTTTTCAGAAATGCCTAAAATGCGGTATGATTGCAGCGTTGCAACCCAATCATTCGGGAGGAACCGATGCCGGGATATCATTTGACAAAAGCAGACGCAGACGCGATTCTGATGGAAGGTTACCAGACCAACCCCTCGGCATGGATCGACCACTGCCGCCGGGTGGGCGAGGCGGCGCGCATCATCGCCAGCCATTGCTCGGACATGGATGAGCAGAAAGCGGAAGTGCTCGGGATGCTGCATGACATCGGGCGCAGCGTGGGCCCGGTGGACATGCGCCACATCGTGGAGGGATACAAGCTGGCGATGGCAAGAGGCCTGCCGGATGTGGCGCGCATCAGCCTGACCCATTCGTTTGCCGTGAAAGACGCCCACACCTCCGCGGGCAACTGGGATTGCCCGGAGGAAGACGTGGCAATGGTGCAGGCCTATCTGGACGGCATCGAGTATGACGATTATGACCGGCTGATCCAGCTCTGCGACTATCTGGCCGACCCATGGGGCTTCTGCATTCTGGAAAAGCGCATGGTGGATGTGACACTGCGCCGTGGTTTCAACGAATACACGCTGGACAAATGGCGGGCCGCGTTTGAACTGAAAAAGTATTTTGAAGACAAAATGGGGCAAAAGCTGTATCCGTTGCTGCCGGGGATTGAGACTTATATGCTGAAGGGCAGGGAGTGATCAAACAACCGCTCCGCTTATTCAAGCTCGATGAATTTATCTCCTCAAACGGATCAGGTCATTGCAGAATCCCTCCCGGCAGCCGCTGAAAGAAAAGCCAGCACCAGCGGGTGTGGGGATTCCTCGGTTGAGGTCAGCTGGGGCACAAACAGCGTTGCGATGAAATAGCGGTTTCCTGCCAACTCCAGAATGCGGGCCTCGCCGTTTTCATCCTCAGCCGCCGTTTGCATGCCATGCACCTCAAGCAGTTTCTGATGGCTGGGGTTGAGCCCAAAGCTGCACAGGAAGCTTTCTGTGGAGCTGCTGCATCCATAGCATTGATAAGACAGTGTCCCCCGTCTGATCCGGATGGGGTGCGATTGGCCTGCCAATGAACAAGCCAGAGCTGTGATGAAAAGGTTTGTACTGGCCGGATCAATTTCAGCGTGTGCAGCATTTTGAATGCCCAGCACGTTTTGTGCAAACTCAATCACCGCATGCTGAAAACCGCCGCACGTGCCAATGAAGGGGATGTCATTCTCCCGCGCCTGACGAATCGCGTCCAGCGCACCCCGCATGCTTTTATAAGGGCTGCCGGGAGCACACCAGACGCCGTCACAGGATTGGATGCACTCCGCTCCTTCGCCCTCCAAAAGTGTCGTGGGCAGCCATCTGATCTCAAGCTGCAAACCCATTTTCTTTGCGCAGTGGTGCAGCGCCTTGTTTGTGGCCAGGTGCGAAGCCCTTCCGTCATAATCACCAATGATGCCTATCCGCACAATCTTGTCCATCGCTCACCTCCGAACCTGGCGGCTCATCGTTGCGACTGCATGTATTCATCCAGCGTGACGCCCTTGGAGAAAATCTCTGCGGCCATGTCGGTGCCCACATAGCGGAAATGCCAGGGCTCGTAGTTGTAGCCGGTGATGTCTTCCTTGCCCTCCGGATATCGCAGGATGAAACCGAAACGGTGGGCATTGTCGCGAAGCCAGATGCCCTCCGGCATCGTGCCCAGTTGCTTTTCATGATCGTCATCCATATGATCGATGTTGGTAATGTCCATGGCAAGGCCGGTCTGGTGCTCGCTGTGGCCGGGTATGGCAATGTATTGATTGGCGTAGTCCTCGCCCCTGGCTTTCTTCACGCTGTTGTAGGTGCCGGTCTGGTGCTCGAAGGACCGGTAGCCGGAGATCATATAGAGCGTGTAGCCCTGCTCTTCCTTTGCGGCGGCAAACATCTTTTCCAGAGCGCGCGCCGCCTCTTCGCGCAGCATGCTTTCCTTTTTCTCGATCTCCCTCACGCCGGGCACATTGCATAGCGAAAGATCCGGCGGTTCATAACCGTCGGGCAGCGCGGCGGTTTTGTTGACAAAAACGGCCACGCTTTCCGGATCTTCCACCACCTGGTTGTTTTGCTTGGGCAGAATCGTGGCCAGAAGAAATGCACCTCCAACCAATGTCACAATCAGAAAAAACAACAAACTCCATATCCGGGATTTTCTTTTCATTCCTTGTCCTTGCTTGCCGTATTTGGCAGAGGCCTCCCCTGCCCAGTGTATGACCAGATTCTATCATGTATGCCCGCACTTTACCAAGCCAGTTTCGGGATTCTGAGGCAAAAAATACGGGCAGCCCATCGCATGCGCGGGCTGCCCTCGGTCTCAATCCGGGTTAAATCAGATATTCATCCTTGCCGATGGCAGCTTTGTCATCCTTCAGCTGGAAGGGCATCACGGCCACTACAATGTGCTTGTGTTTCAGCAGCTGCTTTTCGATATAGGCGCGGGTGCGATTGTGCAGCAGCTTGTTCCACCACTTCTTGACCGAGAATTGCGGCAGGATTACCGTGATCATATCCCCCTTCTTGTAGTCATACTCCGCGGAACGGATGAAGTCCAGCAGCGGCTCAACCACCCTGCGGTAAGGCGAATACTTGATGATATAGGGAATGTCGGTTTTCAGCCTGCTCCACCGGGCACGCAGTTTGGCTTCTGCCTCCTCATCAATGGCCACGGAGAAGGCGGTCACATTGTCGGAAATCGTTTTGGCATAACGCAGCGCGCGCACGCTGGATTGGTTCACGTTATCAATCGGCACGATCACACGGTTGCGGTAATGGTCCTTGGAGATGTCCAGCGAGGCATACGCCTCATCGGGGATTCTGAGCTGCTTGGCGACGGCGGAATAATGACGCTTGATTTTCAGCATTACGACCACCAGCGCGGGCACAAGTATCACCACAATCCAGGCGCCTTCCCTGAACTTGAAAACCGCGATGATGGCCACGACCAAAGCCGTTACAAACGCGCCAAACCCGTTGATGGCAGCCTTCAACGCCCAGTGCTTGCCCTTATGCCTGACCCACTTCATAAACATGCCCGACTGCGAAAGCGTGAACGAGATGAAAACGCCGATCGCATACAGCCCGATCAGGCTCGTCACCTTGGCTTTGAACGCTATGATCAGCAGCACCGCGCCAACTGAGAGCATGATGATGCCGTTGGAGTAGCTCAGGCGGTCTCCCCGCATGTTGAGCTGCCGGGGAGCAAAGCCCTCCTTGGCCATGATGGATACCAACTGCGGGAAGCCGGAATAGGCGGTGTTGGCGGCCATGACCAGAATGATGAAGGTGGTCACCGCAATATAGAACACCATGAAGTTGCCGTTTCCGAACACATTGTTGGCAAGCTGCACCAGCACAGCATCCTGCTCTTCACCGGCAATGACGTGATATCTTGAAGCCAGGATTGAGGTGCCGCCAAACAAAACCAGGATGATCAGCGCAAGGATCAACAGGATGAGCTTTGCGTTTTTCGTGGCCGGCTCCTTAAAATTGGGCACCGAGTTGCTGATTGCCTCGATGCCGGTCAGCGCCGTGCAGCCATTGGAAAACGCCCGCAGCACCAGAACCAGCATCATTGCCTTCAGCGGCTGAGAGAGGCTTTCATAGGTTGGCGTGGGCACCGGAGCGCTCGGCACATTCCCGGAAAGTATTTTGGCAAGGCCGACGATAATCAGCACACCCATACCGAGCAGGAACATATAGGTCGGGATACCGAAAATCCGTGACGACTCCCGAATGCCGCGCAGGTTTCCCACCATCAGCAGCGCGACCAGCGCCACGGCAAGCAACACAATCAGCCACGGATACTCCACGCCAAACAGCATCACGGTTATGTTGAGCCCAGGGAAAACAGACACAATCTGGGCCATGCCGGAGGACACACTGACCGCGACGGTGAGGATATAATCCACTGATAATGCCGCACCGGCGATCACACCGGCCAGAACGCCGAGGTTTTCCTTGGCGACGATGTAGGCGCCGCCGCCGCCAGGGTAATTCTCAATGGTTTGCCGGTAAGAAAGCACCAGCAATGCCATCAGCCCGATGATGGCGACCGCGATCCCGACCAACAGCACATAGGCATAGCCGCCCACATCATGCTCCGGGTTGCGAAGAACGGTCAGAATCTCCTGACCGGCATAAGCCACAGACGAAATCGCGTCTGACGCCAGGATCGGCAACCCCCAAAGAATACCAAGCTTTTGACCGTGAATCGCTTCATTGCGAAGCGGTCTGCCGATCAATACGCTTTTTAGTTTGCTGCCCATATCAATCTGTGCCTTTCATTGCCGCACCCTTTCCGGGTGCCTGTCAAAAAACAATATTGCGTATCATATCACTTTATGTATAATTCCGCAATATGCCATAATGGCAGGAAAAACAGCACTTCCCAGAAGATGAAGAACACCCCCTTCCGCTTGGAAAGGGGGTGTTGTTTACGTGCGTTGTTTATCCTTGCCGTTTGAGGGCCAGCTTGTCTCCCTCCACATCCACCATCACGTGGTCTCCCAGCTTGATCTGCCCGCTCAGGATCTCCTCGGAAAGGTTGTCTTCCACCGTGCGCTGGATGGCGCGGCGCAGCGGCCGGGCGCCAAACTGCGGGTCGAAGCCTTCCTTGGCCAGATAGTCCCTGGCGGCGTCGGTCACATCGATGTGGATGTCCTTCTCCGTCAGCCGGGCTGCCACCTGTGTGAGCATCAGGTCCACAATCTTGCGCGTGTGGGTTTGCTCCAGCGCGTGGAACACGATGATCTCATCGATGCGGTTCAAAAACTCCGGCCGGAAGGTTTTCTTCAAATCGTCCAGCATCCGCACCTTCATGCGGTCATAATCCTGCGTGCTGTTGCGCACGCTGCCGAACCCCAGCGCCACCGGGTTTTGGGCCGCGGCGGCACCCACATTGCTGGTCATGATCACCACGGTGTTGCGGAAATCCACCGTGCGGCCTTTGGCGTCGGTGAGGCGCCCATCCTCAAGAATCTGCAGCAGGATGTTGAACACGTCGGGGTGGGCTTTTTCCACCTCATCCAGCAGGATCACAGAATAGGGCTTGCGGCGCACCTTCTCGGTGAGCTGGCCGCCCTCGTCGAAGCCGACGTATCCGGGCGGCGACCCGACCAGCTTGGAGACTGAGTGCTTCTCCATATATTCAGACATGTCCACGCGGATCAGCGAGTCTTCATCGCCAAACAGCGCTTCGCCCAAAGCCTTGGAGAGCTCCGTCTTGCCCACGCCGGTGGGCCCCAGGAAGATGAAGGAACCGATGGGCCGCTTGGGGTCCTTGAGGCCGGCTCTGGCGCGGCGCACGGCCTTTGCCACGGCAGTCACCGCTTCCTCCTGGCCGATCACGCGCTTGTGCAGCACATCTTCCAGATGGAGCAGCCGCTCCGACTCGCCTTCGGTGATCTTCTGCACCGGGATGGACACCCAGCTGGAAACGATCTGGGCAATTTCCTCCTCACCCACCACATTGTCCTCGGTGTTGCGCTCCTTCTCCCAGGTTTCGCGGCGCTGGTCGATTTCTTGCAGCGCCTCGCGCTCCCGGTCGCGAAGCTCCGCGGCCTTTTCAAAATTCTGGTTGTTGACCGCCTCATCCTTGGCCTTGCGGATCTCTGCCAACTTTTCCTCCAGCTGCTTCATATCCGGCGGGGTTGTATAAGTCATGATCCTCAGGCGCGAGGCAGCTTCATCGAGCAAGTCGATGGCCTTGTCCGGCAGGAACCGATCGGAGATGTAGCGATCCGACAGGTTTACGGCCGCCTTGATCGCCTCGTCGGTAATGCGCACTTTGTGGTGCGCCTCATATCGGTCGCGCAGGCCCTTGAGGATCTCCACGCTTTCCTCACGGCTGGGCTCGCCCACCATGACCGGCTGGAAGCGGCGCTCCAGCGCCGTGTCCTTCTCCACATGCTTGCGATATTCGTCCAGCGTTGTGGCGCCCACAGCCTGGATTTCTCCACGGGCCAGCGCGGGCTTCAGAATGTTGGCCGCGTCGATGGCGCCTTCGGCGGCGCCGGCGCCGATGATCGTGTGCAGCTCGTCAATGAAGAGGATGATGTTACCGGCCTTCTGCATCTCCTCCATGGCATCCTTCAGCCGCTGCTCAAACTCGCCGCGGTATTTGGTGCCGGCGATCATGCCGGAAAGGTCCAGCATCACCACGCGCTTGTCACGCAGCAGCTCCGGAATTTTGCCCTCCACAATGCGCTGCGCCAAGCCTTCGGCGATGGCGGTCTTGCCCACGCCGGGCTCCCCGATCAAGACGGGGTTGTTCTTGGTGCGGCGGCTCAGGATCTGGATCACGCGCTCGATTTCCTTCTGCCTGCCGATCACCGGGTCCAGCTCGCCTTCACGGGCTGCCTGTGTGAGATCGCGGCCGAATTTATCCAGCTTGGGTGTTTTGCCGCCCGGCTGGCTCTTCGGGGCGCCGCCGCCCTCGTCACGCATGCCGCCGATCAGCTTTTCGCGCAGCTGCTTCAGGTCCACACCATGTCGATGAGGATCCTGGCCGCCACACTGGCGCGCTCACGGACCAATGCCAGCAGCAGGTGCTCGGTGCCCACATAATTGTGATTGAGGCCCTTTGCCTCCACAAGGCTGTATTCAATGACGTTTTTGGTGCGCGGTGTGTAGCCGAATGCGTCGGTGAAGTTATAGTCCCCTTTGCCCACCAGGCGCTCCACCTGCTCGCGAATGCCGGCTGGTGTGACATTCATCTCACCCAGCACCTCCGATGCCGTGCTGTCGTCCACGCCGATGAT
>JAEYYW010000065.1 GCA_023428265.1 Bacillota bacterium | reverse complement strand
GTTCTCTAGGAATAATTGAGACAAGAGGCGCATTATTTCTTTTACTTATTGGTAGTGATGATAAGCTTTGACTTAAAAAATTACTCTCAGTGCTAGTGCTCGCTGCACTATTGTTAACAATTTTTTCAAGAGAATCCGCTAAAACAGAATGACCAATCTTTCTTTCTGCTTGAATAATCTCTATAGCAAGTTTTCGCAGTGATGAGTTGTCATTTGAGAATATTGCTTTAAACAATCTTTTATATATATCAGCAGTCATTTTGCACTCTCACTTCTTTCTGTTTCCTAATTATACTCTCACGCAATGATGTGGTCAAACTACATATGGTACATAAGCAGATTGCTTTGAATGGTTTGGCCTTCTCCATTTATTATGATTCCCCTCTTGCCCTCCCCTCCCCTCCCATGCTATAATACCACTCCTTGTTTCCCCAAAAGTCAGGAGGTGGTACCCTTGTCCTCCCTCCACAGGGACTTCCCGGAGGAGTCCCGCAAGCTCGCCGAGGCCATCGCCCGCGTCACCCATGAGCAGGCCGCCGCCGATGAACTCGAGCAGAAGCAATTGAAGGAAGTCCTCCGGTTACGGCTGGTGCAGCGGGAATACTACCACGAGTGGTTCGTGGCCGAAAAGATTTACGCCATCACCAGCCAAAAGGCAAAAAACCTCCGCTACGCCGAGCACACGCCCTATTTCTCCCGCGTGGACTTCAAGAAGGACGGCGACGCAGACTACGACCGGCTCTACATCGGCAAATGGGGCGTCACCGACGCGGCGAGCCGCAGGCCCTTCATCTACGACTGGCGCAGCCCCATCGCAAATTTGTATTACGGAGCCCAGGTGGGCCCGGCCCAATTTGAAAGCCCCGCCGGTATCGTGTCCGGTGACATGAGCCTCAAACGCATCTTCAGCATATCCGACGGCAAACTCCATTCGATCATTGACGCCGACATTGTGACGCAAGACGATTACCTGCACGAAGTGCTCTCCGACCACGCCAACGCGAGGCTGCGGGACATTGTCACGACGATCCAGGCCGAGCAGAACGACATCATCCGCCACAACTATAAACGCCCCATGGTCGTGCAGGGCGTGGCCGGCGCCGGCAAGACCACCGTGGCGCTGCACCGCATCACGTGGCTTTTGTATACCTATCAGCAGACGATGGGCCCGGAGAACCTGATGGTCATCGCTCCCTCGCCGCTGTTTCTGAATTACATTTCGGCGGTGCTGCCGGAGCTGGGCGCGGAGAACGTGCTGCAGACCACGTTCTACGGCCTGGGCGGCATGCTCACCGGCAAGAAGCTGCCGCCGCTCGATGACTCGGGCACGCTGCTCAAATTACTCGAACTACCCGAGCACGAGCGCAGGCCCATCGTGCGGATGGCAAGGCTCAAGGGCAGCCTGGAAATGAAGGAGTGCGTGCGCCGCTATGTGAACGCGCTGGCTGCGTCGCTGGCCCCGCGGGAGGGGCTGCGGATGGGGCCGGTCACGGTGATGACCCGGGCGGAGCTCACGCGGGTGGTCACAACGGACCTGTCGCCCTTTCCGCTGGCCCGCAGGGTGCCGCAGCTGAAAAAGGTGCTGGCCAGCCGGTTGAAGGACGCGCTGGAAAACGCCAAGGCCGACCTGGAAAAGGAGGCCGTGCGCCGCGCCAACCTGATCCGCGAGAAGATGCCGGTGGACTCGGAGGAGCGCCGGGCGCTCATGCAGCGCCTCTACGCCGCCCGCGACCAGCGCTTGAAGGAGTATGACGAGCACGCCGCCCACGCCGTGGACGACTGCATGAAGGCCTTCCCGAAACTGGAGCTGATGGAGCAGTACCGGCAGCTGCTGTCGCTGGAGCCGCTCTTCCCGTTGCCGGACGGCGCGGACGCGGGCGACTGGCAAGCCCTCTGTGAAGACAGCCTCGCCCGCCTGAACAGCAAGCGCATCGAGACGGCGGACATTGCGCCGATCATCTATCTGAACGGCCTGCTCTTCGGCCAGACCGAGCGGCTGGACATCCACCACACGGTGCTCGACGAGGCGCAGGACTTCTCCGCCTTTCAGTTTGACGTGCTCAAGACGCTCACGCAAAACGCGTCGTTCACGATCGTGGGCGATCTCGCCCAGGGCATCCACGGCTACCGGGGCGTCACCGGCTGGCAGGCCATCATGGACGGTGTGTTCGGCCCCGGCTGCGCTGACTTCCACGAGCTGGTCACCAGTTACCGCAACACGGTGGAGATCATGGAGTTCGCCGGCAAGGTGGCCGCCCGCCACCCCTTCCCCGGCCAGCGTCAGGCCCGCCCGGTGCTGCGCCACGGCCGGGAGCCGGAGGTTTTGCCCCTGCCGGAGAAACAACCGGAGGCCGCCATCGCCGAGAAAGTGAATGCGCTGCTGGCCGACGGCATGAAGACCGTGGCCGTGGTGCACAAGCGCCCGAAGGATGCAGAAGCGCTCTATAAGAAGCTGAAACCCCGTGTGGAGGGCCTGTCACTGTATCGCGACGGCGACGACGATTACCGCGGCGGCCCCATGGTGCTGCCGGCCCACATGGTGAAGGGCCTGGAGTTTGACGCCATCGTGCTGGCGGACCTCAACGAAACTCTCTGGCCCGACGACCCGCTGCACTGCCGCCTTTTGTATGTGTGCCTCACCCGCCCGCTGCACCGGCTGGTGTGCTACTACTCCGGGGAGTTGACAAAGCTGATGGGGGAATAACCCTCACCCCTACCTCATACGAACCCTCACCCCCAACCCCTCCCTTCGCGTTTGCTTCTATGATGCAGCGCGGCGCTGCATCGGACAAGCCGCTATCGGCAATTACCCGAGCATTTGCTACGCAAATACCCTACATAATTGCCGGGGTAATACCCCCACTGGATTGGGAGAGGGGTAAAGTTTGTTTATACCAGGGTTTCGCCCGATGCAAAGAACCTGTTCGAAGCGCTCCCCACCCGCCCTTGTCATCGCGCAGCGATGATTCAAGGGGGGATGTCATCGGCAGATGACAGGGGGGATTTCCTGCCCGCAGGCAGCATAATCTCGAGTATTAAACTATAAAGCGTGGGTTAAAACGGAACCATCAACGCGGGCCGGGGCAGGCTGGCCACGATCTTTCAGATGGCTGGTCATGGCCTTCGGCCATTGCTCGCCTATGCAACCTGGAGCCCGGCCCCTACTACCCCGCCCTTGTCATCGCCCAGCGCTGATTCATCCCACAAACAAAAGCCCGTCCACTTTCGCGTGGGCGGGCTTTTCTGTGAATCAATTCTGATGCTTAACTTGCGACCTGGCTTGCTGTAACCTTGATGTTTGTTTGCGACTTGCCCGGATCGCCGGCAACCGTCAGGCGATATGCCAGCACCCGGTTCATTTGGGCATCGGATAGATACACAATCACTGCCTGTTGATTGAGGTCAAAGTCCAGCGAGGTGTCCCCGTATGCAAAGGAAAAATTGGAGTCGCCGCCGGCCAGGTCCAGGCTGGCCATGTGATCGGCAGTCGCGATCCAGATGTTGGTGGTTGTCTTTCTGCCAGAGGGGTCTGTGTCACAATAAAGGATGACGCTGTCTTGCGCTCCGTCACCATCCAAATCAATCTGGCGCGTCACGACAACCTCGGCGTTGGGATGCTGCGATTGAAAGTTATCAACGGCCAACGGGCTATCTGCTGCCGATGCAGGATTGGTCGCCATGCCGGTGGTGTCGCCGGCCTGGCCGGTTGGAATGCACAGGATGAACACCGCCAAAGCAGCTGTGATCAACAGGGGCAAGCAGTTCCGCAGCGTTTTCCGGCTCATAGCATTGCCATCCTTTCCCGCAATAGCGCTAAGGAGATTGTATCGCATTTGCTAAGATGGTGTCAACGCCACAGCTGGATGCATGGGATGACTACACACAGATCTATTAAAGCAAACGCAGACCAGGATGGTGCCCCAATCAGAGGGGGCGGGTACGGAGCCCCGCCCCTACATAGACCGCCATATTCAAGCAAAATCTTTGATCCAACCAAAAATTATCAAAAGATACATCTGTGAGCTTCCACTCAATGTACGGGCCGGGCTCCGGGTTGCATGGGCGAGCAGCATCCGCAGGATGCGGCCAGCCTGTACCGGCCCGATAATCTGCATACAGGTGAAAGCACGGGGCGGGGCTCAGTATCCGCCCGAATCCTGGAATTTAACGCATATATGGCAATCCTGCCTGTCGGTAATCCCAATCACTTTCAGTTGCCGCTTGCTTTACTACAATTAATTCAGAATCCATCCCCGAAAGAGGTGTTGATATGAACAAACTGACCAAACGCTCCGGCGCATTGCTCGCCGTTTTCACCGCTTCCATCCTGCTGCTGGCCGCGTGCACCACGCCTGCCGTAACCCCGGCCCCTGCCACGGCAGCGCCGACAGAATCGGCAGCTCCGGCCACCACCGCCCCTGAGGCCACCGATGGGACAACTGCCCCCGAGGCATCCGCCACGGATGGAACCACTGCTCCCGACGCTTCTACCACCGCGCCGGAAGACAAGGTCTTCACCACCGAGGAGCTGGCCACGTATAACGGCCAGAACGGCAACCCCGCTTATGTGGCCGTGGATGGCGTGGTTTATGACGTGACCGACGTCCCCGAATGGAAGGGCGGAGACCACTGGGGGCGCTTCACTGCCGGGAAGGATCTGACGGACGAAATCAAGAAGCAGTCTCCCCACGGCGTCGGAAAGCTGGAGGGGGTGCCTGTAGTGGGCACGCTGGAGAAATGATTCCGGTGCCGCCGACCGGCGCAACCGGCAGGCGAGCTGGGCTTTCCCCTGCCTGAGCATTGCCGCGCAGGATCAAACGGCAATGTCGGGCGGGGTTTGGCCCGATGTTGATGGTTATCTTCTCAGTGCCAGGTTCAGGAAATCCAGGCACGCCCTGTTCAATGCCCGCAGCGTGCCATCAGGGTCTTGCGCAGCCTGCCCGCCATTGAGCATCCGCGTGAAAAACGGGCTGGTGCGCGACAAATCGGTCAGATCCAGGTGCCAGGCGCCCGGCAGGTGCAGGGTTTCGGCAGTGCCGCCGGGGTTGTCTCGCAGGTCCTGATTGCGGGCATATTGCGTCCATTCGTCCAGATGGCCCCAGGCGCTGTCGGAATACACATTGAGCACCGGCACAGGGTAGGGCTCGTCCACATACACAAAGCCGCCTTCCGCCACGCCGGTGATGTCGCAAAGGAAGGGAGCCTCCAGCACGATCACCGCGTCCACATCGCCGCGCTGCCTGCCCACCCCCAGCGCCGCCGACCCGCCCAAAGAGTGGCCCATCACAGCAATCTTTGAGGCGTCTGTTAAGCCGCAAGGGCCATCCTTTTGATTTTCCGCCTCGGATCGCACGGTGTCGATCACAAAATTGAGGTCGGCAGTGCGAATGCTCATCCACTTTTGATAATAGGCAAAGCTTTGTTGCCGGTCGGTGTGAGCATCTTCCCTCTGCACCTCCTGCACATAGCCCGGATCCATCCAGATGGTGCGGCCCTCTTCATCGGTGGTGTAAAGGCATTGATGGGTGTGATCGATGGAGGCAACCACATAGCCATGGCTGGCCAGCTCTTGAAACAGCGACACATTGCTGGTCCTCACCCCAAAGCTGCCGTGGGAAAACACCACCAGCGGGCAGGACCGGCCCGGCGCCTGCGCCGGGTACCAAAACTGCACGGTGAGCCTGCGGGGTTCGCCGCTTTTCGAGTAGGGGTCAGCGCGGCTGCGGTCGGTGAACGTGCGGGTTTCCGTGGCAACGGCGTGGGGCCCGGTTGATTCCAGCGGCGGCCGCTCCGGGAAGAGGAACGCCGGGGTCAGCGCGATTGCCATCAGCAGCACAGCACCCGCCGCCCGGCGGATGGCCCTGCCCGGTGTGTATCTGGGCACGGCCTCGGCCACGCCCCTGCGCGATTGCTGCGCCGCGCGAATCAGCCGGACACCGCCGATTGCCGCCCAGGCCAACAGCAGACCGCCCGCCAAATACCAGCGAATGCCCCAATGGATCCATTGCGCCGCTACCGCCGCGGCCAGCAGCAGCAACAAGGCAAAACGCCCATACTCCCGCAGAAGCAGGCGCATTGTTTGGAAGCGCATGCGGCATATTGCCAGCGCGGCTTCCAGGCACACCGTGGCGAGCAGCAGCGTCAATGCCATGGGGAGCTCCTTTTCCTCTTGGTTTGCTGCGCGGGCATGCAACGGGGCAGTGGTGTTATGTATCGCTCTGGGCCTGCCTGCGCCTTTGCTTGAAGAACTCCTTCAAAAGCGCCGCGCAGTCATTTTCCAGCACGCCGCCGGTCACGGCCACCCGGTGGGGGAACCGCGCATCGCCGGGCAGGTTCATGAGCGAACCCGCGCACCCGGCCTTGGGGTCATAGGCGCCAAACACCACGGCCTCCAGCCGCGCCTGCATTGCCGCCCCGGCGCACATCGGGCAGGGCTCCAGCGTGACCACCAATGTGCAGCCGTGCAGGTACCAGCCGCCAAGCTTCTTGGCGGCTTTTCTCAATGCCTCCACCTCCGCGTGGGCGGTGGGGTCGCCCTTTTCCTCGCGGCGGTTGCGGCCACGGGCGATGATCTTTCCCTCTTTCACCACCACCGCGCCCACCGGCACGTCGCCGTGGGCGGCGGCCAACGCAGCCTGCTTCAATGCCTGGCGCATGAAATATTCATTTGTGTGCTTTTGGTCCATGGGGTTATCTTCTCATATGGATTGTTGGAATACAAGTGTTAATGGCACTCACCTGCCGGCCCCTTCCGCCAAAGCGCCCTCTCCCCATTGCGTCTCCCACAAAAAACCCTCTCCCCTTGCCCCTCCCCCATGGGATTGGGGGAGGGGTATATTAGTATGGGGGTTATCACCCCCAATCCCCCGGCATCTATCAATAGAGTCGTTAATGCCATGCAGAAATATCGGGGGGCCGAGGTGCAAGCCCCGACTAACTTCTCCCCTTCCCCCAATGCTCTGGGGGAAGGGGTTGGGGGATGAGGGTTGCTTTTGGGAGAGGGGGCCGGGGGGGTGAGTGCCTACTCCATCAGCCCCATCGCCCAAATCTTCTCCCGCATGTCTTCAAACCCCAGCACATGCACGGCCTCCATGCCCACGTTGAGCGCGCCGCGCACATTGTCCGGGTTGTCGTCAAAAAAGAGGATCTGATCCGGCTCCACACCCAGTTTTTCCACCACGTTCAGAAAGGCCTCGCGGTCGGGCTTCAGAAAGCCGGTGCGAAAGGAAAGGAACACCTTGCGGAAAAGCTGATCGGTGAAGGTGGTGGCCGTGAGCTTTTCCCATTGAAGGGAGTTGGTGTTGGAAAGCAGCGCCAGCGGGTGGCGGGAGGCCAGCGTGGCCAGCAGCTCCTCCGCGCCGGGGAAGTAGCCCTGCAAAAAATTGGGGAACTCCCGCAGAAAGTCGTCAGGGTGCACTTGCAGGCCCATTTCCTCAATCAGGTCCGCCGCAAAAATCACCGGGCTAATCCGGCCGCTCTCAAAGGCACGCACCGCCGGCGAATAGAGCCAGTGGCGCGACAGCTCCCAGTCATCCACCGGCTTGGGCAGCCACGCGTTGATGCGCGCAGCGCCGGCATAGTGCACCAGCACGCCGCCCAGGTCAAACAGCAGCCATCTGGCCCGGCTCATTTCCTCACCCCCTGACTGATACCTTATTGTGTCCGGTTTGGCTGAAAAGTTTTACCGGAGTTGGGCGGTTGCCCCTGTCGCTTTCTGCGGAATCGATATCCCCCTCAAGAGGGGGACAAGGCCGCTCCCACGCAGCAGGGGGATGTTTGCAGAATAGGCAATGCCTTTTTCATCATTACAACGTTACTCTTCCCACAAAAAACCCTTTGACAAATTTCAACGATGGATTATAATGATATTGATAATAATTATCAAGTAGAAGCAGGTGCGCTGATGGGACATGAGTGGTGCAGGCATGGGTTACGGGCAGGAAACTGCATGCGCGTGCAGAGCGTCAATTGCGGCCACCCCTCCGCCCGCAGGCTGATGGCGATGGGCATCGACAAAGGCTGCAAGATGCAGGTGGAGCGCGTGTCTCCCTTTGGTGACCCCTGCATTGTGAAGGTGCGGGGCTATAACCTCGCCGTGCGCCGCAAAGACTTTGAGGCGCTGGACGTGGAAGAACTGGCGGAGACAGAGGTGTAACACATGGCGATTGCGCTGGTAGGGAATCCGAACAGCGGCAAAACGACACTTTTCAACGCGTTGACCGGAGGCCGCGGCCACATCGGCAACTGGCCGGGGGTCACGGTGGACAAGAAGGAAGGCCCTGTCACCATCGAGGGCGAAAAGCACATTCTGACCGACCTGCCGGGCATTTACTCACTGGACCCGGACACGGCGGAGCAAGTTTTGGCCTGGGATTATCTGATCCGGGAAGACATCGAACTCATCATCAACATACTGGATGCAGGCACACTGGAGCGCAGCTTGATGCTGACGCTGCAGCTTTTGAAGCTTGGCAAGCCCACGGTGCTGGCATTGAACATGATGGACGAGCTGGAGGCCAAGGGCAGCGCCATTGACACAGCCCGCCTCTCCATCCTGCTGGGTGTGCCGGTGGTTGCGCTGAGCGCCGCCCGCGGCAAAAACCTGGAGGAGCTGAAAACGCAGATCGGCCTGGCGCTCAAATATGGCGCGGCACGGCATGCCTGCTCCGGGTGCGACGGCTGCAAGCATTGCGGCATCGGCATGGCCGATGGCGACATCGCCGGCATCGCCGCGCAGGTGCTGATCCATAACCGGAAGAAGACAAAGGACCTCACCGAGCGCATTGACCGTTTTGCGCTCAACAAGTGGCTCTCCGTGCCCATCTTCGCGCTGGTGATGCTGGCGGTGTTTTGGCTCACCTTTGAGGCCGCGGGGCTGCTCTCCGGGCTCATTTCCGATTTTCTAGACGGCATCCTGGCGCCGGGTGTCGCGGCGCTGCTCACCGTGTGGCACGCGCCGGACGCCATTGTGCGGCTGCTGAGCGAGGGCGTGGTCTCCGGCGTGGGCAGCGTGGTTTCCTTCCTGCCGCAGATCGCGGCGCTGTTTTTCCTCACGTCGCTTTTAGAAGACTCCGGCTATATGGCCCGCGCCGCCTTCATTGCCGACAAGGCCCTTTCCCGGATCGGCCTGGGCGGCGGGGCGATCATGCCGCTGATCATGGGCTTTGGCTGCTCGGTGCCGGCGGTGATGGCCTGCCGGGCGCTGCCCAGCGAAAAGGAGCGGCGTCTGGCCATGATGCTGGTGCCGTTTTTCTCCTGCAGCGCCCGCCTGCCGGTCTATGCGCTGCTGGCCGGTGCGTTCTTCCCCAACAACCAGGGGCTTGTGATCCTGTCGGTTTACCTGCTTGGCATTTTGGTGGCGGTGATTGCCGGCGCCGTGCTGAACAAGACTGTGTTTAAGGGCGGCGACTCCGCCTTTGTGATGGAGATCCCGCCTTACCGGCTGCCCAGCGCCCGCAACCTCTTCCTGCACGCCTGGGAGCGGGTGAAGGGCTTTCTGCAAAAGGCGGGCACGGTGCTGCTGGCAGCATCGGTGGTCATCTGGGCGCTGCAGTATTTCACCCCGGCCTTCACCGAGGCGGCGGATCCTTCCGAAAGCCTGCTGGCCCAGCTGGGCCGGTGGCTGTCACCGGTTTTCGCGCCCATCGGCCTGGGCGACTGGCGGGCTTCGGTGTCGTTCCTCACCGGCGTGTTTGCCAAGGAAGCCATTGTGACCACGCTGGGCGTGCTCACCGGCGGCGGCGCCGACGGCGTGGCGGCCACGCTGCAGGGGCTTTTCACGCCGCTGCAGGGCTATGTGCTGATGGTGTTTTCACTGCTTTACATCCCCTGCGCGTCCACGATCGTGACGATCAAAAAGGAAATGAATTCGTGGAAGTTCACGCTGCTCACCATCGGCCTGGGCCTGGCGGTGGCTTACGCGATCTGTTTCATAATTTATCAGGTGGGCATGCTGCTGGGGGGCTGACTCCCCCTGTCGATTCCAATGGAATCGACATCCCCCTCATTGAGGGGGACAAGTTCATCAACATGCCCCGGCCCACCGGGAAAAAACATTGTCTCTTCGCATCGGGCGGGTACAGAGCCCCGCCCGTACATTGACAGCCATGTTCAAGTTGTAATTCTTCTTAACGCAAAACTTGATTAAGGAAAATGCTAGCAAGAGTCGCCCTCTCCATGTACGGGCCGGACTCTGTGCCGGCCCGAGTCGAGCCGCCCGCGTTGTATTGCCTGCAAACTCCCCCTGTCGATTCCAATGGAATCGACATCCCCCTCAATGAGGGGGACAAGTTCGTTCCTATTCCTGTGTTGATTTCTTCCAAAGCAAAATAGACAAAACAAAAAGGATTAAAGCAGCAGCTCCTCGCAGGGCCCATCCTGCCCGGCCACCACAATGCGCACATCGCGCCCCGTCAGAATGCCCTCGGTGCAGAGCAGGTGCTCCACGGTGCCAAAGGCCTTCTCCGGGGTGTTGTTTTCCTCGGAGAGGTGGCCCAGCGCCACCTGCTTTGCCCCGGCAATCACCAGCTTTTGCAGGGCCAGGCCGCAGTCTTTGTTGCCCAGGTGGCCGCGCCGCCCGTAGATGCGCTTCTTGAGCATCTGCGGATACTTGCCATAAAGCAGCATCTGCTCGTCATAGTTGGATTCCAGCACCAGCAGCCGGCAGCCCATCAGCCGCCCCAGCAGCTTTTGCGGCAGGTGGCCCACGTCGGTAATCACCGCGCCGCGCACGCCGCCGGCATAAAACCCATAGCCCAGCGAACGCACCGAGTCATGGGGCTTGTCATAGGTTTCCACATTGAGGCCGCGCACGCAGAAGTCGCTGTCGGTCTCCACCACCACGCGCTGGCTTTCGGGCACCCTTGACAGGCGGGGTGCCAGCTCCGCCCAGGTCTCCCGGTTGGCAAACACCTTCACACCGAATTTGCCGGCAAACACATCCAGCCCGGCAATGTGGTCGCTGTGCTCATGGGTGATGAGGATGCCGTCCAGCGAGGCCGGGTCTCTGCCCATGTCGTTCAATGCCTGCGCCAGCCGCGCGCAGGATACGCCGGCGTCCACCAGCAGCCGTGCGCCGCCGGCCTCCACATAGGTGGCGTTGCCGCGGCTGCCGGAAAACAGCGGCCTGATCATCATCTGCAACGGCTTCGCCTCCTCTCCCGCTCTCCAACAACAAATAGGACTATATTATACTGCGGATGGCCGAAAATGGCGAATCACGATAAAAAACGGCTGTTATATCCGCCGAAATTCCTGCATATGGGTAATATATCATTGATATTGCGGATGGAGATGTTATAATAAGGGCATGGATTCCGGCAGAATCCGTCTTTTTTGTTATATCCAGCGCAGACCATTTCATCGGGGATTCATTCAACTTTCCATAGACACCAATCAAGGAGGAATTATCATGAAGTTCTGCTCTAAATGCGGTAACTCCAACGCGGACGAAGCATTGTTCTGCTCCAGCTGCGGCACGCCGCTGAACCAGGCTCCCGCTGCCCCGGCGGCGCCCGAGGTGCCCCACGCCCCCGAAGTGCCGAAGGCCGCGCCGGAAATGCCGGTGGCCCCGCCCGAAGCGCCCCAGCCGGTCTACACGGCGCCCACCTACACAGCACCGGCCTATGACTCCCCCGCGTCTGCAGCCCCCATCACCCCCGCCGCGGAGCAGAAGAACCCGGCCACATTGTGGCTGATCCTCAACATCGTGGCCACCGTGGTGTGCTGCCCCGGCAGCTTTGTTTTCAGCGTGATCGGCATTATTTTGGCCGGCATGGGCATGAGCAGCTTCAATAAGGGCGACGTGGAAGACGCGAAGAAGAAGAGCAAGACCTCGATGATCATGTTCATCATCGGCGCCGCTCTCGGGCTGATTACCGCCATCGTCATCGGCGTGATTTGGCTGGTTGCGCTCAACTCATAACGGCCCCCCAGAATCAATCCATCATGAGGTGAAAGTATGAAAAACTGCGGCAAATGTGGCATTTCCAACGCTGACGAGGCCGTGTTCTGCGCAAGCTGCGGCGCCCCGCTGGACCAGGCTCCCGAGCAGCCCGCTCCCGCCGCGCCGGTCTATGAAGCACCGGCCTACTCCGCGCCTGCCGCGCCCACTTATGAAACCCCGGCCTATTCCACCCCAGTTGTGCCTGCTGAGAAGAACAAAGCCACACTGTGGCTGATTCTCAACATCGTGCTCACTGTGTTGTGCTGCGGCAATCTCTTTGGTATCATCGGCATCGTATTTGCCGCCATCGGCATGGGCAGCTACAACAAGGGTGACTATGAAGACATGAACAAGAAGGTCAAAATTTCCATGATCATGTTCATTGTCGGCATCGCATTGTTTGTGGTTGGTATTATCATTGTTGTCGCAACAGGCGTGATTGGCGCCGTTGCCAATAATTTCTGATCGATCATCGCTCGGGCCCGGCTCCCGCCGGGCCTTTCTTGTATCACAACCGAATTTGCCCCCATCGGGCGGCACGAAAGGAACCATGATCGGCGTCACGGAGAAACACACGGTGCAGAATGGCAGCAAAAAGGCAAAACGGGCGTGGGCGGCGGTGCTGGCGGTGCTGGTGGTGCTTGCCTCGGCGGCAGGGCTTTGGTATTTGAAGGTGTCTGACCCCAACGGCCCCAGCATTTTGCCGCCTTGCGTGCTGCATGAGCTGACCGGGCTGTATTGCTCCGGCTGCGGCATCACGCGGGCGCTGCGGCTGATTTTGAACGGCCACTTTTACGCGGGCTTCCGCATGAACCCGCTGGCCGTTGTGAGCCTGCCGTTTTTGCTGGCGGCGCTGGCAGTGATTCTGCTGCGGCTCTGGCGCGGCCGGCCGGTGCCCTCTTTGCCGCTGTGGCTGCCCTGGGTGGCGCTGGCGGTCATCGTGCTGTTTATGGTGGCCCGCAACCTGCCCTGGGAACCCTTTTCCTGGCTTGCGCCCACGGAAATTTCGTGGGTGAAATAAAACTTCGGAGGTATTAAGATGTCTGTTCCTTCAGCGTATGACTTTGGCTATGGTCTGGCTTCGTTGCTTGTGATGGTTGTGCCGGCGCTGCTCGGCCTGGTGATCAATGTGGTCTGCGGCATCGTGGGGATGAACATGGCCAAGAGCCGCGATCTGCGGCCGGTGCCGGGCTTCTTCGTCGGCTTGTTCGGCAGCTTCCTTGGCCTGTTCATCATCGCGCTGACACCGAAGAAATACTGATTTCACGCTTTCCGTAGGGGCCGGGCTCTGCCCGGCCCCTATCCCGTCCCGGCAGTATCCGCCCCCGGCGCCCATCGCGCCGCACATTTTATTTTCCCCCTTGATATGGTATCATTGATACACGCAAATGAACCACGGGGAGAGACCAATGCCCATTTCCTTCGCACCGGGCGGCAGCCATTATGATGTGACACCGCTGGAAAACCTGTTCATTGAGAATTACATGGC
>JAEYYW010000049.1 GCA_023428265.1 Bacillota bacterium | reverse complement strand
GCTCGGTTGCTTTGTGATTGTGAATCAGCCATAATGCGTAATAAAAAACACTGCCGGTTTTCCTTGGTGGGAAAGCCGGCAGTGTTTTTTATGGGACAGTGACTGTGCAGGTGGCGGTCAGGCCATTATGCGCAATGGCCGTGATGACCGCGGTTCCGGGTGAAACAGCTTTGATGCGGCCTTTAGACGTTACGGTGGCTACGCCAGGATTGCTGGATACCCATGTAAGCTGCTTGAAGGGTGTGTTCTTTGGCAGCAGGGCTGGCCGTAAGGAAAAGGACCTGTGAACAGCCAGTAACAGCTCCGACTTACGAAGGGAAATAGAGGAGACAGCCAGGGACCTTACATACAGTGTGCAGGCGGCGGACACACCGTTTTGAGCGGTAGCAATAATCTGTACGGTGCCGGGCCGGTATGTGGTGATCTTGCCTTTTGATGAAACGGAAGCGATATTAGAATCGCTGGAGGACCAGGAAATGGCTTTGAACCGTGCGTTTTTGGGCAGGACGGTGGCAAAGAGAGATGCCTTTTTCCCTTCGTCCACTTCGATATAGGTCTTTCTGAGGATGACCTGCGAAACGGCCAGAGAGTTTACCGTAATAATGCATTGGGAGTAAATGCCGCTGGACGAAGTGGCGGTAATGGTGGTTGTGCCGGGCGTCAAGGCGTACACCTTGCCCTTGCTGCTGATGGATGCGACAGCGGGATTGGAGGAGGACCAGACAACCGCTTTATTCTTCGGTGAGCGAGGGGTAAGCCTGGCGGATAGCTGCAAGGTTTTTCCTTCATTTACGGCATACGTTCTGGCGCTGATGGAAATGCCGGTAACGCCTTTGCCCTTTTTCACCACGGTTACCTTGCAGCTGGCGGTTAAGCCATTTTCCGCTGCTGCCTGGATGGATGCCGTTCCTGCCTTAAGGCCGGTAAAGACGCCGGTGTTTGTTACGGTGACAACGGCTTCGTTGCTGCTTGCCCATGTGACAGCCTGGCTGGCCTCTGCCGGCCAGATGGAGGCAGACATCGTACTGGCGGTTTGACCTTCTGCAATGGTCAGGCGGGCATAGGAAAGCGTGATGGACTGCGGCACGGCGGGGGTTGGCGAAGGCGTAGGAGCTTGCGTTGGCGCATTGGTAGGCGCTGGTGTTAATGCTGGCTTGGGTGTGGGAGTCGGCACGGGGGTTGATATTAGGGTGGGTGCAGGGGTAAATGTCACCGTGGGAGCAGGCGTAGCTGCAGGGGCTGGTGATACTGTAGGGACAGGCGTTGCCGTAGGAGCAGGCTCCACCGTTGGGACAGGCGTTGCCGTAGGAGCAGGCTCCACCGTTGGGGCTGGCGTTGCCGTAGGAGCAGGCGTTGGTGTAGGGACTGTTACATCCACAAAGGGGATACTCATTTGGGCTGCATAGGTTTGCGCATAGGAACCGGGATACCCCTTGATTGCAAAACCAGTATGGCAGCCCGCAAAAGCGGAAACGCCAATGGCCGTTACGCTGGTATGAATGAAAGCACTTTTAAGTGAACTGCATCCAACAAATAGATCATTGGGCACCGTTGTTACCTTGGGCGGGATGGTGATGTTCTCCAATGATATACAGTTTTCAAATACAGAATAGGCAAGCGTTTTCAGGTTGGCAGGCAAAGTGATATCACGAAGCGCCGTACAATTGCTGAAAGCGTGGTCTTGAATGGTTTTCAAATACGCAGGCAAAGAAACGCTTGTCAGGTTTTTTGCACCGGCAAAGGCGTAAGGCTTGATCTCTATTACACTGGGAGGTACTGTAAATGTTGAGCCAGTTCTATTGGGAGGATATGCGATTAGGGTGGTCATAGCACTGTCATACAGAGCGCCATCATAGACCCTATATGCTGTATTGCCGGGAGATACACGAATTTCGGTTAACCCAGTATTGCGGAATGCACCGGTGCCGATGGTTGAGACACGGGAGGGGATATATATGCTCTTCAGGCTGCTGCACATGGCAAAGGTATCTGACTTAATGGTACTAATCTGCGGCAAGACAATGCTTGAAAGCGATGTGCATCCTGAAAAAGCACTGTATCCTATACTGTGAAAACCTGGATCTAAAAAGACGGCGCTTTTTAAGCTGGTACAATTCTCAAATGCGCTCGAATCAATTTGGTCAAGGTTCTCTGGCAATGTGATGCTTTCAAGCGCGGTACAGTTATAGAAAGCAGCTTCTGGGAGGGAGGTCATGCTTTCCGATAAAGTGACATTGCGCAGCGCAGAACAATAAGCAAAGGCTGTCTTCTGTAGAGATAGAAATGAGTTTGGCAAATGAACGTTTTCCAGTTTGGAGCATGAATTAAATGCATACTGTTGTATCGTTTCGATTTTTTCATTAAATAGAACGCTTTCCAGGTTAGAGCAACCAGAAAATGCATTCTTATTGATGGTGAGCAGTTCCTTCGGAAGAATAATGCTTGTTAGACCTTGGCAATGCCAGAATGCATATTCGCCAATGGATACTATGCTGTCAGGAAAGATTACACTGGTGATTGTATTATTGTTATAGAAGCATCTGTAAGCAATAGACGTAACGGGATACCCTTCTATAAAACCGGGTATGACCACATCGGTGCTTGTGCCGTTATACCTGCTAATGATCACTTTCCCATTTGAAATAGAATATCTAAAGTCTGGATTAGGGGTAACCACAGGCGGTGGAGATGGGTCACCGATTTGCGTAAACGTAATACCACAACCGATTGCATAATATTGCGCAAAAGAATCATTGGCCCCATAGATTGTTAAAGCTGGATTGAAACCTTCAAAGGCATTATTTGCGATGCTGAATACAGTGGCTGGTATGTATGCGCTTTGCAGTGATTTACAATAAGCAAACGCTGTGTCAGGAATGGCTGACACCTTGGGGGGAATGGTGATGCTCGCAAGTGCAATGCAGCAATAAAAAGCGCCATGGCCAATCGATTCCAAACCAGCCGGAAAATTGATAGATTCTATAGAGCTGCAATATAGGAAGGCGTTTGAACCAATGCTCTTTAATGAGTCTGGCAATTGAACGGAGATCAGATGATCAACATTTGAAAACGCATACGATTGAATCTTTTCTACCCCGGCAGGCACTGTAAATGCGGTATCGGCTTTATACTCGGGATAAGCGATCAGTGTTTTCATGGCGATGTCATAAAGAACACCGTCGTATGCTGTATAAACGGTGTTGCCAGGTGCCACATGGATTTCCGATAATCCTGTACTTAAAAATGCCTCTTTCCCAATGCTTGTTACGCTGGCAGGGATGGTGATGCTGCGAAGGGTATCACAAGCTAAGAATGCGCGCTCCCCAATGGTAGTGACCTTTTCTGGAATTGTTATGCTTTCCAAACTTGTGCTTGAGAAAGCGTGACTGCCTATAGAAATCAGTTCGCTGGACAACGTGATGCTTTTCAGATTATTACAGCCTTCAAAGGCGGAACCATCAAGTCGCGTTACGCTGTTGGGAAGGGTAATGTTTAGGATAGCTTCCGATCCAGGCCTAAAGGCAGCATATCCAATGACTGTTACGGGGTATCCCTCCATCGTACCGGGAACGGTTACAGACGTTTCGGAGCCTTTATAGCTTACAATGACTGCCTGGCCGTTCTCAATATAGTAACCAAAATCGGAATTGACTGGTGTAGGCGTTGGGGCAGGGGTTGGCACGTTCAAATCAACAAAACGGATCACGTTTTTTTCTGCATAGCTTTCCGCATAGGAATCGGTATAGCCATAGATAGTTAAATTGCGGCAGCCGGTGAAGTTGCTTTCGCCAATACTTGTTACAGTGGCCGGTATGGTAGCACGCTCAAGAGAATAGCAACCGGAAAACATTGCATACGGTATGCTGGTGATGAGGCCGGGAATTGCAATGCTTTCAAGCGATTCGCAGCCTGAAAAGATGCCTTCTCCCAACTGCTCTAAGCCAGAGGGCA
>JAEYYW010000026.1 GCA_023428265.1 Bacillota bacterium | reverse complement strand
GCCCCTTAAGGGGCTTGCCCGTGAACATGACGCGGTTGGCAGACTTTCAGAGCGCCTTAAGGCGCAGGCTAGTAACATGCCCTTATAGGGCTGGTGCAAGCCACCGGCTTAGCCGGTGGTCATGACTATTGCAATAAACGAAGTTCAGTGATCTCAGCATGGGCCTGATGGGCATTGACGGTTAAGATTCATACTACTTAACCATTCCAGTTAAGCCAAGATATACCTTCTGATTCTAATTCCACAGCTGGCCTCCATTTATCGGTGACCCCTCTTGTTTTGCACTTCGGACATACAAAGGTTTCTGATTCTTTATCGACGTGTAAATGAATTTCATTACCATCTGCATCAAGACACAGAGAGCAAAAGAACTCGCTAGTACCTTTAAGAAAATAGTACGATGAATTGTTCGATAATTGATACGTCTCTTTCCTTTTTCTCTTTTCATTAATTGCATCTATAGTACGCCGCAGTTCAGCGTTCTCTGACATTAACTCTTGTAATTTTTCATCCATCTTATCTTTTTTATCAATTTTTCTATCCGCGTGTTTTGACAAACGTGAAAAGAAAAAACATAAGATTCCACCAATTATTGCTGTAACTATCGATATCATAACCGTAATCCAAATTTCCATCAGATTACCCCCTTTTTGTTTATATTATAACATAATAAGGGTATATGGATTGGATCGAAGTCGATTTCTTTAATAGGAAGGTAACACGACACTCTGCATGGAGAGGGACCTTCAAGAAAACAAACTAAGCAAATCTTTGACGAGGCCTTCAAAAAAAAGCACTCCGTACACTGCTACGACAAGGATTGCAGGAATAATACCTGCCCACAAAGCCCAAGAACGTTCGCCCCTGATATATGCAATAATTCCATAGATAAGCGCTATAACCGCTGATACTGGGGCAAAAAAGGCATACACACTTACGAGTTTTATCGCTTGGGCAACTGGTCTTGCGAATACGAAAAGGATAAGAATTAGAGGATAAGACAAAAGGGGCAGTAGGCCAAATATCATGGCCCGCCATGTATTTTTTAGCTTTGGTCTTTCATTAAATTTACTAATTATCATCATTAAACTTCCTTGTTTACAAATATTAGCATTATTATATGATATTGTTTTATACGCAACAAGGATATTCTCTATACTTCGGTTTTGGCGTGTACGAAGAATCTTGCCATGTGCTGTTTTGAGCGTAATGTGAAGCTTTTTTGAATTAAACCAATATTTGCCCATTTCAATGAAATGGTATACAATTCTTATTATTCCAGCAATTTCCGAGGTATCTATGCTTTCACGCGTTCTCAGCATGGGCCTGATGGGCATTGACGGTTACCCGGTCACCGTGGAGGCGGACATCTCCTTCGGCATGCCGCTGTTTGAGATCGTTAGTGACGATTCCCTGTTTTGAGGGCGCTCGGAGATGGGCGCTCTTCTTGTTGTGACGGGTCTGTAGTATAATGCCTATAGCACGCAGTTTTGAACTGCCGATTTACATCGTTTAACTTATGAGGAAATAACTGTGAAGCTAGCTTGTAACTGGTCTTTTGAGTTGAAAAAGCTTCTAGATAACAATCTTATAGATATTGATTATGTTAAAGTTGGTAATTTTCGCAAATCTGAAAATGAGATTGATGTTTTGAAAATCAGAAAAAGCATCCTTCTTCACGGCTTGGGTTATAATGAATGTACTGGAATGAAGCATATTGAAGTTGTGGATTTTGAGCAAGTTAATCGATTATTGGCATTCTGCAATTCACCACATTTAGGGATTCACTCGGCTATACATAATGTAGATATGGACCAGCCAATGACAGACATAGAAATCACGAAGCGCATGTTAGAAAATGTGGAGATATTTAAACAAAAGATCGACGTCCCCATCCTGTTAGAAAACACACCTAACAGTGATACGGACAATACAGTCTTTGACCATTATCCATTTATAAACCCTGACAATCTTTCTAGGATTATTTGGGATTCAGAGGTCGGTTTACTTCTAGACCTTTCACATACCAAGATAACGGCAGCCTATTATCATTGGAACTTGCATGATTATCTAAAGGCATTACCGTTATCCAAAACCGTAGAAATGCATGTGAATGGTTCTGGTTATGATCAACATGGGGGGCCAATGGATACCCACAGTGCTATGAAAAAAGATGATTTTGAGCTACTGGAATGGGTTTTACAATATGCAAAACCACAAATTATTACGTTGGAACATGGCTCTCAAGTATATTCCATTGACAAATTGATAGATGTTGATTCTCTTCTAGATAACCTTAAGGAGCTCAAAAAGATTGTAGTTTAGTGTGGTTTGCAGTGGGGAAATGAGGCTCAGAGTATTTGTGCAGCATTATTCATTTGAACCAGGTATTTGCCCATTTCAATAAAATGGTATACAATTCTTATTATTCCAGCAATTTCCGAGGTTCATATGCTTTCACGCGTTCTCAGCATGGGCCTGATGGGCATTGACGGCTACCCGGTCACCGTGGAGGCGGACATCTCCTTCGGCATGCCGCTGTTTGAGATTGTCGGGCTTCCCGACGCTGCCGTGAAGGAAAGCCGTGAGCGGGTGCATTCGGCCATCAAAAACTCCGGCCTGGATTTCCCCACCGAGCGCACGGTTCTCAACATGGCCCCGGCCGATGTGCGCAAAGAGGGCCCCATCTATGACCTGCCCATCGCGCTGGGCCTGCTGGCCGCATCCGGGCAGGTGCGGGCAAAGAGCCTGGAGGGCATGATGTTTCTGGGCGAACTGGGCCTCAATGGCGAGGTGCGCGGCATCCGCGGCGCGCTGCCGATGGTGCTGGCCGCCCGCGACGCAGGCATCAAAAGGGCCGCGCTGCCGCTGGAGAACGCAGTGGAGGGCGCCTGTGTGGAGGGTGTGCAGATCCTGCCGGTGAAATCGCTGCGGGAGCTGGTGCAGTGCCTGAACAACCCGGCCACGATGCAATTTCTGCCCCACGCCCAATGGAGCGCTGAGGAGACCCACCCTGAGTTTGACAGTGACGACATCGGCCGCATCAAGGGGCAGCACGGCGCCAAGCGGGCGCTGGAGGTGGCGGCGGCCGGCAATCACAACCTGCTGATGATCGGCCCTCCGGGCTCCGGCAAGTCGATGATGGCCCGCACAATCCCCACGATCATGCCGGACCTCACCTTTGAGGAGGCCATAGAGGTCACCAAGCTTTATAGCATCAACGGCGAACTGGACCGCGCCAGCGGCATCATCCGCAAGCGCCAGGTGCGCACGCCGCACCACACGGCCACCACGGTGTCTCTGGCCGGCGGCGGCAACCCGGTGCACCCCGGCGATATCAGCATGGCCCATTGCGGCGTGCTGTTCATGGACGAGCTGCCGGAGTTCAACCGCAACGCGCTGGAGGTGCTGCGCCAGCCGCTGGAAGACGGCAAGATCACGATTGCCCGCGCCACCGGGAGTTTTCAATTCCCGGCCCGGTTCATGCTGGTGGCAGCGATGAACCCTTGCCCCTGCGGTTACTACGGTAGCAAGGTGCGGGAGTGCCGCTGCACGCAGAACCAGATCACCAACTATCTGGGCCGCATCTCCGGGCCATTGCTGGACCGCATGGATATCCAGGTGGAGGTTGGCGCTGTGGAATACAGCCAGCTCACCGGCAAATCCGGCGGCGAGCCCTCCAGCGCCGTGCGCAAGCGGGTGAACAACGCCCGGCAGATGCAAGCGGAGAGATTTAAAGGGCAGGGGATGCTCACCAACGCCGGTATGGGGCCGATGCAGCTGGAGGAGCATTGCAAGCTGGACGCCGCAGGCCACGTAATGATGGAGAAGACGTTCAAGGCCTACGGCCTCAGTGCCAGGGCGTTCACGAGGATTTTGAAGGTGGCCAGGACGATTGCCGATCTGGAGGGTGCGGAGAGCATTTCTGACAGGCATCTTGCCGAGGCGATACAATACAGGGTGCTGGATCGGAAGTATTGGGGGCAGGGCCCCGTGTAGGGGCGGCTCACGAGCCGCCCGCCACCAAGTGCTGAGCGATAGAGAATAAGAAGTTGGAGAGTTGCATGCTGAACCTTACCCTCAAATCCCAAACCCTCACCATACAAGATGGTTTCCGCACCTGGCAGCCCGTTTATAAAGAAACCTGCCTGAACCCCTCCGAAACCGCCATCATCATCGTGGACATGTGGGACAGGCACTGGTCCCGCGGGGCGACGCACCGCTGCGGCCTGCTGGCGGAGAAGATCAATCAGGTTGCGACGGCAGCCCGCGAAAAGGGGATCCTGATTGTCCATGCCCCGTCTGACACCATGGAGTTTTACAAGGATGCCGAGGCCCGGCATCGTCTTTTTTCCGTGCCGATGCAGGAAAACATCACCGAGCCGGTTTTTGTCGAAGAGCATCCGCTGCCGGTGGACGACTCCGACGGCGGCAGCGACACCGCTGACGATGGATTCCCGGTGGACACGCAGGTTTGGACACGCCAAACGGAGAAAATCCATATTGACCAGAGCCGCGATGTGATCTGCGGCGACGAGGGCGACCAGCTCTTTTCCTATCTGAGCGCAAAGGGGATCAAGTTTATCCTCTATATGGGCGTGCACACCAACCTGTGCATACTCAACCGCTCGTTTGCGATCAAGCCGATGCTCCGGCGCGGCATGCAGACGGCGCTGGTCCGCGATCTCACCGACGCGATGTATAACCCGGCGAAGCCTCCCTATGTGAGCCATGAGGAAGGCACGCGGCTGATTGTGGAATTCATCGAAAAAAAGGTTTGCCCCACCATCGACAGCAGGCAGCTGCTTTAGCGCCAGTTGATCACACAAGGCTGCGCCTGGCCGAAGCCTTGTTTTGTTATTGTTCTGAAGCATTAACAAATGCTACAAATGAACCTTAAGAATTCTGCTGCAACCTAAAGAATCCGCCTCATTCGTTGACAATCCCTCTCTACTGAAGGTAGAATAATCCCGAATCGCGGCGGAAGCGTCGCGATTCGTATGCGAATTATGCCATTGTCAGGCAGTGACGCAATACATTTTTATTTATCAGGAGGCAGCCCTATGTTTGGTAGCGGAAAGGATCAATTCGTGAAATTGGTCGAGAAAAACCGTTGGGACGCGCTCAACAAGAAGCTGAGCGGCGCCAACAAGCAGACCAGGCTGGAGATTGCGGAAGCTTGCAGCCACTCCTCGGAAGATGAGTCCATGAACATCATGATCCGCTTGCTGACCGACAGCGATCCGGACGTACAGCTGCAGGCCGTGAAGTCGCTGGGCATCAGCGGCAGGGCCAACGCCAAGTCGCACCTGACCTGGCTTTCCAACCACCTGCCGGCTCAGCGCGGTGAGGAAATCCAGCAGGCCATCAAGGAATCGTTTGCGGCGATTACCGCCCGCCACGCGTAATCAGTTTCTCCGCCGCACCTGCGTGCGGAGAGTTTTCCCTCGCTCTAATTTCCGATTGCCCGCCCGCCGATGCTTCGGCAGGCGGGTTTTCTTTTTGCTGGGCTGCGGAGCGCCTCTGGTGTTTCCTTCGGCTGGTTGCTTCTTGGTTTGTCTGAGACAATGGGGGAGAGGGCTGGAAGGCGCATAGTTGCGTGAGCTGAAAGGTGTTGGTTGGTGGCTGGTTTTAGGTTAAAGGCGATTTTATAAGAAATCATGTGCTACAATGAAACAGAAAAGCACGGGTCATCACGACCCGTGCTTTTCTCATCCAGCTCTTACAGGCTTAAAAACTCATCCATCTTCTCCGCCACATCAGCCCCGTCGGCCATGGCCTTCACGACCAGGCTCTGGCCGGTGCGCATGTCGCCGCAGGTAAACACGCCGTGCTCCGGGCCGGTGCGGTCGCCCAGGGCGTTCTTCACATACTCGCGGGGGCCGGTGAAACCCATCGCGATCAGCACCAGGTCTGCCGGATAGGTCTTTTCCGAGCCGGCGATGGGCTCCGGCACGCGCCGGCCATCTTTGACGACCCACTGCACCTTCACCGTCTCCACCGCCTTCACATGGCCGTTGTCGCCCGTGAACGCTGTGGTGTTCACCGTGAACTCACGGGGGTCGCATCCCCACACGGCGATGGCTTCCTGCTGGCCGTAGTCGGTCTTCAGCACGAAGGGCCAGCGGGGCCAGGGGTTGCCGTCGGCACGGCATTCGGGGGAGGGGGGCATGATCTCCAGCTGCTGCACCTTCATGGCCCCCTGGCGGATGGCGGTGGCGGTGCAGTCGTTGCCGGTGTCGCCGCCGCCGATCACGACCACGCTTTTGCCAAACAGCGGCCGCTCGCTGCCGCGGCCGGCCATGGCCAGCCGTGTGGCTTCGGAAAGGAACGGCACGGCAAACTCAATGCCATTGAGCTCCCGGCCCGGAGCCTTCAGGTCACGGGGCGTTTCGGAGCCGCAGCACAGCGCGATGGCGTCAAAGCCCTTCAGAAGGTCTTCGGAGCCCGGCGCGCCCACATCTGCATTGCAGACAAATGTCACACCCTCCTGCTCCATGATAGTAGTGCGACGCAACACCACTGATTTGGGCAGCTTCATGTTGGGGATGCCAAACATCAAAAGCCCACCAGGCAGTTCGTTCTTTTCAAACACGGTGACTTCGTGGCCCAGGTGGTTGAGCCTCCAGGCACAGGCCAGGCCGGCAGGCCCGCTGCCCACCACGGCCACTTTCTTGCCGGTGCGCACCGCAGGCGGGCGGGGTTTCTCCCAACCTTTCTCAAAAGAAAGGTCGGAGAGGTATCGCTCAATCTCGCGGATCGTGACGGCCTCGCCGTGCTCGCCGCAGGCGCAGGCGCCCTCGCAGAGCGCCGGGCACACGCGGCTGGTGAACTCGGGGAAGGGGCTGGTGAGCTTGAGCCTGAGCCACGCCTCGTGATAAAGGCCCTTATACACCAGGTCGTTCCACTCGGGGATCAGGTTGCCCAGCGGGCAGCCGGACACCACGCCCTGCCAGTTCACGCCGCTGTGGCAGAAGGGCGTGCCGCAGTTCATGCAGCGGGCGCTTTGCTCTTTCAGGAGCGCCGGGTCCATCATCGGGTGGAAGGGCTCAAAGTCCTGGATGCGGTCCAGCGGCGCCCGTTCCGCTGTGGTTTTGCGGTCAAAATCCAGAAAACCGGTTGGCTTTCCCATATTTATGCCCTCCCTTTGGTCTTGATGGCGAAGGCGCGCTCCAGCCTTGCCTCGCCGGTCAGGCCTTCGCCCTTGGCCGTTGCGATGGCGTCCAGCATGTCGCTGTAGTCGTGCGGCAGCACCTTGACGAAGCGGTTGACCATGTTTGGCCAGTCTTCGAGGATTTCTTTGGCGATCCGGGAGCCGGTGTATTGCCCGTGGCGCATGATCTGCGTGTAGACGGTGACCACATCCAGTCCGTCCAGCGGGTAAAGGCCCACCATCTCATGGTTGCAGCGGTCGCGGAAGGTGCCGTCATCCAGCACATAGGCGGTGCCGCCGCTCATGCCCGCGGCAAAGTTGCGGCCCACGCTGCCCAGAATGATCGCCGTGCCTCCGGTCATGTATTCGCAGCCGTGGTCGCCCACGCCCTCGCACACGGCCACGGCGCCGCTGTTGCGCACGCAGAAGCGCTCGCCGGCCCGGCCTGCCAGGAAAAGCTCGCCGGAGGTGGCGCCATACAAAACCACGTTGCCGGTCAGGTGATTGTCTTCCATGGGCCAGGCTGCTTTTTGGGAGCGGTGCACGATGATCCTGCCGCCGGAAAGGCCCTTGCCCAGATAGTCGTTGGCCTCGCCGATCAGCGTCAATTCCATGCCCGCCGGGATGAACGCGCCGAAGCTCTGGCCGGCGGTGCCCTCAAACACAAATTTGATGGAGCCGTCCGGCAGGCTGCCGTATTCGCGGCTGACAAACGCACCCACGCGGGTTGCCACGGCGCGCTCGGTGTTGCGGATGGCCCGCTTCATTTTGGTGCCGCCGTTTTCCACGAGCGACTTCACCACGTCGTAGAACAGGCGGTTGTTTTCCTCCCGGTTCTCCGGGATGTCACGCCAGGGCAGCTTCAGGTTAGTGGATAGCAGCGGGGAAAGATCCAGCGACTCTGTTTTGGCTGCCTGCCTCACCTGCGTGAGGCGGTCTGCCTGGCCCACCATTTCCTCCACCGTGCGGAACCCCAGCTCCGCCATGATCTCGCGCAGGTCTTCGGCGATGAACTTCATCAGGTTCACCACATATTCGGGTTTGCCGGTGAACCGGGCGCGCAGCGCCGGGTTCTGCGTGGCCACGCCCACCGGGCAGTTGTCCACGTTGCACACGCGCATCATGATGCAGCCCACGGCCACCAGCGGCAGCGTGGCAAATCCGAACTCCTCAGCGCCCAGCAGGGCTGCCACGGCCACGTCACGGCCGGTCATCAGTTTGCCGTCCACCTCCAGGCGCACGCGGCCGCGGAGGCCGTTGGCTGTGAGCACCTGGTGGCTCTCGGCCAGGCCAATCTCCCAGGGCAGGCCGGCGTGCTGCATGCTGGTGCGGGGGCTGGCGCCGGTGCCGCCGTCAAAGCCGCTGATCAAAATCACGTTGGCGCCGCCCTTGGCGACACCTGCCGCCACGGTGCCCACACCGGTTTCGGATACGAGCTTGACATTGATGGCGGCCTCGGGGTTGGCGTTTTTCAGATCGAAGATCAGTTGTGCCAGATCCTCGATCGAATAGATGTCGTGGTGCGGGGGCGGGGAAATCAGGCCCACGCCGGGTGTGGAGTGCCGCACGCGGGCGATGTGGGGATACACCTTGTTGCCGGGCAGCTGGCCGCCCTCGCCTGGTTTTGCGCCCTGGGCCATCTTGATCTGGATTTCCTTTGCGCTGGCCAGGTAGGGCCCGGTCACACCGAAGCGGCCGGAGGCCACTTGCTTGATGGCGCTGTTGCGGTCGGTGCCGAACCGGTCTGTGGACTCGCCGCCCTCGCCGGAGTTGGACTTGCCGCGGATGCGGTTCATCGCCTGGGCCAGGCACTCATGGGCTTCCTGGCTGATGGAGCCATAGCTCATGGCGCCGGTCTTGAAGCGGCGCATGATGCGCTCCACCGGCTCCACTTCGTCCAGAGGCACCGGCTTGCCGGGCTTGAAGCCCAGCAGGTGCCGCAGCGCCACCGGCTTGTCCACACCGATGAGCTTGGTGTATTCCTTGTAGAGCCTGTAGTTGCCTTCGCGCACGGCGGTCTGTATCGTGTGGATCACCTGCGGGTTGTAAAGGTGCTCCTCACCGTTTTTCTTTACGGCGTATCGCCCGCCCGATGGCAGCGGCTCCTCCAGGTTTTTCACGGCGAAGTCGTGCCGGGCCAGCATTTCTTTTTCGAGGTCGGCGAAGGTCATGCCGCCCACGCGGCTCACCGTGCCGGTGAAGCACCGGTCAATCACCTCGTCGGACAATCCCACGGCCTCAAAGATCTGCGCGCGGATGTAGCCGTCCACGCAGGAAATGCCCATCTTGGAAATCACCTTCAGCACACCGTGCTCCAGCGCGTGCAGCGTGTTGGCCTTGGCCTGCGCCAGCTCCGTGCTGCCCAGGATGCCCCGGCCGGCCAGATCTTCCAGCGAGCGCATCAGCCCCCTGGGGTATACGGCCTTCACACCGTAACCGATCAGGCAGCACACATGGTGCACTTCGCGGATGCCGAAGCTGTCCACGAGGATGGAGAAGTTGCCGCGCAGCCCTTTGCGGATGAGGTTGTGGTGCACCAGAGAGGAGGCCAGCAGCGCCGGGATCGGGATATGGGTCTCATCGGCGCCCCGGTCTGTGAGGATCAGCAGGCTGATGCCTTTGCGGGCGAACTGCTCCGCTTCTGCGCACAGCTCGTCCAGCGCCTTCAGCAACCCCTGTTCGGCGGTGAAGAGCATGGGGATCTCGGCGGAGGGAAAGCCCTTCACGCCCTGGCGCAACGCGTTGAACGTGGCTTCAGACAGCACCGGAGACTTCAGATGGATCTTGTGGCAGTTTGCCGCCGCGTCCTGCGTGATGTCGCCGGAGGGGCCCAGCAGCACGTCGGTGCCGGTCACGCAGGCCTCGCGGATGGCGTCCAGCGGCGGGTTGGTGACCTGGGCAAAGAGCTGCTTGAAGTAGTTGTAGATGGGCTGGGGCTTGTCAGAGAGCACCGCCAGCGCTGCGTCATAGCCCATGGCGCCGATGGGGTCGTTGCCGGTCTGGGCCATCGGCAGCAGCGTGGTGATCAGATCCTCATGGGTGTAACCAAACAGCTGCTGAAGGGAGCCGACGGACATGCCCTCCTGGGGCAGTTCGCCGGCTGCGGGCAGTGACGCTTCGGGGATGCAGTTTTCTTTGAGCCACTTGCGATAGGGGCCGGCGCAGTTTTGCTCCTTGAGCTCCGCGTCTTCCATGAGCTTGCCAGTGTCCAGATCCAGTAGTATCATCTGGCCGGGGCCCAGCTTGCCCTTGCGCACAATCTTTTCCGGCGGGATATCGAGCACGCCGCTCTCGCTGGAGAGCACCATCACGCCGTCGGAAGAAAGCGCCCAGCGGGCGGGCCTCAGGCCGTTGCGGTCCAGCACCGCGCCCACCTTGCAGCCGTCGGTGAAGGTGATGGCGGCGGGGCCGTCCCACGGCGGCAGCAGGCAGGCGGCATACTGGAAGAACGCCCGTTGCGTGTCATCCATTGTCTTGTCCATGCTCCAGGGGCCGGGCATCATCAGCATCAGCGACTGGGGCATGGGCCGGCCGCTCTGGTAATAAAACTCAAAGGCGTTGTCAAACTTCATGCTGTCGCTGCCGTCGTCTTCCAGCACGGGCAGGATGTCTTTCAGGTGCTTTTGCAGCTTGCCGCCGTGCAGACCGCTTTCCATGGCCTTGATCGCGTTTTCCGCGCCGCGCAGCGTGTTGATCTCGCCGTTGTGGGCGATCATGCGGCAGGGTTGGCTGCGGCTCCAGGTGGGCAGCGTGTTGGTGGAATAGCGGGAATGCACCATGCCCACGGCGGATTCGGCCCGCCCATCCTCCAGGTCCGGGTAAAACGCCTCCAGCTGCCAGGCGTGCATCATGCCTTTATAAACCACGGTGCGGGAGGAGAAGCTCACCACATAGATGCCGGCTTTCTCGGTGTGGGAGCTGCGCTCCACGGTGCGGCGCAGAATGTAAAGCGCCTGCTCCCGGTCTTCTTCCACCTTGGGGAACGCCACAAACACCTGGGCGATCCAGGGTGCTGCCTCGCGGGCAGCGGTGCCGCAGGAGTGCAGGTTGTGGGGCACGTCACGCCAGCCAAGCAATGTGAAACCGGAATCCTTCACGGCCTTTTCCACCAGCGCTGCGCATGCTTTTCGCAGACTCGTTTCGCGGGGGAAGAAAAACATGCCCACGCCATAATGGCCCTGATCCGGCAGTTCAAAGGGCAGCACGGCCCGATAAAGCTTGTCCGGGATCTGCATCAGGATGCCCGCGCCGTCGCCGGTGTCCGGATCATAACCGGCGCCGCCGCGGTGAGCCATGCGCTTCAGCACTTCCAGCGCGTCCTTGATGACTTTGTGGGATTTGTGACCGTCCTTGTTGCCAACAAAACCCGTTCCGCAGCTGTCATGCTCGAAATCGGGTCTCCAAAGGGGGGCATTCCTTAGCTCCATTGCTACTGCTCCGTTCAACTTCAATTGGCAGTTGCCAATTGACATATAAAATTGTCTTGATACTCTTCCTTCTTGCCTCCCTCTTGGGGGGAGGTGCCCTCGCATCGCGAGGGCGGAAGGAGGGTTAGCTACTTGCTCTTATATAGCTCCAGAACCTGGTTGGCGATGTCCATCAGCGTGCGGCCGCTGTCCATGGCCCGTTTTTGCAAATATCGCCAAGCTTCCGCTTCGGTCATTGCCAGCTTGCGCATCAGGAGCACCTTTGCTTTTTCGGCCAGCGCCCGGCGCTCCAGATCGGCCTTCAACTTGTGGGCCTCATCGCTGACTTTTCTAAGCCTGCCGCGGTAATGCTCAATCAGCTCCAGCGCGGAGAGCAGTGATTGGGCGGTGGCCGGGCGCTGCAGCGGCACGATGTCCATGCCGCCGGTCTGCTCCTTGACATAGGCCATCTGCTCCGGCGGGGTCAGCAGCAGCACCGAGCAGTCGCACTTCTCAATCACATCGCCGGCAAACTCCAGGCCGGACATGTCGGAAAGCGTATAACCGGCCACGGCCACGTCCACCGGCCGGGAGGCTGCCGAGCGCAAGCCCTGCATGCCAGACATGCAGGTGTCGGTCACGGTGTAGCCCCGAGAGGTGAGAATCGCCCTGATCTGCTCTGCCAACTCAGGCTTGCGCACGGCGATGAGAACGTTGCACGGCATATGGGGCCTTCCCTCCCTTCCTGCGGATGCGGCCTGGTGGCCTCAATACCGTGCCAGGTAGCGATCGATTTCCCATGGTGTCACCTTGCGGCGATAGTCAGCCCATTCCTGGCGCTTGGCCCTGAGATAGCTGGCGGAAGCGTGGCTGCCCAGCGCGCCCATGACCAGCTCGTCGGCCTCCAGCGCGTCCAACGCGCTTTCCAGCGACAGGGGCAGCTGCTTCAGGCCCTGCCGGCATTTGCCTCCGTCTGTGTGCAGGCTGCCTTCAGCCATCGGCGGCGGCGTGAGCCCGCGGCGGATGCCGTCCATGCCGGCGGAGAGGATCGAGGCATAAGCCAGATAGGGGTTGCAGGACGGGTCGGGGCTGCGCAGCTCCAGCCTGGCATCCTGCCCCTTTGCGTCCGGCACGCGGATCAGCGGATCATTGTTATGGGCGGACCAGCAGGCGTATGTCGGCGCTTCATAGCCGGACACCAGCCGGGTGTAGGAGTTCACAAGGGGGTTCGTGATGGCGGTGATCGCGCCGATATGCTCCATCAGCCCTGCGGCGAAAGCGCCGGCTTGGGGAGACAATCCCTGCTTGCCATCGCCGGCAAACAGGTTCGCGCCGTTTTTCCACAGCGATAGGTGCAGGTGCAGGCCGCTGCCCGGCACGCCCTCCAGCGGTTTGGGCATGAATGTGGCCGCCAGGCCGTGCCGCTTGGCGATGGACTTGACCGCCAGGCGGAATGTCATCATATCGTCGGCGGCCTTCAGCGCGCCTGCCGGGCCCAGGTCTATCTCGTGCTGGCCCGGTGCCACCTCGTGGTGAGAGGCATCCACGTTGAAGCCCATCTCTTCCAGTGTGATGCAGATATCGCGGCGGGCGTCCTCCCCCAAATCCACCGGGCCCAGGTCAAAATAGCCGCCCTCGTCGTGGGTCACCGTGGTCACCTTGCCCTGGTTGTCGGTGTGAAACAGGAAGAACTCGCACTCCTGCCCGATTGTGAGCTCCAGGCCCATTTGCTCGGCTTCGGCAAGGGTGCTTTTGAGGATCTGCCTTGGATCGCCCTCAAAGGCCGTGCCATCGGGGCGGTAGACGTCGCAGATCATCCTGGCCACCCGGCCTGCCTGCGGCCGCCAAGGAAACACCGTGAACGTGGAGGGGTCAGGCCTCAGATACATGTCTGATTCCTCGATGCGGGCAAAGCCGTCAATGGAGGAGCCGTCAAACATATACTGGCCATCCAGCGCCTGCTCCAGCTTGCCCACCGGGATCGCCAGGTTTTTCATCTGGCCGAACAGGTCTGTGAATTGCAGGCGGATGAACTTCACGCCGCCTTCCTGGGCCATATACAACACTTCGTCGTTCAACACGGGTGCCGCAACTCCTTTCGGACTGTGCGCCAGGCCGCTTCCGCGACCCGGTTGATATCGCCAATGCGTGGGCTGCCTCGCTTGATATGCAGGAAACGAAAGGCAATCTTGCATTTATAATCACATTATATCATAAATCTATGTGAATTCAAGAGAAATGTGCAACAGGCAATTAGAATGATCCCATTGTGGAGGATCAAAAAACCTCCCGGCAAATGCGCGGGAGGTTGAGGGGCTGCCTTTGATTGCGTTGCTTTGCTTGGCGCAGAGTTGGTAACCTGGCTCAGTAGGCCACGCCCTGGGCATACATGGCGGAGGCAACCTTGAGAAACCCTGCGATGTTGGCTCCCAGCACCAGGTTGTCCTCATCGCCATACTCTTTGGCGGCGGCACTGGCGTTTCGGTAAATGTTGATCATGATGTGTTTCAGCTTCTCGTCCACTTCCTCGAAGGTCCAGGAATAGCGCATGCTGTTCTGGCTCATCTCCAGCGCCGAAGTGGCGACGCCGCCGGCGTTGGCTGCCTTGGCGGGGCCGTAAATGATTTTGTGTTTCAAGAACACTTCCACCGCCTCGGGTGTGGAGGGCATGTTTGCGCCTTCTCCCACCGCCCAGCAGCCGTTCTGAACCAGCGTTTCGGCGGCTTGGCCATCCAGCTCGTTCTGCGTGGCACAGGGCAGCGCGATGTCGCATTTCACGGTCCAGATGCCGCAGCAGCCCGCGGTGTAGGTCGCCGCCGGGTGGTGCTTCACATACTCGCTGATGCGGCCACGCTGCACTTCCTTGATGAGCTTCACTGTTTCCAGCTTAATGCCGTCAGGATCCATCACATAACCGTCGGAATCGCTCAGCGCCACAACCTTGCCACCCAGCTGCTGGGCCTTTTCCGTGGCATAAATCGCCACGTTGCCGGAGCCGGAGATCACCACGGTGGAGCCGGAGAAGGACTTGCCTTTGGCCTTCATTGCCTCTTCCATGAAGTAGCACAGGCCGTAGCCGGTGGCTTCCGTGCGGCCGAGACTGCCTCCCCAGGTCAGCCCCTTGCCGGTCAGCACGCCGGTGAAATCATTGCGCAGGCGCTTGTATTGGCCATACATATAACCGATCTCGCGGGCGCCGGTGCCGATGTCGCCGGCGGGCACGTCGGTGTTTTCGCCGATGTGGCGGTAAAGCTCTGTCATAAAGCTCTGGCAGAAACGCATCACTTCGCCGTCCGACTTGCCCTTGGGGTCAAAGTCGCAGCCGCCCTTGCCGCCACCGATGGGCAGCCCGGTCAGCGAGTTTTTCAGGATCTGCTCAAAGCCAAGAAATTTCAGGATGCTGGCGTTTACCGAGGGGTGCAGGCGCAGGCCGCCCTTGTAGGGGCCGATGGCGCTGTTGAACTGGATGCGGAAACCGCGGTTTACCTGCACATTGCCTTTGTCATCCACCCAGGGCACGCGGAAGATGATCTGCCGCTCCGGCTCCACAAAACGCTCAAAGATGCCGGCCTTCACCCAATGGGGGTTGCGCGCCGCCACCGGCTCCAGCGATTCCAATACCTCCCGGACTGCCTGGTGAAACTCCGGCTCATGGGGGTTGCGTTTCTCCACTTGAGCCATGACATGCTTGAGGATTTCCATTATGGCCTCCTGTATATGAATTATTTCGTTTCAGAACCTGCTTCATTATAATGAAGTGCTCGCTGGATGTCTACTAAAAAGTGAGTAAAATGAAATATTATGAATCAAAAACTTCATATTTTCGGTATATATTTGCAATATGCAGTATAAAATGCAGCTTGAGACGGGGAGATTTGCTTATTCGGGATTGTTTCCGGTGCAGAAAAAGGACGTGCCGGCGAAAGCCGGCACGTCTGCTTGCGAATGAGGAGACAGGGATCAATGATTCGGAGAGGGTCAGCGCAGCGCGAAGAGCTGCTCGGCCATCTTGATGTTGGCGGCCTTCACCTCGTCATAACCCAAGCCCTTGCATGTCTGGATCATCTCTGTCCTCAGGCTGTCAAACTCGGCCTGGTTCTTGGCAAAGATCATTCTCCAGGAGTATTCCCGGATCTTTGAGCCGATCTGGTCCAGCTTGGCCTTCAGGTCGTCGGGCAATGTGGTGTCCACCTTTGTGGCGGTGGGCACGGAGACGGCAAACTTGCCATTCTTCTTGAACCAATCCACAGAGGAGGAAGCAGCCATCTTGGCCTGCCAGTCCTGCTCGAGCTTTGTGGTCAGCTTCGGATTGGCCAGCGTGGTGCTCCAGCCGTCCCACAGGTAGGACTCGCCGGTCACCGGGCTGAAGGAGCTGTTGTTCACGATGCCGTTGGCAAACTGGTTGCCGCCCTTGTCCCAAGTGCCGCCGCCCCACTCGTCGGGCACAGCGGAGGTGGGAGAGAGCTTCACCGTCTCACCAAATGTTGTGAGTGCGGGCTTGCCGTCGGCGTTGTAGTCCCATGCCAGGCCCTTGGGCCCGTTGTAGTTTTCCATTGTGCCTTCCGGTGAGCACTGCCAGTCGATCAGCTGCATCACGCGGTCGGGATACTTGCAGTTGGCGCCGATGGCTGTGACACGCTGACCGCCATAGATGTTCATGCCATAAGAACACACCACTTCCTGCTTGAAGGGCACCAGCATCAAGCCCTTGCCGGCGGCGGTGTTATCTGCGGTGTTCATCGGGCGCAGCCAGGAGAACCAGCTGAACAGGAACTGGCCGGCAGTAGCCTTGGCATACATGGCGTCCCAGTTTTGCGTGGGCGAGTCCGGATCCACCAGGCCCATCTGGTTGGCGTCAAAATAGAGCTTCAGTGTGCGCAGGTAATAGCCGTCTTCCTGCAGGATGTCCTGATACTTTGGCTCGGAGTAATGCACCAGCACCACGCCGCCGGTGTCGTCATTGTAGCCCTGCATGCAGGCAAACTGTTTTGCATTCATCATGTGGGAGCCGTCCCAGTCTTTCCAGAAAGAGAAGGCATACACAGGCTTGCCGTCGGCGGTCTTGGGTTCAAGAGCCTGCATGTCTTTCAGGACCTTGAGATAATCTTCCATCTCAGTGATTTCAGGATAGCCCAGCTTGGCATAGAGATCCCAGCGCAGATAGGGGCCCCATGTGAAATCAAGAAGCTCGCCAGGCCCTTTGTTGGAGGTTGCCAGGCTGTGGCCGATGCCATAAACGGCGGTGCCGTTGCCATACTGGCTCTTGTTGTACTCAATGGCTGACGGGTAATACTGGAGGATGTTGGGGGCGGACTTGGTCAGCAGGTCGTTCTTTGTCCAGTCCAGCAGAAGGCCGGCCGAGATTGCCTGCTTGATGTGCTCGGCATTGTCGCCAAGCTGGATGTAGTCGCCCAGGTCGCCGGAGACCAGCTTGGTGGCAAACACGGCATCGCCGCCGCCGCCCACCTGCGGGGCCTCAATGGAGAGGGTGAGGTTGAACTTGTCCTTGATCATCTTGCCAAACCAGCCAGGTTGGTCGCCGGCATAATTGGACGTTTCGGAAAACACGGAGATGGTCAGTGCTTCAGGAGCGGGGGCGGTAGTCGGCGGGGTGTCTGTGGCGACCACCTCGGTGGTGGGAGCCTGCGTGACGGGCGCTGCAGTGGGGGTTGCCGCCTGGCATGCCGCCATGCTCAGAACCATCATTGTGACAACCAGTAGTGCCCAAAGCTTCCGATGGAGTTTCATGGTCGTTCGTTCCTCCTTACGTGTTATTCGATACAAATTCCCGGTGTGGCTGACTGCAGCCTGGTAACGCCGGGAATATTGAGTCCTTCTGCCGGGATCAGCCCTTCACGGCGCCAATCATGATGCCCTTGATAAAGTAACGCTGAAAGATCGGATACACGAGCAGCACTGGGAACACGACGATGATTGAGATCGTCATGCGCACCGAGGTTGCCGTCTGCATCCTGGCCACATCTGCCGCCATGTCGTTGCCTTGCGCGCTCTTCAAAAGCGTGGAGAGCGATGTGGAGTTGCTCAGGTAGTTATACAGAATGAACTGCAGTGTCCAGTTGTCTTTCTTTGGCATCAGAAACAGCGTGTCGATGAAATAATTCCATTGCCCCACCGCGGAGAAGATTGTGATCGTGGCCAGGATCGGGATGATCAGCGGCATGATGATGCGGGTCAGGATCGTCCAGAACCCGGCTCCGTCAATGGCTGCGCTCTCCTCCAATGATGGTGGAACAGACTCGATATAGGTTTTCACCAGGATGATGAAGAACGGGGAGACGATGCCCGGCAGGATATAGGCCCAGAAGTTGTTCATGAGCCCGAGGTTGAACATCACAATGAACCATGGGATGATGCCGGCGTTGAAGTACATTGTGATGACGATGAACCGATACCAGAACTTGCGGCCCCACATCTGCTTTTTCGTAAACAGATAGCCCAATACGGCCGAGGCAAACACGGTGCAGGCGGTGCCGCCCACGGTGCGCCCCACGGATATGAGCGCGGCTCTGCCGATGCCCTTGAGCTTCATCACTTCCACATAGTTGCTGAAATGAACGCCCACCGGCCAAAAGATCACGTTGCCCAGCGCGCTTTGGTGGTTGTCGCTGATGGAGTTGATCAGGATGTAGTAAAACGGATAGATGCAAATCAGCGTGAACAAGCCGAACAGGAAGTAGTTCACAATGTTGAACACCACATCCCCGGCTCCCAATCGGATCCTGTTGTTGATCCGCAGTGTGCTTTCTGTCTTCATCATCGCGGCGCCCTCCCTATATGATCGTGTTGCCGCGCACCAGCCTGGAAAGCTGGTTTGCGATCATAAGCAGCGAGACGCTGATGATGGATTTCAGCATGCTGATGGCCGTGGTCATTGAAATGTTGGTGATGCTGTTGAACGTCACGTTATACACATACAGATCCAGCACCTCGATATAGTTCTTGTTCATTGCGTTTTGAAACATGAAATACTGCTCCATGCCGTTGTTCACAAAGTTGGCGATGGAAAGCAGCAGCAGCACGAAAAACGTTTCCATAATGCCAGGCAGCGTGATGTTCCACATCATGCGGAACCTGCCCGCGCCATCCACGCGGGCCGCCTCATAAAGCTCCTGGTCAATGCCGGCAATGGCTGCCAGATACATGATGGCGCCCCAACCCAGGCCTTTCCAGATGCCCCATGCGGTCATCTGGAGCCAGATGGTCCAGCCGGTGTTCGGATCGGCAAGGAAGTTGATTTTCTGGTCCTGCGCGATCACGCCCAGCTTCACCAGCACGGAGTTTGCCGCGCCGCTGTCAATGCTGAACAGCGCGAACGCGAAGGAATAGACAAGCACCCAGCTGATGAAATTTGGCAGCGTGGTGAGCACCTGCACGGTTTTCTTATACCAATTTGTGCGGATCTCCGCCAAAAAGATCGCAAAGATGACCGGGAAGATGGAGGTGGCAAGGTTTAGCAGGCTGATGGCCGCGGTGTTGCGCATCACCCGAAGAATTTCCGCCCGCTGGATTTCGTTGCCGAAAATCAGCTTGAAGGAGTTGAAATTGTTCCAGTCGGCCCATTTCACCAGCTGGTTTGGCCGCGGGGTGTAATTGAAAAAGGAGATGAGCCAGCCGAGCACCGGCCCGTAGCAGAACACGAGCACCAGCAGCAGAAATGGAACGGCGATGAAGAATAGGCCATACCGTTCACGGCTTCTGGCCGGCAGCCGCTTGGAGCCTGTGAGAGTCTTGCCTGTTGCGATCATATCGGTTTCCTTCCAGGGTAATTGAGAAGTTGACAAACAAAGCCGATGGGAAATGGCTGTTTGCCTGAATTCCATTTTTTTAATATAATGATCATATCGCCCAATACTGTTATACGGCTTGCACAATTATGACCTTTGTTATCGGTATTTTTACATAGGCATGCGTGGGTGTTGCTGCCAATAGGATCGCCGTGCTGGGCGGGGAGAGAGGCATATGAAGACAGTTCACAATCCGCTGCTCAAGGAAGCAAGCCACCACTCGGTGGGGTCCTTTCCGGCAAATTACTATATGATGATGGTGCGCGACATGCACCAGATCCTCCCCACGCACTGGCACGACGAGTGGGAGTTTTTCTTTGTGGCGAGCGGCCGGTGCGTTCTGGCTTTAAACAACGCGCGTTTCACCATGGAAACAGGCGACATGGCGCTTGTCCCTGCGGGGCAGGTGCACGCGGCGTTTGCCGTGGATCGGGGGCCGTGCAACTACAACGCGCTGGTGTTCCACTCCAGATTGCTGGAAGGCCCCGACTATGATGTGATTTCACAGCAATACATCACACCCATGAGCGAGGGGCTGATGGATCTGCCGGTCAAGCTCTCGCGGGCCACGCCCTGGCAGGCAAACGTGATGGACAATGTGCTGATGGCATATGAGTTATTGCAAAAGCAGCCTGCGGCCTTTGAACTCAGGATCAAGGCGTGCATCTTCTCCGCGTTTGCCGAGATCTGCGCCAACTGCCCGCAGAAAGGGCAGGTGCTGGTTTCGCCGGAATATCTGGATTACAGGGCCGATCGGATGAACAGCATCTATCATTTCATTCACAACAATTGCAGAAGCAAGCTGACGGTGCAGACACTGGCTCGGGTCGCCAACATGAGCCCCGGCTATCTTTGCCGGTTTTTCAAGGACATGACCGGCCGCACGATCACCGAATACATCAATCATTACCGTGTGTCGCAGGCGGCGATCATGATCGAATCCACCGACAAAAAGTTGTTGGAGATCGCGCTGGACACGGGCTTTAACAATCTGAGCTATTTTGTCAATCAATTCAAGCGGTGTTTTGGCGTCACGCCGTCGGAATTCAAAAAGACGCAGCGGCGCTATGGGGCAAAGGTGGTGCATTCGGACGAAGAGGCGCAGTGAGCAGATTTCGGTACGATTCGGACTTGCATAGCTGTTGAATGGTGGTATCATGATGGCGTCGCATTGTGATGCCAGTTTTTGCCGGCGGGCGGGAGGTGCTCCTGATGCCACGCGTGCGTTGCTCCAAGACTCTGTTTGCCATGACAATTTGTTTGCTCCTGATGATGGCGTTGGCTGCCTGTGAAACCGCCGCTCTGAATCCCACAGAGCGGCCAGCCTCTCAACGGGTGCTGCTCGATGACCTTGTTACAGATCATTCCTTTCTGTTCCGTGATTATGATTGGCATATGAGCAAGGCGGATTTCTTTGCCAAAAGCGGGATGGACGAAAAGACATCGGTGAGAGAAACTGATGTGGAAAACGGCGTCAAGAGGGAGATTGTTTACGACAAGGAGATGATTGCTTACTCTGATCCTGCGATCACCGTTTGGCCCGTGTTCTATTTCACCGATGACGAGCTGACACTGGTTTACTTGAATGCAGAGTTTGCATCCGAGCGGGACTTTCTTGCCTGCGCCGCCGACCTCAAGACTGTGCTGGACAAAAACCTGACTCCAAAGCTCGGCTCCACCGATTTCCTGACCCAGTCGCCGCCGGTTACCGGCAGCGGCCTGGGAGACGCCCGGTGGGAGGGCAGCGACAAAAGCGGGATGGAGATCAACACGTTTTATCACATGAAGACTGAGGACTCCGATGAGAAGTATATTATTAGCATCTCATTGGGGCCTGGCAAAGATCAATAAGGCGAAAAGCCACGGGAAACCGTGGCTTTTGTAGGGGCGGCTCACGAGCCGCCCGTTATGGTTCAAATAAAAAAGAGACAGCCGATAATCAGCTGTCTCTTTGAATGTTAAGTTTGAATTATGCTTTCCCGTCGCTGCCCAGCACCTCAAGGATCTTGTGGCGCACGATGGCGCGCACGTTGTCGCGGGCTGGCCTGAGATAATCGCGGGGGTCGAAGTGATCGGGGTGCTCGGCCAGGTGCTTGCGGATGCCGGCCGTCACGGCGATGCGGATGTCGCTGTCAATGTTGATTTTGCAAACGGCCATGCGGGCAGCCTGCCGCAGCATGTGCTCCGGCACGCCCTGCGCTCCGGCCATCTTGCCGCCAAACTGGTTGATCTCAGCCACATACTCCTGCGGCACGCTGGACGCGCCGTGCAGCACGATCGGGAAGCCGGGCAGCCTGCGGGCCACTTCTTCCAGGATGTCAAAACGCAGCTTGGGCTCGCCGGCAAACTTGAACGCGCCATGGCTGGTGCCGATGGCGATGGCCAGGCTGTCCACACCGGTCTTGGTCACAAACTCTTCCACCTCATCAGGGTTGGTGTAGAGCGCGTCTTCGCTGCTCACGTTCACGTCGTCCTCAATGCCGGCCAGCTTGCCCAGCTCGCCTTCCACGGTGACGCCGCGGGCGTGGGCATATTCCACGACTTTGCGGGTGAGGGCGATGTTGTCTTCAAAGCTGTGGTGGGAGCCGTCGATCATCACCGAGGTGAAGCCGCCGTCCACGCAGGACTTGCAGATGTCAAAATCGGCGCCGTGGTCCAGGTGCAGCGCGATGGGCAGGTCGCACTCCAGGAGCGCCGCCTCCACCAGCTTCACCAGGTAGGAGTTCTTGGCGTATTTGCGCGCGCCGGCCGATACCTGCAGAATCAGCGGGGCCTTCAGCTCCGCTGCGGCTTCGGTGATGCCCTGCACGATTTCCATGTTGTTGACATTGAACGCGCCCACCGCGTAACCGCCCTGATAGGCCTTGGAAAGCATTTCTTTGGTATTGACTAATGGCATGGGTTTCCATCCTTTCTATGCTCGCCCGACGGGCGAAAAGAGGCGCTGCACGCGGGCTTTTCCGCCGAAACGAGGCAATCCTGTGAGCATTTCTCTTATTTTACATGATACGGTTGCCGTTGGCAACTCAGGCAATGCCCTATTTGATTTTTTGCTGAGGCGGTGGTATAATCTAGGCGATTTTTCGGGCGATTGAGACTTGTCAGAGGAGCTGCAATGAGCAAAAAGGCTCGGCGTTATTTGTTGGTTCTGGCGGCGTTGATTGCAGTGTCCGCCTTTGTGGGGTTCCAGTTTTTCAGGGACTATCAGAACCTGCAGGCCCTCAATGCCGAAAAAGCTGCCGTCACCGCGGAGTTGGACACAAAAACCAAGCAAAATGAAGATCTTCAGACAAAGCTGGGCGATTCCGACAGCGACTCGTTTGTGGAGCGGATGGCCAGGGAGCTTCTGGGTTGGGTGAAACCCGGCGAGATCAAAATTGTGGACAAAGACAACTGACGGGCAAACAACGATGTGATGCAAAGGCGCGTTCCCGGAAGGGAATGCCTTTTTTATGTGAGGGCACATATGGATAACGCAAAGCGAAGGATGGCCGCCATCGACATCGGCTCCAACTCGGTCAGGCTGATGATCGCCGATATTGGCCCGGGCGGTGTCATTGAACCGGTGAAGAAGGAATTGGTGACAACCCGCATCTATGAGGGGTTGGCGCGCACCGGCAAGCTCTCCACGGTCGCGATGGACCGCACGCTGGCGGCCATCAACATCCTGAAAGACAAAGCCCGCCAGGCAGGCGCCTCGTCGCTGCACTGTTTTGCAACCGCGGCCATGCGGGAAGCCGGCAACCGCGAGGAGTTCCTCGCCCGGGTGCAGAAGGAAACCGGCATGACCGTGGATGTGCTGAGCGAGGAGCAGGAAGCCCGCGTGGGCTTTATCGGCACGCAGGAGCACGGGCCCAGGGGCGCGTTGGACATTGGCGGCGGCAGCACCGAGGTTGCCATGGGTGTGGGCCATGACGTGCATTGCTCGGTGAGCCTGAAGCTGGGCGCCGTGCGGGCGCTGGAGAAGTATCCTCTGGGTGACGTGGCGGACCCTCTTGCGCTTGAGGCAATGCGCCAGTGGGTAGGCAACGTGCTCCGCCAGGACGGCGCCGCTACCAAGGCTTGCGCCGCGCAGCTTGGCAGCATGCGCTGGACCGGCATTGGCGGCACCATCACCACGCTGGCCGCGATGGACCTGAGGCTGCAGAAATATGACAGCGCCCGCGTGCAGGGCCACGGCATCACCCGCGCCATGGTGGAAAAGATGCTGGCTAAGCTGGCGCAAACGCCTCTGGAGAAGCGCCGGCAGATCGCCGGGATGCAGCCGGAGCGGGCCGACATCATCATCGGCGGCATTGCAATCCTGCTGGAGTTCATGATTTTTATGGGCGTGGAGCAGATGTATGTGAGCGACAGGGATAATCTGGATGGCTATCTGGCCTATGTCTTGAGCCAGGAGGGGCAGGCATGATCAAGCACATCGTGTTCTTCAACTTCAAGGAGGAGGCCGGCGGCCGCACCAAGGCGGAAAACATCGCCCTGGCCCAATCGATGCTATTGAACCTGATGGGCAAGGTGCCCACTCTGAAGAGCATGCAGGCCGGCCCAAATGCCGCCGGCGGCGCCACCGCGTGGGACTTTGCGCTGGTTTCGGAGTTTGAAAGCCTGGAAGCCCTGAATGAGTATGTGGTGCACCCGGAGCACAAAAAGGTGTCCGCTTTTATGTCGGAAGTGCGAAGCGGCCGCGCCCATGTGGATTTTGAATTTTGATTGATTCTGCTATATTCATAACGATATCAAGATTGGCCTTGACAACGGGCGGCCAAAAGGATAAAATACTCTTTGCCTCTTGCAGGCAAACGACGCGGGGTGGAGCAGTCCGGTAGCTCGTCGGGCTCATAACCCGGAGGTCGAGAGGTTCAAATCCCTCCCCCGCAACCATTTTGGCGGCGTAGCTCAGTTGGCTAGAGCATTCGGTTCATACCCGAAGTGTCATTGGTTCAAATCCGATCGCCGCTACCAGACTCAAGCCGCGTAAACCTTGGTTTACGCGGCTTTTGGTATTTCTCCGACGCACCGGCACATTGCAGAAAAATGCAAGCCGTGCAAAGAACGCTGGGTGAACTGATGATAAGATGGTCTCGGAGGTGAGACATTGGATTGGCAAATCGGGATGAACCGGGCGATTGATCTCAT
>JAEYYW010000155.1 GCA_023428265.1 Bacillota bacterium | reverse complement strand
TTTCATCCGTCAGCGTCTCTTTTTTCAGTGTGGCATACAGCCGCCCCTGATATTGCTTGGCGCTTCCGTCGATCGTGATTTCCCCGTCAGGATTGTTGCCGATGTTGTCGTTGAGGTAGCGCTCCGTGTCAAACAAGTCGAGGTACTCCGGCGTCACCAGCACACCGATGAGCCTGTCCTCTCCGGCTGCAGCATTGGTATCCTCCCGCGCCAGTTGGCAGCCGCTCACGATGCATACGAGCAAAAGAGCAAGGCACAGCGCGATGATTCTGTGTTTATTCATCATTGTCTTCCTCCAGGTTCCCGTCAAATTTCAGGATATCGCCCACGTCGCAGCGCAGGTGCCAGCAGATCTTGTTGATCGTGCCGAACCGCACGCCTTTGGCTTTTCCGCTACGCAGGATGGAGAGGTTCGCCTCGGTAATGCCCACCAGCGCGCAAAGCTCCTTGGAGGTCATTCCCCGGTCTTTCAGCACATCCTCCAGATGAACACGAATTGCCATGCTCCACCTCTCAGATAAACATGTCGTTGTCGTCTTTGAGCTGCTTGTTTTCCGAAACAAACCGGGCCAGCAGCAGCACGGCCAGCACAAAGGCGAGGGAGGTGAGCGGGATCTGCACACTGCTGTTGATCACCAGAAGTGATCTGGCAAACAGCAGTTGCAATAGGTTCAACGCGACCGTTGCGAGCGCCGTGGCCGCCAGTGCCGCGGCACACAGCCTGGACAAGCGGGTGGCTGCGGCCACGCTGGCTGCGGAATAGCGGTCTGCCCTGAACTCATCCAGCAGCTGCAGGGCGGCGAAGATGATGAGTACATCCAGCACATAGGGCAGGGCGTCCACGATGAACTGCAGTGCCAGAAAGCCGTAGGTTGCCCCCAGCAGGTGTTCGTTTCCGGCGTTGCCGGCCAGAAGCGACGCAATGGATTGCTGCAGTTTTCCAAAGGAAACGCCGAATGCCAGATAGACAAACAGCACACTCAGCAGTGCCAGCATTGCGGCCAGATATCGGAAAAGCTGCCCTGTGCTTCCGCCGGAAAACAGCCGCAGCAGTTTCAGCACCAGGTAAGCCGCCAACACAGAGTAGATCGTGCCGCCCATCACCGCCTTGCCCAACGCGACTGCCGGGCTGTTGTTGAATAGCCCGGTGAGGAGCGATGGGTTGACCATCAGATACAGCGTGCCAAACAGCGCCGCGCTGAGGGCTGCCAGCAGCCAATCTTCCGGCCGGAGCTTTTTTTGTATCACCAGCAAAACCAAATAGGCTAAAGGTGCCAGGCACAACGCCAGATAGAGGGCGAGGGCAGCGGCGTTGCCCACCCAGCCGGAAAGTGACAGCGCCCGCAAGCCCAGCCCGATCTGCTCGAAGGGGAAGGCCACTGCGGTTGTGAAGACGCTGGAAAAGGATGCTTTCAACAGCTGCGCCAGCACGCACAGTGCGGCTTCTGCCGCCAGGAGAATCCAGAGTGTTTTTCGTTTCATGTATCCCTCCGAGATTATTGTTTCGCAATAATTCTACGAAGAGTGTACTGCGGAGATTATTGTTTGTCAATAATTATTTGGCATGAAGTTTTTAGGGCATTCAATGAAATTGTAAATTCTTGCTTTTCATGATATATTATTGCGAAATCCCAAGGGCTTGTGATGGCCCTTTGCCTGATGAGGTATCGCGATGCCGGACCAGAAACCGCTGCTGTTTGACGGCGCCATGGGCACCTATTTTGCCGAGCTCAACGGAAGCGCCAGCGCCAAGTGCGAAATGGCAAATCTGGACGAGCCCGGCGTCGTGCTGCGCATCCACCGGGAATACATTGACGCCGGTGCCGGCGCCATCCGCACCAACACCTTCGGCGCCAACACGGCCATGCTGGAGTGCGGCATGGCCGGCGTGCGGATCGTGATCGAAGCCGGCTGGAAGCTGGCGCAGGAAGCATCGGCGGGCAAGGTGCTGGTCTTTGCCGACATTGGGCCCATTCCGGGCCTTTCGGTGGAGGATGCGGCGCTGGAGTTTGAGGCGATTGCAGACACCTTTCTGGCGCTTGGCGCGCAGCACTTTGTGTTTGAGACATTCGGCGAGCCTGACAGCGTGCGTGCTGCCGCCAGATATCTGAAAAGCAAAGCGCCCGGGGCTTTTGTGCTGGCCCAGTTCGCCGTTTCGCCCGATGGCTATTCTCGGCTGGGTGTGCCCGGCCGCGAGATTAAGCGTGCGATGGAGGAAGAGGCGGCTGTGGATGCCTGGGGCTTCAACTGCCTGTCCGGCCCGATGTATCTGCTGGAATATATGACCGGGCTGGGCCCTTCCAGCAAGCCTGTGTCGGCAATGCCAAACGGCGGTTACCCGGTACTCTCCGGCGGGCGCACCGTTTATTCCAACAGCCCGGAGTATTTCGCCGGCAGGCTGGAGCGTTTCCGCGAGCTTGGTGTCGGGATTCTGGGTGGTTGCTGCGGCACCACGCCAAGGCACATCGCCGCTGTGTCGGCGGTGCTGCGCGGCCCGGCGGAGCCTCACGCGGCCCATGCCCAGCGGGCCCGCCGCCAGGAGCAGACAGCCCCCGTGGCCAACCCCTTCTGGGAGAAGCTGCTGCAGGGCGGCAGGGCCATCGCCGCCGAAGCCGACCCGCCCCATGACACCGCCATCACCAGGGTGCTGGAGGGCGCTGCGTCGCTTGCACGGGCCGGGGCGGACGCCATCACCGTGGCCGACAACCCGCTGGCGCGGGTCCGCGCTGACAGCTCCATGACCGCCTCGCTGATCGCCCGGCGTTGCGGCTGCCTGGTGCTGCCGCACATTGCCTGCCGGGACCGCAACCTGAATGCGATCAAGTCACTGCTGATTTCGCTGCACATCGAGGGCGTGCGCAATGTGCTGATCATCACCGGCGACCCAATCGCCCAGGCAGACCGCAGCGAGGTGAAGGGCGTTTTTAATTCCAACTCAGCCGTGATGGCCGGTTATGTGAAGAGCCTCAATGAAACGCTCTTCGCCGGCGACCCCTTTGTGATCGGCGCGGCGCTCAATGTGAACGCGCCCAACCTTGGCGCCGAGCTCATCAAGGCCGAGCGCAAGGTGATAAACGGCGTGGGCTTTTTCCTCACGCAGCCGTTGTTTTCCCCGGAATCGGTGGAAGCCCTGCGGCGCGCCAGAGATGTGCTGGACGCCAAGGTGCTCACAGGCCTTTTGCCGGTGGTCAGCCACCGAAACGCCGTGTTCCTCTCCAACGAGGTGCCCGGCATGCAAATCCCCGACGGCGTCGTGGAGCGCTTCCAGGGGCTGGACCGCGAGCAGGGCGAAAAGCTGGGGCTCCAGCTGGCGCTGGAGGCAGCGGGGGAGATCATGCCGCTGGTGGATGGCTTCTATGTGATCACGCCGGTGAACCGCTACCGGCTTGCGGCCAATTTGATTCGTGAACTCAGGAGGAAGATCGATGATTCGGATCGGTGAAAAACTGAATAGCTCCATTCCTGCCACCAGAGAGTTGCTGGCCAATCACAACGGCGAAGGCCTGGCGGCGCTGGCCAGAAAGCAGCTGGACGCCGGAGCTGACCTGCTGGACCTAAACGCCTCGGTGTTCCTTTCCGACGAGCCGGAGCTGCTGGCCTGGGCGGTCCGCACCGTGCAGCAGGCCACCGGCGCGCGGCTGATGATCGACTCGCCAAACCCCGCCGCTGTGGCGGCTGCGCTTGCGGCAGACACGGTGGGCCGCGCCGTCGTCAACTCCGTGACGGCTGACCCGGCGCGCATCGCGGCGGTGGCGCCGCTGCTGGTGCAGCACAAGGCCTCTGTGGTGGCGCTGTGCATGGGCCCTTCCGGCATCCCCAGCACCGCCGAAGGCAGGCTGGAGGCGGCGGAGCGGGCGCTGGAGGGGCTGGCCGCCCATGGCATCCCGCAGAGCAAGGTCTGGCTGGACCCGCTGGCGGAAGCCCTTGCCGCCAATCATGAATCCGCCGCCGTCACGCTCAAGGCAATCGGGCTCATCCGTGCCCGTTTCCCTGAGATCACGATTGTGTGCGGGCTCTCCAACGTGTCTTTCGGGCTGCCCCAGCGCAAGGCGATCAACAGCGCGTTCCTTATTGCGGCGGTGGCTACCGGCCTCAACGCTGCCATTCTCGATCCTTCCGATCAGGCGCTGGCACAGGCCATTGCGGCGGCGGAAGCCGTGGCGGGGCTTGATGAGTATTGCCTGGAATACATCCGGTATTGCAGGGCAAAAGGATGAGGGACATATTACTATTTAGCTATCGCATACTTGTCAGACTTGACGGAGGGGCTTATCATGTGTAACTGTGATAAGCCCTTTGGAGGTATAAAGATGCGATACATCGATCTGCGCAGCGATACTGTAACCCAACCCACCGAGGAGATGCGCCGCCTGATGGCGGAAGCACCGGTGGGCGACGACGTGTATGGAGACGACCCCACGGCGGCCGAACTGGAGCGGGAAGCGGCGGAGCTGCTGGGCAAGGAGGCCGGGCTTTTCGTGCCCAGCGGCACCTTCGGCAACCAGGTTTCGGTGATGGCCCACACCCGCCGCGGCGATGAGATCCTGCTGGATGACAGCTGCCACATCCTCTGGCACGAGGCCGGTGCGGCGGCGGTGCTCTCCTCCGTGCAGACGCGTGGTTTCACGGTTGCCGGCCGCGCAATCGATGTTGGCCAGGTGGCTACCCGCATCCGCAGTGATGACATTCACGAGCCGCGCACAGGGCTCATCTGCCTGGAAAACGCCCGCTCCAACGGCATGGTGATCGGCCTGAGCAGCATGCAGGCCGTAAAGGCGTTGGCGGAGGAGCATCACATCCCCGTGCATCTGGATGGCGCGCGCCTTTTTAACGCCGCGCTGGCGCTCGGCGTGCCGGCCCGCGAGCTGGCCGCCTGTGCCGACTCGGTGATGGTGTGCCTTTCCAAAGGCCTCTGCGCGCCGGTGGGGTCTGTGGTTGTGGGAGACAGGGAGTTCATTGAAAGAGCCCGGCGCTGCCGCAAGCTGATGGGCGGCGGCATGCGGCAGGTGGGTGTGCTTTGCGCGGCGGGGCTGTATGCGCTCCGCCACATGGTGGACCGCCTGGCGGACGATCACGCCAACGCCCGTTATCTGGCAGACCGGCTGGAGGAAATTGACGGCGTGACGGTGGATCGGGATTGCCTGGATATCAACATGGTGTATTTTTCTCTCAGCGAGTCAGTGATCACCGGCGAAGCTTTGGCAAAGGGCTTGCTGGAGCGCGGGATCAAGATCAACGGCGGGCCGGGGCAATATCGGTTTGTGACCAATCACGATGTGTCCCGCCGCGACATCGATGCGGTGGTGGATGCCATCAAGACTCTTGTTTTGAGATAGATCTGCGGAAGCGGTTATGTGCCCGCGGCCCTTCTCCCATGGCGGGGCCCCGTCCCCCGGCGGCCATTTCGCTCCGCCCGGCTGGTTTTCCGGGCGGTTGTGTCCGGCCCGGACACTCTGCCGGCGCGCCTTTTCCGCACGGCGGGGGTTGGGTTTGGCAGCGGGAGCGCTTTCCATGGCCAGGGCTGCCATGTCCTTTCGATCCCGGCTGTGGCGGAAGCCACCCCGAGGGAGAGGGACGCCACCGCGCCCCAAAACAGGATGTTGCGGAAGGGCAGTGTAATAGCCCGGACGAGCGCTGCCCAGTGCGGGCCGAAAAGATCTGCTGCCAGGTTCACCGGATAATAACGCGCCGCCTCGCTTGCCAGGTCCACTGTGTGATAGGATGTCAGCACGGCTCCGGTTGCCAGCAGCAGCCCATTGAGCGCCAGCACTGCCGCTAGCGTGACGCAACACCCTGCTCTGCGGCGGATCCAGAGCAAATAGAGGAGCCCCGCAAAGAGCGTGACCGCGGCTGCCGCCGACCAAAGCGCATAGTCGGCCAGCCCGGCATAGTGCCGCACCGGCCAGAGCGCGTCCTGCAGGCCGTTGCCGTAACCCAGGTTCCACTCCGGTGTAAAGGGCATAAAGGCCGGAAAACTGGGTTTATCCGGCAGCATGTCCCACACGCCGTCCATCAGCATGTCGCGCACCACGTCTGTCATGCCCTGTGTCAGCACTTTGGAGTCTTTCAGCACCGGCAGGTCTCCGCCATAAAACACATATCTGGCAATGGCCGGCCCGCTTTGCTCCAGAATCGCCGCGATTTCCTCCGGCGGCAGAGCGTGGCGGGCAAGCCGGAGCGCTTCCCGGCGGTCAGCGGTTTTGAGCACGATGGCCGGCGCGCGCTCCAGCACGGCGTCCGCCATCTTTTCCACCACTGCGTCGCCAATGACCGAATAGGCCTGCCTGCCGGCCTGGCCATAAAAGTCCGGCCGAAGCACCGTCCATCGCAGAAGCGCGAGCGTTTCCGCAGCCAGAATGGAGCACAGCAGCAAAACGGCCAGTGCCGCCGTGGCGATCACTCTCAGCGTTTTCATCCCATCACCTCCGGAAGAGCCGGAACTTGATCAAACACATGAAATGAATCATATTCCTATGATAACCAAAGAGGAATTTCGCAAACGGGCCCGGCCTTTGCTCTTTGAAGCCCGATGGAACCATCGTCAGTTTTGCACCGTCTGAATGGGTGTGATGGGTGATTGGGTATCTGAAAATTGTCCGGCAAAGCAAAAACCGGCCGCGAATTTCAAATAACGCTTTTTTTCAGCATTCACAGTTTAGCCCAGCCATGTTAAAATGTATTCTGATCGTATACACGAATCATTACTGACCGGGGATATCAATGAAGCAGAATAGAAGTTACAAATTTTCAATACTCTTCCTGACTGCCCTTGTTCTGGTGGTGCTGCCGCTGGCCGGCTGTGACAGCTTCCAGCTGCCCACCGAGATGCCGCAGCAGACCGGCTCCGTCACGGGTAACCCGTCAGCCGGGCCTGTGGAGACGGTCTTGGAGCCATCCTCCTCACCGGGTGATGGGTCTGCGACTGCGCCGGAGGGATCCGCCACGCCGGAGCCCACGCTGACGCCCACCGAGGAGCCAACGCCCACCCCCACGCCGGATCCCACGCCCACACCGGCCCCGACCCCCACGCCGGTGCCGACGGGCCCCTGGAACGATGGTGACCGCCCCGAGGTGAAGGTGACCAGGTATTACACGACGACGCTGCCCGATGGGCTGACCAAGTCTCTAAAATACACCAGGTATCCAGCATATCTCAATTACTTTGTCGTGCTGAAATCATCCGCCATTCGCGAGCTGCCCAACGCCAGCGCAAAATCGCTGAAGAGCGTCAAGCTGGCCCAGCGATATGAGCTGCTCGCCCAGGTGAAGGGGACGGACGGCCAATCCGATTGGTACCGGGTGCGTGTGGCGGATGGCGGCGCCGTCGGTTATCTGCCTGCGTCGTCGGGCTCGCCCAAGGCTTTCCAGGTCGCAAAGGCATTTAAGCGGATCGAGGCCCTGAAGAAAGTGACCGACCAGGATGGCACCGTGCGCGTGAGCAACTACAAAAACAGAAATGGCAGGGCGCCGGCGCTGCCCTCCAAGAAGGAAGCGGACACCTTCGGCTATCTGCGTGACCAGTCGGCACCGGCCTATCTGGCTGCGGACAAGGGTTCTTCCTTCCGCTATGCGCCAGACGGCACCATTTGCCAGATGCTTGGCACCGTCGGTGATTTTGTGCATGTGTATATCCCCACCTTTGATGAGGTGCGCTATATCCCGTCGAAATACATCGTCGGCACCAAGGCTGACCAAATCAAGTCCCTGACACAGGTTGCCGTGGTGGACCGCAAGTATCAGAACATCATGACCTTTGAGGTGATCGACGGGCACTGGGCAATCGTATCGCTCTCCTTCGTTTCCACCGGGAAAACCGGCGGCTACTCCGACCCCACGCCCCTTGGCGACTATATGACCATTGAGAAGAAAAAACCGGGCAAGCATGGCATCGGGGAGTTCTGGTATCTGCATGACGGTGCCGATCCTGGTGCGGAGGAGCTGAAGTTTGCCGGGTATGCGCCGTATGCCGTGCGCTTCACCGGTGGAGCTTACCTGCACGGTCTGCCCAAGAGTGTCTCCTACACCACCGATCCGGTCACAGGCGTGAGCAAGCTTGTGATGCCCGGCTCGCTGGTCGCCGAGAGCTATGGCACGTTCCTCGGTGTCCGGCCGGAGTCGCACATGTGCGTGCGCAACTACTCCAGCCACGCCAAGTTTATGTGGCAGTGGTTCAAAGTGGGGTCCGGCGCGGTGCTGGTGATCGAATAGCCAAGGCATATTACCCCTCTTTGGGCTTCGCCCCAGAGAGGGTTTTTTTTACCAATCATTGGATGTTTGCCATGGTTCTGATAAAATGAGGCTATCTGGCAGATTTCGACAGGGGGTGACTGACCAATGCACCAGCACTTTTTTGCCCGTGGCAAAACATTACCGGAGGCATACCACCAAGCCCTAACGATTCTCGAAGAGCAAGGCGATATCGTGCCATGCCCGGACTACAACACCACGATGAAGGAAACCGGCATGACCTTTTTTGTGGAGCAGGCCACCGCCGAGCCCATGGTGAGCCGGTTGTTCTGCGGGGGGCATTACGAGCTTCAGCAGTACAAAATGGAGATATTGGACGGCATTCTGGATTTCAAGATTGGCGAGGGCAGCTGCTGGGAATACACCTACCATGACCGGTTTGCCCGACAATTACCCTTCCTGTATGAGGAGCTCAGGCGCAACCCCTATTCCCGCCGGGCTGTGATCAACATCCGGGATTTTGAGGTGGACAGCAACAACGAGCATCCGGCCTGCCTGCAGTCCATGCAGTTCATGATCCGCGATGGCGCGCTGCACATGATGGTGATGATGCGCAGCAATGACGCCGTGCAGGCCACGTTCATGAACGCGTTTGCGTTCATCGCGCTGCAATGCAGGATCGCGGAAGAGCTTGGCGTCGCCATGGGCACCTATACGCACACGGCCCACTCCTTTCATGCCTATGAAAAGAGCTATGAACTGCTGGCAAAATATGCTGCGGACATCTCCGGCAAGCCCATTGAGGCGCTGACCTATGAATATGAAGGCTTTTACCGCGAGATGATGGAGGAGAGCATTCCCAAAATCATGGAGCAGGTGCAAAAGCTGAAGGAGAAAATGGGGTGAAAACCCCATTTTCTCATGAATTGCGCAAAAACTCCCGGATCTCCGCAAACAGAAGCGCAAACTCCGGCTCCACGGTGCACACATGCCGGGAGTTTTCCAGCCAAAGCATCTTTTTATAAGGTGAATTGCATGCCCCTTTGAGGATCACGTCGGGGCTGTCCAGCCGCACGGTGTCGTCCTTTTTGGGCTGCACGACCAGCAGCGGGCACCGGATTGCGGGCAAGTCCCACTCCGCCATGCGCACCAGACGAAGCAAATCCGGCACCTTGCGCACGGGCGTCATGGGGTAACCGATGTGATAGGCGTTTTCCCGCTTTTCCGCTTCTTGTTCCGGGTTCTCCGGCCAGCCCCGATAGCGCACGAACACCCCGAGCAACCGGGAGAACCTTGCCAGTCTGTTTTTCATGCGCAGAGGCGCTGCGATGGAGATGGCGGCCTTCACCGGCAGCTCTCCGGCCAGAATCAGTGCCAGTATGCCGCCCATGGAAAGGCCAGCCACCGATATTTCATCACAGCGACGGGCCAATGTTTGGAAACCATCGCGGCATGCCTTCAGCCAATCAGCCCAGCTCTTCCGCTCCATATCCTCCACAGTGGTGCCGTGGCCGGGCAGCAGAACGCCCAGCACCGTGTACCCTTCCCGGTTCAATGCCTCGCCCAGCGGCAGCATCTGCGACGGCGTGGCGGTGAAGCCATGGATCAACAGTATGCCGCGCCGGTCTCCCTCCAGCAGGAACTCACGGGCAAGGGGGCTGTCAATGGGGCGGATCACCGGTCGCTTTTTCATCACATACCATCTCCTCAGATAAATTAGTATATTCCCACGCACGCGGCAAATCAACGGGTGGCGGCACGCAGTCTTCCGTGTAATCATGATAGAATTTATCAAGCACGCCTGTTCCGGGATGCGGTATGATATGCCCGAAGAGAGGGAATGCGCATGGGAACCTATGAAAACCTTCAACAAGCGATAGACTTCATGGAAGCCAACCTGAAAGGCGACATTACGCTTGAGCAGATTGCCTCCCGATCAGGATACTCCGTGGCTCACTTCCACCGTGTGTTTACCGCGGTGGCTGGGTGCTCCGCGGCCGGCTACCTGCGCAGAAGAAGGTTGAGCCAGGCAATGGTTGAGTTGATGACGGCGCGCGACGACATCCTTTCAATCGCCCTGGACTATGGCTTTGATTTTCATGAAGCGTTCACGCGGGCTTTTCGGGCTGCATGGGGAGCGCCACATCGGTGTTCCGCAAGCGCGGTGCCCAGCCTTGTCTCTTCGAGAAAATCAACATTATCAGTAGGAAGAAAGAAGGAAAACCCATCATGACACCCAGCATTGTGTTAAAGGAGCCCCTGTCTTTGGTCGGCATAGCCCGGCGCATGACCCAGGGGGACAACCTTCGCAACGGCCTGATCGCCAAAACTCAAAAGGAGTTCCTTGAAATGGCGCAGACCATCCCTGGCCGCAGCAACCCCCATCTGCTGTATGCCGCTTATGATTACCTCCCTGAGGATCTGGGCAAGGATGATGATGAAATCGCCTATACCTATTGGTTCTGCGTGGAGTCTTCCGAGGAGCCGCCCCTGGGCATGGCAAAAAAGGATTTGCCGCGTGCCAAATACGCGGTGTTTGTCCATGACCCCAAGACCAACACACTCAACGGTGAGGATGTTGGGATGCCGGTGTATGATTACATCGATGGCGTGTGGCTTCCCGGTTCTGGTTTTGAACTGACCGGCACGGAAGATTATGAGGTGCACGACAGCAGCACTGGGTTGGTTGAGATCAACGTGTCCATCAAGTAATTAATGAGAGGGCGCCGGATGGCGCCCTCTCTTTTGCTAATTGGTTATGAAACCTTCTCATCCCCCACGATCCGCCCATCCTGTATCGTCACGCGGCGGCAGGCTGCGTCGGCCACATTGCGGTCATGGGTGATCAGCACCACGGTGTTTCCCTGGCGGTATAGCGCCTTCAGCAGGCACAGCACCTCCGTGCCGGTGCGGCTGTCCAGGTTGCCGGTGGGTTCGTCAGCCAGGATCAGGGAGGGGTTTGTGACCAGCGCCCTTGCAATGGCAACCCGCTGCTGCTGGCCGCCGGAAAGCTGATTGGGCTTGTGATGCAGCCTGGACGCCAGCCCCATCCTGGTGAGCGCCGCCACGGCCCGCTCCTTGCGCTCCTCCCAGCTCACGTTCTGGTAAACAAGCGGCAGCTCCACATTGTGCAGTGCGTCCAATTTGGGCAGCAGGTTGAACCCCTGAAACACAAAGCCCAGCTCCCGGCTGCGCACGGCGGCCAGAGCGTCGCCGCTCAGGTTGGAGACCACACGGCCGCCCAGTGTGTAGCTGCCGGCCGTCGGGCTGTCCAGGCACCCGATCACGTTCATCAGCGTGGACTTCCCGCTGCCGGATGGGCCGATGATCGCCACGAATTCGCCCTTGTCAATCCGCAGGTTCACACCGTCCAGCGCGTTGATCCGCTCTCCGCCCATGTTATAGGTCTTGTATACGCCGGCAAGCTCAATCATATGCAATCACCGGCACTAGTATGGCTCTGCAGAGGCTCTCCAATGCGGGCGCTGGCAGGCAATCAAAAGCCCCCGCGGCTCATGGCCGTGGGGGCGACGGTTGCTGCTGGAAACCTTGGGCGTTCTTATTCCTTCATCCGGGGTTCGCCCCTTGTGTATACGGCCACATTCCAGTTGGGTTTGATGGCAGCTTTTACACACATTGCGTTGGCTTTATCGTGGAAGTCTTTCACGGCAGCTTCCAGATCTTCTGTGTCTGACAGCCTGACGCCGCCGGAGCCCCTTGCTCTGGATTTGTATTTTTTCAACTTCTCCTCCAGTATTGCCATGGAGGCGTTGGTGGTGTCCAAATCGGCCTGGACGATGAGCTTCTTCTTGCCGTCCGGCAGTTTGGCGTCGGCGGCGATGATTTCTTTGACTTCCTTCACCCAGGCCGTTCCCTGCAGATAGGCCCAATACATTCTGGCCGTGGAAGAGGAGTATTTGTTCTGTGGCTTCACGGTCACACCATAGACGTCTTTGATCAGCTTGACGCGCTTCGTCTGGTCAATGATGACGTAGCTGCGGTTGAAAATCCCGTAATTGTAGGATCCCGGCATGGTGCGCAGCGTGATTTTGCTCTGATCCAGGTCCTTGCCAAACACGGCGAGCGCGGCGAGCTGCTCAAAGTTCATGTTGGTAAACACCTTGCCCTGCATGGAGAGCAGTATTTTTGGCACTTCCAGGATTGTGGACTCCGTCTGCAGCTTCTTGAACACGGTGAGGAGCATCCTTTTCTGCCTGTCCACACGGTGCAGGTCGCCGGCCTCCGACGCCTTGATGTCTCCCTTTCGGATGCGGCAATAGTCCAACACCGCCTGCCCGTCCATGTGTTGCTTGCCCTTTTTATAGGAACGGCCCTGGATGGAGAAATTGATGTCTAAGTCATAATCAACGCCGCCAATGGCGTTGGTCAGTTCTTTCACCACCGGCATGGTGACCGCGATGTAATAGTTCACCGGGATGTCGCCCAGCATCACCTGGGCGCTCTTGCACACGTTCATGAAGCCTTTGTCGTTCATGCCGCCGCCGGCTTCCAGGGCGAAGTTGAGCTTGTATACGCCGGTGAGGTTGGCGATTTTGGCATAACTGTCGCGCGGCAGCGAGATCATGTCTACCTTTTTCTGCTTGAAATTGATCGCAAGGACCAGCATCACGTCGGAGTTGAAGTCTTTGTTCACATACTGCTTGGTGTTGCCCACGCGCTCGGTGGAATAGTCCACGCCGATCAGCAGCACATTCAGCGTATCCTTCATAATGGAGGCGTCCGCCTGGCTTTTGAGCTGATCATAAGGGCTCAGTGTGGGCGTGGGGGTTGGTTCTTCGGTCGGTTCTTCCGTTGGCTCCTCGGTGGGCTCGTCAGTGGCATCCTCGGTGGGTTCCACGGTTTCCATGCCATCGGTGGGCGAAGCGGTCTGATTGAAGAGATCCATCTGATCGTTGTTAATCTTGTACCAGGTGGTGGCAGCCCAAACGCCGCCGCCGGCCAGAAGCAACACGGCGAGGATGACCGACCCAAAGATAATTCTCTTTTTTGTGAAAAATGCTTTCATACCCCTGCTGCCTTTACTGTTTATTTCATAAGTCCAGCATTAAGGATTGCCATTGGCTACAATTGTAAACACAACCAAGATCAATTATATTACACTATACTGGAAATATCCTTGACCATTATAACAGAAAATGTTTTTATAAATATAGAAATGTAGCACAAAAAGCGATGAATTTTATTGACAAAATGTGACGTAGAGTTCCACTTGTGCAATGAAGAACAGGCCTTCCGCAGCCAGTGGATGCGGAAGGCCTGGAAATTGTGTGATTACCGATGCGGAATCAGGCTGTTATTTCGGGAAATCATTCTCACCAAGGCCGATGGACCCGGCGTTGCCTCCGGCCACGCCGATTGAGACATTCCACAAGGAATAGGTTGATCGCGTGGTTGTAAACTTGATTGGGCTCTCAAACCGGCCATAACTGGGGTTTGTGATGAACTTCTTTGATGCAGAGTCATAGTTGGTGCCGATGGAATAGTAGATGTAATAGTTGCCGTCCTTGACTTTGATCTTTGGTGTCGTGGCCCCCGCGCGGACATACACGGTGAGAAGCGGCGTCTTCGGGCTGGATGTGCTTGCCAGAATGATGATGGCATCCTTGTCTGAATAGCCGTTCTTGAGCGTCAGGCGCCCATATCCGCTGTTTGCTTTCTTCACAAGCAGTGTGCCGTTTGCGGGCCTGGTGATGACAACCACCCGCATAGACTGGCTGAAGCTTCCCACCTTGATGGTATAGCTGCCGGCTTTCGCCTCCGTCACTTTAAAGGCCACGGTTTGCGTGTTGTTGGCCTCCACCGTGACTTCTTTCTTTTGTGATTCCTTGCCGTTTATAGAGAGCGTGACGGTGTAGCTGCCAGCCAGATCACCGCTGTTTTCCAGCGATACCGTTGCGGTGATGGCTTCGTTGGGCTTCGGGAAGGCTTTGGACAGCTTCAGGCCCGTCACCTCCACATGGGCCGGAGCGACCACTGTGACCGCCCGGTTTTCCCCCTCCAGCGCGAATGTGTGCGTGCCGCGATCCTCCATGGGGACCTCGGCTTCCAGCACCTGTTCTTCGCCGGCCTCCACCGTTGCTTCCAGTGTTTTCACCTTGCCGCCGTCCAGCGTCAGCGCGCCGCTGAACTTCCCGGGGAGTTCGCCCGCGTTTTTCACGGTGGCTTTGACCGTCACCGTCTCGCCCACCATCAGCTTCTCCGTGCTCAGTGTGAAGCCGGTCAGCTTCAGCTCCGCCGGGCGATAGACCGTGAACTCCTTTTCAATGCCGCCGATGCTTGCCACATGCTTGCCGGCGGGCAGGCCCTTGATGTCAAACGTGACCGTTTTGGGATCCTTGGATTCCAGCGTCAGGTTTTCGGCGTCAACCTCTGTGCCGTCCACCAGAAACGCGGCGCGGTAATCCTTGGCGCTCAGCACGCCTTTGTTTTCCAACTCAACCTTTGCGGAAAGCGGCTTGCCAAGCTCCGGCTTGTCTATGGAAATGGTGATGGAACTGGCCTGCACATTGCTCCTGAGCAGGAAATAGGCTCCGGTGCCCACACCGGCCAAAAGAAGAAGGCCAAGCACCAGGCCGCCCGCCAGCAGCAGGCCCCAGTACTTTGAGAAAAATGTTTTTTGTTTCGGTGGTTGGGTGATCATGGCAAAATCCTCCCAATATAACAAAAATGGATATAATCACATCAAAGTATATAGGAATGAATTGCAAAAGGCAACCAATTATGAATAATCTGTGAAGAAAACTGCCCAAATCAATTTGTGAAATATTCTTCCAGGATTTGCCAGATTGCCTTGCCGGAGATATACTTGTTATAAGCGCGTATCCTGCCGGATACAGTCTGGCAATACTGAGATTATCAGAGAAAAGGAGATGCCAACATGGAAATTGCAGACATTCATGCTCGAGAAATATTGGATTCCCGCGGAAACCCCACCGTTGAAGCGGATGTGATTTTAGCCGACGGCTCCGCCGGCCGTGCAGCGGCGCCTTCCGGCGCGTCCACCGGCGCGTTTGAGGCACTGGAACTGAGAGATATGGACAAAAAGCGTTATCGCGGTCTCGGCGTGCGCAAGGCCGTGGAAAACGTAAACACCACCATTGCCCAGGAGCTGACCGGAATGGACGCCTCTGACCAGACAGCCATTGACCAGCTGCTTCTGGAGCTGGACGGCACGGAAAACAAAAGCTCCCTTGGGGCCAACGCGATGCTGGCTGTGTCGCTGGCCGTGGCCAATGCGGCGGCAAACTCGCTGGAGATGTCGCTCTACCGCTATCTGGGCGGCACCAACGCCAAGGTGCTGCCCGCGCCGATGATGAACATCCTCAATGGCGGCGCCCATGCCGACAACGGGCTGGATATCCAGGAGTTCATGGTTGTGCCGGTGGGGGCGAAAAGCTTCTCCGAAGCACTGCGCATGGGGTCGGAAGTGTATCACAGCCTGAAGGGCATTCTGGCCAAGCGGGGCCTGGTCACCGCCGTGGGCGATGAAGGCGGCTTCGCGCCAAGACTGGAAAACAACCGCGCCGCGCTGGAGCTCATCATGGAGGCCATCGGTGTGGCAGGCTTCAAGCCCGGCGAGCACTTCTCCGTATCGCTGGATGTGGCGGCGTCGGAGTTTTATGAAAACGGCGTTTATACGATGAAGGCTGAGGGCCGCACGCTGAATGCCGGCGAAATGGTGGACTACATTGAGGCGCTGGTGCGTGATTTCCCGATTCTATCGGTGGAAGACGGTCTGGCGGAAGATGACTGGGAGGGCTGGAAGGAAATGACCGCCCGGCTGGGCTCCCGGGTGAAGCTGGTGGGTGACGATTTGTTTGTGACCAACCCTGTCCGCCTCACCAAGGGCATCTGGGAGCAGTGCGGCAACGCCATCCTGATCAAGCTCAACCAGATCGGCACGCTCACCGAAACGCTGGATTGCATTGAAGTTGCCAAGCGCGCCGGTTTTGTGCCGGTGGTGTCACACCGCAGCGGTGAAACGGAAGACGTCACGATCGCGCATTTGGCCGTGGCGGTGAACGCGGGGCTGATCAAGACCGGCGCGCCGGCCCGCACCGAGCGGGTGGCCAAATACAACGAGCTGCTGCGCATCCAGGAGGAGCTGGGCGATACTGCAAAGTACTTCAAGCTCTGAAGCAAATCACGCTAAGGGAGGGCATGCGCCCTCCCTTTTCTGTATCTAGTTTATTGATTAGCTCATTTTTATAAGGCATTTTGAGCTATGTCTATTCTCAATGTCATATAATTTGACCACATCGGTCAAACAGTGATTGACCACCCTGGTCAAGAGTGCTACAATCGGCCCGTAATGATCATGGAAATCAAGAGGTGGCGTTTTGTATTCCAAGTTTGAAAACCTGGAGGAAGACAAGCGGCAGCGGATCCTCAATGCCGCGATGAAGGAATTTGCGGCCAAAGGCTATGACCACGCCTCCACAAACCGGATCGTGGAAAACGCGGGCATTGCCAAGGGGTTGCTGTTTCATTACTTCAAAAGCAAGAAGAAGCTTTATCTGTATCTGTATCGATATTGTGTCGAGCTCTTTGCCAGGGAGGTTTTCGAGGGGGTTGACGTGGCCCAGACTGACTTTTTCTGCCGCATCCGCGATGTCCAGCGCATCAAGTTCGGGTTGATCCGGCGGTTTCCGGATCTGTTTGAGTTCACGCAAAGCGCCTATCTGGAGCAATCGGCGGAGGTGCTGGCAGAGATCAGGGACTGCGGGCGGGAGTTGCTGCAAAACAGCACCGAGAGGATTTTCCACAACATCGACTACAGCCCCTTTCGCGGCGATTTGGACCGGGGGCTCATCATCACAACGGTGATGTGGGTGTTTGAGGGCTTTGCCAACGACTTTTTGAACAAAACCAAGCTGGCCGGAGGCACGGTGGATTATGACAGGATGCTTCTTGAAGCCGAGCGATACATGGAGTTTTTGAGGGAGAGTTTTTATCAATGAAGAGCGGGAGGGTGTTTCCATGGGCGTCATTGAGATCAAAGGCCTGAAAAAGTATTACGGCAAGTCCAGGGGCATCGAGGATGTGAGCTTTACGGTGGAGCAGGGCGAAATCTTCGGCTTCATTGGCCCCAACGGCTCCGGCAAGTCCACGACGATCCGCACATTGCTGGCGTTGATCCATCCCACCTCCGGCAACGCAACGATCTTTGGCCGTGACTGCATCCGCGACGCCAAAGAGATCGCCCGTGATGTGGGATACCTGCCCAGCGAGGTGTTCTACTACGACGGCATGCGCGTGATGGACCTTTTGAAGTATTCGGCGAGCTTTTACAAAAAGGACTGCACAGCCCGCATCCAGGAGCTGGCAGCAGCGCTGGATCTGGACCTGAAGCGCAAAATCGACGACCTGAGCTTTGGCAACAAGAAAAAGGTGGGGATCATCCAGGGCCTGATCCACGAGCCGAAGCTGATCATACTGGATGAGCCCAGCACCGGCCTGGATCCGCTGATGCAGCAAAGGTTTTTCGAGCTGCTGCGGGAGGAAAACAGGAAGGGCGCAACAATCCTGTTTTCGTCACACATTCTGAGCGAAGTGCAGAAGATGTGCGGCCGTGTGGCAATCATCAAGGAGGGCCGCATCATCGGCATCGACACGATCAGCGCCCTCAAGGAAAACAGCTACAAGAAGATCTCTCTGGAAACAGCGGCTTCCGCCGACAGGGCAGCTTTTGCCTTTGATGGGATCACAAACCTGGATGTGAAGGGCACATCAGTAAGCTTTATTTTCCGGGGCAATGTGAACACGATTGTGCGAAAGCTTTCTGCGATGGAGCTTGCCAATGTCTCCATCAGCGAGCCGGACCTGGAAGAGATCTTCCTGCACTACTACCGGTAGGAGGGGCCAGGCAATGAACATCTATCTGCACGAGCTTCGCTCCTATCGGAAGAACACGATAATCTGGATTGTGGCGTTGTGTGCCGCCACGGTGTTTCTCTTCTCGATGTTTCCGGCATTCGCCGCCAATGTCGAAGAGGTTGCCAAGGTGTTTGAGCGCTACCTAAAGGCGATCCAGGATGCCTTTGGCTTTGACGTCCACCAGATTGGCACGGTGCCGGGGTTTTATTCTTTCATTGTTACGTTCCTGGCGCTGTGCGGCGCGGTGCAGGGGATGAACCTGGGCATTTCGGTGATTGCAAAGGAGACCACCGGCAAGACAGCGGATTTCCTGCTCACAAAGCCGGTTACCCGCCGGAAGGTCATCACCGCAAAGCTGCTGGCCGTGTTCACCTGCATCGCCGTCACCAGCGCGCTCTACCTCGCCGTGGCCACTGCCGTCGCGATGGCTGTCAAGAACCGCGACTTCAACTATACGCCGTTTCTGATGATGTCGCTGTCGTTCTTCTTTATCCAGATGATCTTCACAGCGATGGGGTTCATCATGGCTGTGGTCATCCCCAGGATCAAGTCCGTGCTGCCGGTATCGCTGAGCACCGTGTTCGGCTTCTTTGTGATCGGCACTGTTGCGTCCACGCTGGATGTTAAGGACCTGTACTATCTGTCTCCGTTCAAATATTTCGACTCGGTCAGGATCCTGAACGAATCGGCCTACGAACCGTCCTATGTAATCGTCGGCGCGGCGATCGTAGCGCTGGCAATCGCCGCCAGCTATCTGCTGTATGCCAGAAAAGACATCCACGCTGCGTAGCAGCTATATTTCAAGAGGAGGGTTGAAAGATGAAGCGTTGTATCATCACTGGCGGTAACTCCGGCATTGGCAGGAGTGCCGCTTTCCAAATTGCCAGCAAGGGATATTCGGTGGTGCTGGCCTGCAGAAACATGGAGCAAGCGAAAAAGACGAGCGAGGAGATTATTGCATCCACAGGCAACCCCAATATCACAGCCATGAAAGTTGACTTGTCCTTGATGGTAGAAGTGAAGCGGTTTGTCAAAGAGTATACGGATAGATTTCAGTCTTTGGACGTGTTGATAAACAATGCCGCTGATTTTGACCTGAGCCGGAGGGTTCCTTTCATCACTCCCGAAGGCATAGAAACCCAGTTTGCGACAAACCTTCTGGCTCCGTTTGCTCTGGCACAGGGCTTGCTGCCACTACTTCAGCAATCAGACGACGGCAGAATCATCAACATCTCTTCACAAGGGTTGGCGCTTTATCCGAATCTAGCCTTCAACTTTGACAATGTCGGAGGGAGTAAGGATTACTCTCCAGCGAAGACTTATTATCAAACAAAGCTGGGATTATTGATGCTATCTTAGCAGTTGAGAGAACGGCTGGTCGGATCGCGGGTGTCCGTATACTGCATACGGGTAACCAATGTAAAGGTGGACATCGCCAGATATTCCAACATCTCTCCAGTGATGAAGTGGATGTATGGTTTGAAAAGCAAGTTTTCTATCTCTCCTGATGTTATGGCCCAGGTGTATACGGAACTGGCTGTCGGTGATAAAAGGCAGGGCTTCTATTTTGATGAGAAGCTGCGTGAAGTGAAGGCCAACCGGGCAGTGTATGACAACGAGGCCCGGGCGAAATTATGGAAGCTGGCCGAAGGCTTGTTAAGCGAGGAGTGAACAACATGAATATATATCGCAGGGAGTTACGTGCAAACCTACGATCCCTCATTCTCTGGAGCCTCGGCATATTCCTGTTCATCGCAGCTTCCATGGGTAAATATGCGGCGCTGGCCGGTCCTGGGTCGGGCACTGCCGCCGGAGACATCATGAGCGGGCTCCCGGTGGCGCTGCAGGCGATGCTTGGCGTGGGCCAACTGGACTTCCAGAAGGCCAGCGGCTTTTGGGGGATGGTTGTGCCGTATCTGATGCTGATGGCAGCAATCCACGCGGCAATGCTAGGCGCGGTGATCCTCGGCAAGGAGGAGCGCGACAGGACGTCGGAGTTCCTCTATGCCAAGCCGGCTGCAAGGGCGGAGATTATGACGGCCAAGCTGCTTGCGGCTCTCACCTGTGTGTTGGTGCTGTTTGCCGTCACCTGGGGCGCTTCTGCCGGGCTTGTGGCGCAGTTCGGCCCCACGGAGGATGCCGGCGGCGCCATCGCCACGCAGATGCTGGGCTTCCTGCTGGTGCAGCTTGTGTTTTTGTCTCTTGGCTTTGCGGCAGCCGCCGTGTTGAAAAGGCCCAAGGCGTCCGCCGGCATTGCCACCGGTGCGATGCTGGCGACCTATTTGCTTTCCATCGCCATTACCGTCAACCGCACGCCGGGCTTCGACGCCGCCACCGGGAAAGCGGTGATACACGGGAGCCTGGACTGGCTGATGTCATTCACACCGTTTGAATACTTCGACCCGAAGAAAATCATCGGCGCCGGCGCCGGCCTGGAGCCGTGGTTTGTTGTGCTTTCGATTGCTCTCACGGCATTGTTCCTGCTCGCAGCCTATGTGACCTTCCGCCGAAGGGATCTGAAAGTGTAGCCAGTGCCTTTGAATCGCAGACGAAACTGGCCCATGCCCGTTGTGTCAATAGGCCACCGGCAAGCGTATGATGGAATATCTGATTATCGGGGGTGGGCAACGTGTTCAGACCGTTTGGAAAAGTCTGCTGGCCCTACAAGCGCCTGCTGGGTTGGGCGCTGATCGCGCTGGGGCTGATTCTGTTGCTTACATTTGTGCCCCTGTACATATGGCTGGCCATTGTGGGCCTGGTGTTTGTGATTGTGGGGGTCATTCTTACCCGCTGCTGAGAGGGCATGAAAAAGCGCCGCCCCTTTGATGGGGCGGCGCTTGAGTCTGCGTGCGAAACTTCAGATGGAGACGTTGCGCTGAACCTTGCCGGAGCGCAGGCAGCGAGTGCAGACATAAACGCGCTGGGGCGCGCCATTCACAATAGCCCGGACACGCTGGATGTTGGGTTTCCATGTGCGCTTCGTAGCGATATGGGAATGGCTGACGCTGTTGCCGTGAACGCTTTTCTTCTCACAGAACTGACATTTGTATGCCATGTATTACACCTCCTTCATGGAGTCTCATTGCAAAGCAAAAGCTATTTTATCATCACGCGGGGCTGTTGGCAAGTGTTTTTATTCATTAATTCCATAGATTTGATTTGCTGGCACACTCCGGATCGGTGCGCATCCGGCCTTCCGCTTTCGGGGCGATGCCGAAGATTGCAGTCTGCTTTCCGGAGACATGCTCATATTACAGCAATGACCAAGGTTCATAAAGCATTACTTCGGAACATACGCAAAAGAGCAATACAAAAACAAGCAAAAGGAAACGGAAGTATTCAATCTACTTCTCTTTGTGGGTTTTGCTGTGAGATTTGACCGTTCTATGCAAATAATGCATAAAGCAATATGCGCTGCGTTTCTTGAGAAAGACTGTCGTATCCTGTATAATTTTCGTGGCTTGCCGAATCAGGGATGACGGAGGAGTGCACCAATGACGGATGCAGTAAAGGCCTTCATGTCCGATCACCTGGGCGTGATTGGTATGGCTGGATGCGAAGGGTTGTCACAGCGAGTCAACAGTTACCTGTGCGAGTGGCGGGGTGTTGCACCTTCTCAGAACGGCAGTGGCCGCAAGGGTTTCTTGATCCCGACGATCTGCCCCCGGTTTGGCAGCGGTGAGGCCAAGGGCCTGATCAAGCACACAATCCGCGGTTACGACCTTTTCATTATCAGCGACATGTTCAACTACGGCGTGACATACCGCATGTATGACATGACCGTGCCGATGAGCCCCGACGATCATTTCCAGGATCTCAAGCGTGTGATCGCCGCCTGCGGCGGCAAAGCCAAGCGCATCAACGTGATCATGCCGATGCTTTATGAGGGCCGGCAGCACAAGCGCTCCTCCCGCGAGTCGCTGGACTGCGCGCTGGCGCTGCAGGAGCTGGTGCATATGGGTGTGGAAAACATCATCACGTTTGACGCCCATGACCCCCGCATACAAAACGCCATCCCGCTCAACGGGTTTGAAGATGTGAAGCCTGCCTATCAGATGCTCAAGGCACTGGTGCGCCATGTGCCGGATATCCGCATCAACCGTGACAACCTGATGATCGTCTCTCCCGATGAGGGCGGCATGTCCCGCTCCATCTACTATTCCTCGGTGCTGGGTGTGGATCTGGGCATGTTCTACAAGCGCCGCAACTATTCTGTGATCGTGAACGGCCGCAACCCCATTGAGGCCCATGAATACCTGGGCAACTCGGTGGAGGGGAAGGACGTGATCATTGTGGACGACATGATCTCTTCCGGCGACTCGATCCTTGATCTTGCCAACCAGCTCCGCGAGCGGAATGCCCGCCGGGTCTTTGTGTTTTCCACGTTTGGCCTGTTCTGCGAGGGGCTTGCCAATTTTGACGACGCCTACGCCAAGGGTTCGATCACCAAGGTGTTCACCACAAACCTGATCTATCGCAGCCCGGAGCTGCTGAAGAGGGCCTGGTATCAGGAAGTGGATATGTCCAAATACATCGCTTACATCGTGGACACGCTGAACCGCGACACGTCGATCAGCAACCTGCTGAACCCCGTGGAGCGCATCACGGCGCTCATTCAAAACAGACGATGAACCAAAGGCGGCCCGAAGGGGCCGCTTTTTTGGCCTGAACAGCGGTTTTGCCGGTGGTGATTGACGGGGATATGCGGCCGCTGTAAAATATTGCCATTATGGTAAGCATGGAGGTGCGATATGGCAGATTTTTCGTGCACGCTCACTTTTCAGAATTTCCCCACGGAAACGAGCCCTGGCTCCATGATCAAGGCCGCAGCCGAAGTATCGGAAAACACGGCGCCGGTGCGCAGTGTGATTTTCTCCGTGGATGCCTATGGCATCCGGCAGAGCTTCAAGAAAGAGAGCGACAACAGGTTTGTGCTCAATTTCATGGTGCCCTTTGACGCGCCCAGGGGCACCTACAAGGTGTCTGTGTGGGCCGTCAGCGAAGACGGTGACAAGAGCGCCGTGCAGGTGCTTCAGGTCGCCGTGAAGTAACAGGGTTTGCGCAGGGGCTCCCGCCAGGCGGGGGCCCTTTTCGTTTGCCCCGTTATAACCGCGCGGCATAGGTCATAAACTGGATGGAGGGGGTGCGCGCCATGTCCAACTCTTCCGACATCCGCCAGAAAGACGTGATCAACATCAACAACGGCCGCCGTCTGGGCACCATTGTGGACATGAACTTCAGCCCCGACGGCCGCATCAGCTCCATCGCCGTGCCAGGGCCGTTCAATGTGATGAATCTATTCCGGGGCACCCGCGCCGATGTGGTGATCCCCTGGGAGTGCATTGTGAAGATCGGCGAAGACGTGATCCTTGTGCGCATCAACGAAGCCGGCGCCGATTCCTCGCAGGAGGGGCGGCAGGGCTGAGCAAGCCTGCTGCCGGCGGCGGGCAGCATCCGTCGCCGGTTTTCGTCGTGCCCATATCTCGAAATGAAAAATACATGTTGCGCAACAAATGGACATGGTATTACAATATATGGTATCATAAGCTGCAAAAGAACACATGGGGGAGGCCTTTGATATGCGCTGTATGTTCTGCAACCACGTGGACAGCAAAGTCGTGGATTCCCGCCCCACTGAGGATGGGTGGGCCATCCGGCGCAGGAGGGAGTGCGTGGGCTGCGGCAAGCGCTTCACCACTTATGAAAAGATTGAGAACCCTGTGATTCTGGTTGTGAAGAAGGATGGCCGCCGCGAGCCGTTTGACATTGAAAAGGTCAAAAAGGGCATCATAAAGGCGTGCGAGAAGCGGCCCGTGGCCATCAAGGACATTGACAACCTCGTTTCAGCCATTGAAAAGAAGGTATACAACTCCCTGGAGCAGGAGATTTCCACCGAGGCGCTGGGCGAGCTGGTGATGGAAGGCCTGAAGGAGCTGGATCAGGTGGCCTATGTGCGCTTTGCTTCGGTCTATCGCCAGTTCAAGGACATCAACACGTTCCGGGATGAGCTCAACAAGCTGTTATTGGAGTAACGGATGAGTTTTGGCGGTTTTACATTGTGCGAGCGGGACGGCGTGAAGTATTACGCCGTTTCTTTTTTGGAGCAAACCGGCTTGGTGCGCGCCGCGTTCACCACCAGGATTGGCGGGGTAAGCACCGGCGAGACGGCCACGATGAACTTTTCCACCAAGCGCCGCGACACCGTGGAAAACGTGCGGGAGAACTACCGCCGCATCTGCCGTGCCGCCGGGTTTTCGGTGGATGGGCTTGCCGTATCAATCCAGACCCACGGCGTTTACGTGCATGAGGTGGGCGATGGGGAAATCGGCAGAGGTGTGTTTGACAACACTCCCAGTGTGGAAGCCGACGCTCTGATGACCAACCGGCCCGGTGTGGCGCTGGTCAAACACAGCGCCGACTGCGTGCCGGTGTATCTGCTGGACACAGCACATAAGGCCATTGCCCTTGTGCATGCCGGCTGGCGGGGCACTGCCGGGCGCATTGCGCAGGAAGCGCTCAGGCGCATGGCAGAGGCATATGGCACACGCCCGCAGGATTGCCTGGCGGCTGTGGGGCCGTCCATCGGCCCATGCTGCTTTGCGGTGGGCGAGGATGTTGCCGACCGGTTTGAAGCAGAGTTCCCCGGCTGGGGGCTGGTGGACCGCGCGGGCGGGCAGGCCAGGGTGGATTTGTGGCGCTGCAACGCAAGGCAGCTTGCGGAAGCCGGTGTGCCGGAAAGCCGCGTTGCCGTGGCCGGCCTGTGCACGGCCTGTGACACGGAGACTTTTTATTCTCATCGCAGGGAGCAAGGCCGGTGCGGGGCGATGGCGGCGATGATGGAGCTGGTTCTATAGGCCAATCAGGCAAACACCGCCTGCACCAGCAGCATATACACCGCGGTGCCCGCAAAGATGCTCAGGATGCTGTTTTTCTTCCATGCCTGCAACCCGACCACGACGGCCGCCGCGAGGAGCTCCGGCAATCCGTGGGGCCAGGATGCCGGGGCGACGTCTTGAAAGCAATAAACCACCAGCATCGCGATCACCGCCGGGGGCAGCGCCCGGCCCAAGTAGGTCACAAGCCGCGGCACCGGCTTGTTGCCGCCAAAGAACAAAAACGGGGTTGCCCGGATGAACACGGTGACGGCAGCCACCACCGCGATCACAATCAGAGCGTATCCTGCGCCTGGCATGGTTTTGCCACCTCCTCCGGTTTGGTTTCCTCCAGTTTGCGTTCCACCGGCCTTTTGATCGCCATCAGCATGATGGCGATCATCGCCATCGCCGGCAGGATGAAATCCTTGGCACCAAAGATCACAAGAGATGCAACGCTCAGCAGCAGCCCGGCCAGCGCCGGCAGCTTGGTGGGTGATCCTCGCCATTGCTCCACGAAGATGACCAGAAACAGCGCCGTCAGCGCAAATTCAATGCCCTTGGTGTCAAAAGGCAGCACCGGCCCGAGCAGCGCCCCCAGCGTGGTGCCGGCCACCCAGTAGCACTGGTCCAGCACCGCGATCCAAAACATGAACTGCAGGTGGTCCACACCGTTTGGCGCTTTGGCGCCGCACAGCAGCGAGAATGTCTCATCGGTCAGCGAAAACACCATATAGGGCATTCGTTTGCCCATCCTGCGGAATTCCCGGACAAACGGAATGCCGTAAAACATGTGCCTGGCGTTGATTAAAATTGTCAGCAATGCGACGGAGAGCAGGCCGAAGCTGCCGTCCATGAATTTGACGGCGAAAAACTGCATGGAGCCGGCATACACGCACACGCTCATCAGCGTGGCCAGCAGCGGGTGCTGGCCTGTCTGGCGAAACAGCACGCCGAATGCAAACCCGCAAAACAGGTAGCCGGCCATGACCGGCAGCGTGCAGGGGAAGGCGGCTTTCAGAGCTTTTTTCATATTCATCCATTTCTCTGAGGTTGGTTGTGGACTAGTATAACATTTGAATTATAGGAATCAAAACATGATTTGTCGGTGTTTCATACTGCGTGCCATCCTGTCTGGCATCTAATTTGCTGCATGCCTCAAGTAACAAACGACTGTATGCATCTTTGTTATGCTATAATGGTCGAAACAACGGTTCAACTTGTGATAAAGGAGTCCTGTTATGATCGCACCAGCCATCCATTATCCCGGCACCTGCGCCGAAGCCATCGCTTTATACCAAACGGTTTTTCCGGTCACCGATGTCCATGTGGATTACTACCGAGACGCCCCTCCTAATCCGGGCTTTCCTGTTACAGAGGAAAATAAGGACATGGTGATGCATGCGGAATTGACAATCTGCGGCTCCAGGGTCAACATGAGCGATTCCGGAGATGCTGTTGTCGCCGGCAACATGATCGTACTCAACGTCTTTCTGGATTCGCCTGACGCGGTGTCGCATGCGTTTCATGGGTTGAAAAAGGGCGGCAAGGTGGTTGTGGAGCTTGGTCCCCAATTTTTCAGCCCCATGTATGCGTCGGTGGAAGACCGGTTTGGCGTGCGCTGGCAGCTGATCTCCTGATCAATCCCGAGGGGGGCCATATATGATGAGCGAGTTTCCCATATTGGAGTTTGACGAAGACCACTCCGCCTACATCAGGCCAGAAAACGTCATCCAGCCGGTTGATGTGTCGGAGCGGTGTGTGTTGTGCTTCTTCACTGAGGCGATTGAAAGGATATTGAAGGACCATCCATTCAGGATCGCCGCCCAGTTCAAGTCCGAATCCAATGAATTCCCGCTGTATGAGTTGGATTACCGGGGTGAGAAGTTGGCGCTGATGCAGGCTGGTGTGGGCGCACCAATCGCCGCCGCGCAAATTGAGGAGCTCACCGCCTTTGGGTGCAGGAAGTTCATCGCTTGCGGCGGCTGCGGTGTGCTGCAGAAGGAGATCGCCGTAGGGCATCTGATCATTCCCACAGCGGCTGTCCGCGATGAGGGCACCTCATACCACTATGTCAAGCCATCGAGGGAGATACAGGCCGACCCAAGGGCCATAGATGCCATTGAGAAGGTGCTGCTGGAGCGCAGCGTGCCGTTCATCAAAGCAAAGACATGGACGACAGACGCATTCTATCGGGAGACTGCAGCAAAAATTCGCAAGCGCAAAGAGGAGGGATGCGTCACGGTGGAGATGGAGGCCTCCGCCTATATGGCCGCGTCTCAGTTTAACAATGTGGAATTTGGCCAGATCCTATATGCGGGAGACAACCTGGGCGGAGATGTCTGGGATAGCCGCAGCTTCACCAGCAGGGTTGAGATCAGGGAGTTCGTGCTCGGTCTCGCGTTGGATGCGTGCCTTCGGATGTAGGCCAAGCGTGTTGCTGATGCTGTGAAGAGGGCACATAGGTCTGTTAAATCCTGTCGAATATGAACGAACGGTGAATTTTCGTCCAACATGGACTATACCAATTTGCCTTCATGAGCATAATATGGTAGAATCCAACAATCAAATAGCAGGGGGAATCTCGTTTGGCGAGATTGTTCGGCACCGATGGTGTGCGCGGTGTGGCCGGAACCGAGTTGGATGCTGTGCTGGCCTATGATCTGGGCCGCGCCGGTGCATATCTGTTAAGCCTGGGCAACAAGCGCCCCAGGATATTGGTCGGTCGTGATACCCGAATCTCCGGCCAGATGCTGGAGGCTGCGCTTTCCTCGGGCATCTGCTCGGTGGGGGCGGATGTGCTGTCTGTGGGCATTATGCCCACGCCGGCTGTGGCTTGGCTCACCCGTAAATACGGCTGTGATGCCGGTGTGGTGATTTCCGCATCCCACAACCCGATGGAATATAACGGCATCAAGTTTTTCGATGGTAACGGCCTGAAGCTGCCCGACGCCGTGGAAGACCGCATTGAGGAGCTCATCCGCGAGAAGGTGGACGAACTGCCCAAGGCATCCGGTGCCGATATGGGCACGATCCAGCATGTGGAGCGCGCGGAAGACGATTATATCGATTTTCTGAAGTCCCTGATGGACGTGAGCGTGAAAGGCGTGCAGGTGGTGCTGGATTGCGCCAACGGTGCCGCACACCACATTGCGCCCAGGCTGTTTCGCGAGTTGGGCGCCAAGGTGCTCTCGCTGTATGACGAGCCCGACGGCTGCAACATCAACGACGGCTGCGGTTCCACCCACACCGAGCACATCCAGAGGATTGTGCGCGACACCGGCGCCGACATCGGCTTCGCCTTTGACGGTGATGCTGACCGCATGCTTGCCGTCGACGGCGACGGCGATCTGATTGACGGCGACCGGATCATGGCTATCTGCGCGTTGGACATGAAGGAGCGGGGTCTGCTCTCCGGCAACACGCTGGTGATGACGGTGATGAGCAACCTGGGCCTGCGGGTGGCGATGGAAAACGCCGGCATCGGCGTTTCCGTGACCGGCGTGGGTGACCGCTATGTGCTGGAGCGCATGCTGGAGCAGGGCTACAGCATCGGCGGCGAGCAGTCCGGCCATGTGATTTTCCTCTCCGACAACACCACCGGCGACGGCCTGGTGAGCGCGGTGCGTCTGCTCTCCGCCGTCAAGCGCAGCGGCAAGCCGCTCTGCCAGTGCAAGCGGGTGATGGACATTTACCCCCAGGTGCTGAAGAACGTGACTCTTGCCAGCAACGAGGGCAAGGAGCTTTTCAAGGCCGATGCCGCCATCGCCGATCTTATCAAGGAGATTGAGGAAAGTTATGCCGGCCGGGGCAGGGTGCTGGTGCGCGCCTCCGGCACCGAGCCTTTGATCCGCGTGATGGTGGAAGGGGCAGATGAACACAAAGTGAAACGAGACGCCCACGCGCTGGCGGAGCTGATCCGGCAGAGACTGGGGTAGAATGCCAATGTAGGGGCGGGGCTCTGTACCAGCCCCATAACCCTCACCCCCCAACCCCCTCCCCTATGGGATTGTGGGAGGGGAAGATAGTATTGATTCTGGAAAGGAGTTGATGTGACGTTCGGCACGGCCCACAACTGAATAAAGCGCCGGAAAACGGATGACCACAGCGAAGCACTGTGAGCCGTTTTGACGAGGACGGGGTTATTCGAAATGTTCGGCGGGTTTCCCCGCGGAGGCATCGCCATCCGACAAAGCATGCTGAAAGCCGCTCGGCGACGGGCGGGACAACCAGCAGCGGGCGATCAGGACGCAAGGCCGGCAGGCGGAGCGCGCTGTTTGTGCACAGCCGTTCTCCCTGTGGCGAGGGTTTGTTTATCGACCCTTCGATCAGAGCGCGTTTAGCGCTCTTTTTTGTTGCACAAAATATGAATATGTGGAGGAATATCATATGTGTGGGATTATTGGTTATATCGGCCCCAAGCAGGCCACCCCTGTGCTCATTGACGGCCTGAGCAAGCTGGAATATCGCGGCTATGACAGCGCCGGCGTGGCCGTGTATGACGGTCAGAACCTGGTCGTCCGCAAGAAGAAGGGCCGCCTTTCGGTGCTGGAATCAAATCTGGCGCAAAGCCCGGTGCATGGCTCCGTGGGCATCGGCCACACCCGCTGGGCCACCCATGGCGAGCCCAGCGACGTCAACTCCCATCCCCATACCAATCGTTCAGGCGACATCGCGCTGGTGCATAACGGCATCATCGAAAACTACATGCGTCTGAAGGAGTGGCTGATCGAGCGGGGCTATGTGTTTGCCTCGCAGACAGACACCGAGGTGCTCGTGCAGCTGGTGGATTACCATTACAAGGGCAACCTTCTGGAGGCGGTGCAGCAGGCGCTGGCTCGCGTGCAAGGCAGCTACGCCATCGCCGTGACCAGCGCCAAGCACCCCGGCGAGCTCATCGCCGCCCGTAAGGACAGCCCGCTGATCCTGGGCCTGGGCGATGGGGAAAACTTCATTGCCAGCGACATCCCGGCAATCCTTTCTTACACCCGCGAGATCTATCTGCTGGAAGACCGTGAGGTCGCCCGTGTCACCGATCACTCCATTGAGATTTGGGATGAGTACGGCGCGCCGGTGAACCGCGAGATCTTCCATGTGCATTGGGACGTCTCCGCCGCTGAAAAAGGCGGCTACAACCATTTCATGCTCAAGGAGATCCACGAGGAGCCCAAGGCGCTGCGCGACACGCTGTCGCCCCGCATGAAAGAGGGCGGCATGATCGACCTGGCCGAAACAGGCCTTGCCG
>JAEYYW010000067.1 GCA_023428265.1 Bacillota bacterium | reverse complement strand
GTGTCGAGCTGCTGCAGCAGGCCCTTGTTCATCACCGCGATACGGCTGGCCATGGTCATGGCCTCTGTCTGGTCGTGGGTCACGTAGATGAACGTGGTCTGCAGGCGCTGGTGCAGGCGGATGATCTCCGCGCGCATCTGCACGCGCAGCTTGGCGTCCAGGTTGGACAGCGGTTCGTCCATCAGGAAGACCTTGGGCTCACGCACGATGGCGCGGCCGAGGGCAACGCGCTGGCGCTGGCCGCCGGACAGAGCCTTGGGGCGGCGGGTGAGCAGATGGTCAATGCCCAGTGTCTTGGCGGCTTCCTTGACCCTGCGGTCGATCTCCGCTTTGGGCATGCGGCGGAGCTTGAGGCCGAACGCCATATTGTCATACACGGTCATATGGGGATAGAGGGCGTAGTTCTGGAACACCATCGCGATGTCGCGATCCTTGGGGGCAACATCGTTCATCAGTTTGTCACCGATGTACAGCTCGCCGTCGGAAATCTCCTCAAGGCCTGCCACCATGCGCAACGTAGTCGTTTTGCCGCAACCGGACGGACCAACCAGAACGATAAACTCCTTGTCTTCGATATCAAGGTTGAAATCGCTGACTGCCTGGACGCCCCCGGCGTAAACCTTGTAGATCTTCCTCAGAGAGACGTTTGCCATGCTTCTACCTCCTTATGTGCCACGTGCTATGGCGAGCAGACGACACATTCCTGTATGCGTTAATTATAATTAACAATCTGAGAAATAGCTATGTGCGATATATACAAAAAAGAAGGGGTTAAAATTAGACGGACCATCCAGTGGGGTGTGCCATTATCTGGCAATATGGTGTCAGTTTCACCGGTTGCAGAACCAAAAACGTTTCGGCTTTGACTGTTTTGTAAAGCTGAAATACAGTATAAAGCTGTTATTGAAACAATACAACTGTGAAACATACTATTTTGTTCGATTCCGACAGCAGCCTCACGCCTCGCTTCTCAAAGCTTCCACCGGGCTCATGTTTGCTGCCTTCATCGCCGGGAACACGCCGAAGGCCAAACCCACCGCCGCGGAGAAGCCCGTGCCAATGAGCGGCGCATAAAGCGGGATCACAAACGGCACCTCTGCCAGGGCGCTTGCTGCAAGGCTCAGCAGCACGCCGCAAACAAGGCCCAGCACGCCGCCGGCCAGCGCCAGCAGCAGCGCTTCCAGCAAAAACTGCAGCATGATCTGGTTGCGGCGTGCGCCCAATGACTTGCGGATGCCGATTTCGCGCACCCGCTCATTCACCGACATATACATCATGTTCATAATGCCGATGCCGCCCACGAGCAGTGCCACCACCGCCACGCAGAGAATCACCGTGCGGAAGGTGTTGAGCACATTGTCCGCCACCTTTGTCTCGCCATCGAGCGTGACCAGCTTCACGTCGCCCATGCGCGACTCCAGCAGCATCGATGCCTTCAGGCGGATTGCCCTGAGCTCGGAGGGGGAATGGGCGGAAATGGATATTTCATCCACGGTGGCCTCGCCATACCAGCTGTTGAATGTGGTGATCGGCACATAGCAGCAGCCCTCGTTGTAGAGGATGTTGCGCTTGGCCACCACGCCCACCACCGTGCACCGGCGGCCATCCACCAGGATCGTCTGGCCCACCGGGTCCAGCGTGCCGTAAAGCTTTTTTGCCAGCCGCGATTCCAGCACCGCCACGGGCCTTGCGCTCTCCTCTTCCCAATTGGTGAAAAACCTGCCGGAGACAAACTCGGTGTTTTCCATTTGCGGCAGCTGCCATTCGCAGCCAACAGCCTTGCTGGAGACCTTGACCGAGCCATTGCTGATCTCCGCGTTGCGCTCAGACAACGCGGAGATCACGGCGCCCTGCACCCGCTCGCCAAGCCATGATGCGTCGTCCAGCTTGAGGGCCCGGCTGGCCTCCTTGTCCGGATAAATCCAGGCGCGGTTGATCCCGATGTCGTTGAGCTCCATCCGCACCCGCTCCTCACCGCCCTGGCCGATGGAAAGCACCGCCATCACGGCAGCCACGCCGAAGCTCACGCCCAGCACGGCCAGCGCCGTCCTCAGGCGCGTGGCCCTGAGGCCATGCAGCACGGCGTTCAGCGTGTCGATCAGAAACCGGGCGGTCATGATGCGCTCACCCGCTCGCCATTGCGCAGATCGGTGGGGTTCAGCGCCAGCACGTCGCCGGCTTTGATGCCGGATTTCACTTCCGCGTGGGTCTCGTCAAGCACGCCCACTTCCACCTGTGTGCGATATGCCCGGCCGTTTCGGATCACATAGACAAACAGCCCGGAGGAGTCCTGCGCCAGCGCCTCTATGGGCACCCCCACAGCGGTTTTTCTGCCGGTGATCACGCGCAGCTCCACCGCAGCACCGAGGCGGTTGAACAGCGCAGTGGTTTCAGGCTTGATCCTAACCACGGCCATGCTCTTCGGGCCGGTTTGCGCCTGCTGGCTTTTGGCCATTGGCTCCGTTTCGGTCACAATGCCGGTGCAGGTGGCGCTGCCCAGGCAGCCGCCATAAAGCTCCACCTCCATGCCGGGTGTGATGCCGGCAGCGTCCTGGTCGGCAAACACCGACTCAATCTCCGCCTGGTCCATCGAGGCAATGATGGCCGCCTGCATGCCTGCCGTGACCAACTCTCCGGGCCGCACGTTCACCTCCAGCACCATGCCGGAAAGGGCGCTGCGCACCGTGGCATCCTCCATGAGCCTGTCGGCCTGCTGCACCTTCACGCGGGCCAGATCCACCTGCTCCGGGCTGATTTCCGCAGTGTCCTGGCCGGTCGCCGCGGCATTGAATTGCTCCAGGCCGTAGCCGGTCTGCTGGGCCGCGAGCATCGCGGCCTCCTGTTGGCTCCGGCTCAGCGCGCCGTTTTGCTTGATCCAGATTTTTTTCTGGGCATTGAGTGCCAGCAGCGCCTCCTGATATTGCAGCGCCAGAAGGCTGTCGTCCATCTGCAACACCGGGCTGCCCAAATCTACAAACTGGCCCTCCTTCACAGGCACGCTTTTCACCGTGCCGGCCATCGGGGTTACCACCATTTGCGTGGGTGCCTGCACGGCGCCTGCTCCTTCTATGAATGTGGAGAATTCATGCACCGCGGCGGTGTCTGTCTGGATGGCCTGTGATTTGTTCCAATACAAGCCAACGCACAGCCCCAACGCAAACACCAGCATGATGACCCATACCACAGCCTTCTTCATATCTTCCCTCCGCGCAACAGCATCGGCAATTATTCTTGCGCGCGGCGGAGTTGTTATACCGGAAAATGGAAACTCCCGTCATTGAGTTTTGGCATGATCGGGTGCGGAGACTGACTACAAGTTCCGATACAGTGTGAAATCCTGCATCTCGCTCTCAAAACCGGCTACCCGGAGCGCGGCTGCCGCTTCCGCCGGATACTGCCGCACCGTGAGCCTGCGCAGGGCGGAGAAGACTCTGCGGCTGTTATAGTCCTGCACAAATGCCCTCAATGCCTCCGGCAGTGATTCTTTCTCGAACACCTTGAGCACTTTTCCCTGCTGCTCAAGCACCGTAACCGGCTGGCCGCAGCGCAGTGCCACCGCCGTGCCCGGCACATTGAGAAATGCCCTGTCCGGCTTGTGGGCCAGCTGCTTGCCCCAGGGTTGGGCCGGGTCGGAGGCTGCCAGCCAGATGATCCGGTCATCCGGTTGCTCCAGTGCGGCGATCACGCCGGCAAAGTCGCGGTCCAGGATGAACTGCATGCCGGACATGCCTTCGATGAAGTAGCCACGCCGGGCGCGCCCTGTGTATTCCCACAGGCGCAGTGCCGATACGGCTTGCGCCCAGTCAAGGCCCTGCGCCGTCTCGCGGCACAACACGAAGGACCGCGCAAAGGCCCGCTCCAGCTGCTGCTCGATGGGCAGCGCCTTCACCGGTCGGGCAATCTCCCACCGGCCGGTCGTGAGCCCGATCACCTGTGATTTCACCTTTTGGCGCACCGGGAGGCTTTCCTGCCTGGCCCTGTCTGCCCACTGGCGCACCGGCACGAAGCTGTCGGCAGTGACCAGGCCCTGCTCGGCAAGACGCAGCAGCGACTCCGTGGGCGGCAACCCGCCCAAAAGGCCCGCGAGCCCATGGGCGAAGGTGGCGCCGCGCTTGAGCAAGGCATCGAAAACTATTTTCTCCTCACCGTCCAGCCCGGAGGCGGCGTTGGTCCGGTCTGCGTCCCAGTCAATGTCTTCATAGGCGTGGAAGGAGCCGCCTTCCGGGCCCATCCGCCAG
>JAEYYW010000053.1 GCA_023428265.1 Bacillota bacterium | reverse complement strand
GTATAGCACCTACGCCTCCGCAAAGCAGGCGGCATACATGATGTTGCAGAAGCCTGCGGTGCAGGCGGAGATCAAACGGCTCAAGGTCGCCAAGCGTGCTGCGATGTTGGCCGATGGCGATGATGTGGTCGAGATGCACATGCGCATCGCTTTTGCCGACATCACCCAGTTTGTGACATTCGGCAGGGAGACGGTCCCGGTGATGTCGATGTTTGGCCCGGTCACAGTGAAAGAGAAGGACCCCGTAACTGGTGAAGAGACAGAGAAAACCCTGACCAAAGAAGTCAACTCTGTGCGCTTCCGGGAGCACAACCAAGTGGACGGGCTTGTTCTAGCCGAAGTGAAGCAGGGCAAGGATGGCGCCAGTGTGAAGCTGGCTGACCGGCAGAAGAGCCTGGAATTCCTTGAGCGCTTTTTCCTGCTGAACCCCATGGACAAGCACAAGGTCGAGTTCGACAACAAGAAGCTGGAGCTGGAGCGGCAGAAGGTGGCCGCCGAAGCCAAGGCCATGGCCGCCGGCGACGCCCCATTCATCCCCGATGCAGTATGGCGGGGCCTGATGAACCCGGCCTATGCTGAGCACCTGACCGCGACGCAGCCGACTCAGATATTCTTCGGCGGCAGCTCATCCGGCAAGTCCTTCGCCATCCTTGGTCAGCGCACTGTCCGCGATGTCCTGCGCGGGGATCGAAATTACCTGATCTGCCGCAAGACTGGCCGCACGTTGCGCAACTCTTCGTTCAACGAGATCAAGAAGTGCATCAGCAGGATGGACCTGGAGCCCTACTTCTCCATCAACAAGACCGACATGGTCATCACCTGTCTGCCCACGGGTTGCCAGATCCTTTTTGGCGGCCTGGACGATGTGGAGAAGATCAAATCCATCACCCCGGCCCAGGGCGTGCTCACCGATGTTGTGATCGAAGAGGCTACTGAGGCCGATTATGACGATTACAAGCAGCTGAATAAACGCTTGCGCGGCGGTGATGAAAGCACCGTCAAGCGCGTGACGCTGCTGTTTAACCCGATCCTTCAGGATCACTGGATCTATGAAAACTTCTTCCCCGGTGTGTGGGACGATTCCAAGGACTACCATTACGGGAAGGAACTGCTGATTCGGCGCACCACATACAAGGACAACCGCTTCCTCACGGCCGACGATATCGCCAAGCTGGAGAACGAGAAAGACCGGTATTACTACGAGGTCTACACCCTGGGCCGCTGGGGCGTGCTGGGTAATCTCATCTTCACCAGCTGGGAAGTCCGCGACCTCACCGAGGTGGAGAAGGCCACCCATCAGTTCTACAACGGCCTGGACTTCGGTTTCTTCCCCGACCCCGCGGCGTTTGTGCGCGTGGGCTACAGCCGGGCGAAGAAGGAGGTCTACATCTTCAAGGAGCGGGGCGGTACAGATCTCACCAACGATCTGATTGCCGAACAGATCAAGCCGGTCATCCGCCGCGAGGTGTTGACCTGCGACAGCTCCGAGCCCAAGAGCATCCAGGAGCTCAACAACTTTGGGATCACGGCGGTGCCGGCGGTCAAGGGCCCCGGCTCTCTGGAGTTCGGCATCAAGTGGCTGCAGCGCCAGAAGATCATCGTGGATCCGACCTGTAAACAGACCATCTTGGAGCTGAAAAAGTACAAATACCGCGAAGACCGGAACGGCAAGGTTCTGCCGGAGCCGGTTGACCGAGACAATCATTACCTGGACGGCCTACGGTATGCCTTGGAATCCGTCATGGTGGAAGCGAGGGTCATCTGATGTATATCACACTGAACGATATCGCCAAATCGCGCATTGCGGCCGGCTCGGCCATGGGTAGTGCGGCCATCCTGGCTGACCTGATCCGTAAGGACAAGGCATCTGAGGAGTACAAGCAGGCCGAGATCGGGGCCCGGTATTACCGCGGCGAGCACGATATCCTGATGCACGATTTCCGGCAGGATACAGTGGTCACGACCGATGCGGACGGGAAGGAAATCAACGAGACCTTCATCAATCCTAATCGCTCCAACCACCTTGAGGTGCACCCCTTCTTCCACAACCATGTGGAGCAGAAGGTGGCCTATATCTCCGGCCGGGAGCCCTCCATACTCGTGGATGGTGCACAGCGCGGTGATGACGGCAGCGCCAGTAATGACGAGCAGCGTTATCAGGACGCGCTGGCCAAGACCACCGGTGAGATGTTTGGTGACATGCTAGCCGATTGGGAGACCGCCGCTAGTTGGGGCGGGGTGGCCTGGCTCCATGAATACATTGACGGAAAGGGGCAGCTCCGGCAGGCGGTGATCCCGCGCACCGAGGGCTTGCCCATCTATGACACCGAGTATCAGCGCACGCTTGTGGAGTTCATCAGGCACTATCCCATTCACGTGAACGAGGCGGGCGCCGAGAAGATTGTCACCAGGGCCGAATGGTGGACAGCGCAGAACGTGACCTACTACATTGGCGATGGCGCTGGTGGGTTTAAATTGGATCCCGATGTTCCTGCCAATCCGGCCCCCCATTACTGGGATGTGACCACTACGACCGCCGAGGATGGCGTGACGCCGGTGGAGACCGGACGCAAGGCCCGCAACTGGGGCCGGTTGCCGTTCGTTGAACTCCCGAATAACCGTGACCGCACTACCGACCTGCAGCGCTACAAGAGCCTAATAGATGCCAATGACCTGATCTCCAGCAAGGGCACCAACAACCTGCTGGATTTCAACGAGTTCTGGACGGTCATTCAGGGCTTCGGTGGCGACCTGGCCAGCGCTGTTGCCAAGCGCTTGAAGATCAACCAGGCAGTGGCGATCACCAGCCAGGGCGGCGATGTCGAGATGAAACAGCTCGCTCTGGACATGAAGGGCCGCATCGACTGGATGAAGGAGCTGCGGGACGCCATCCACGAGTTCGGGATGGCCGTGGATATCTCCCCGGACAAGCTAGGCAATGCCCCGTCTGGGGTGTCCCTTAAGTTCCAGTACACACTTCTGGATCTCAAGGCCAACCGCATGATTGCCAAGCTCAAAGCGGCGCTCAAAGAGCATTTCTCCTTTGTCACTGAGATGCTGAACCGCGATGGAACGAGCTGGGACGCTGGGAAGGTGTCCATCAGCGTCAACAAGAGCATGATCGCAAACGACACTGAGACTGTCACCATGCTGGTGCAATCCCAGGGTCTGGTGCCTGAGAAAATCCTGCTGGCTGCACACCCCTTGGTAGATGATGCGGATCAGGCTTACAAGGATTTGCTCGAGGAGCGGAAGGCCAAGGCCAAGGAGCAGCAGGCGGCTTTCTCCGCCTACCCTGATCACAACCATGGGGATGATGAGTAATGTCAGAATACTGGACACGGCGCGCCGAGGCCCGCATGGATCGATACCTGCGGGACAGCCAACAGACCGTCAGCACCGTTTCCAGAGCTTATCAGCGTGCGCTGCGGGACATACAGGACGAGCTGGAGCGCATCTTCGATAAGTTTGCCCGCGATAACAATTTGACCAGAGAAGAGGCACAGGCATTCCTTGGGCAGGATGTTGATCAAAGCGAGTATGAGCAGTTGCTACGGGACATCTCGACCATCCGAGATCCGGAGGTGCGGAGGCTGACACAGGCCCGCGCCAATGCACCGGCTTACCGGTACCGCATGACCAGGGCCCAGGCGCTTGCGGAGCGCATTCATGTTCGGATGGGACAGGTGGCTGATGTAGAGATCGCTGCCGACCGCGAATCCTTCATCAACACAATCAACGATGCCTATGGCCGGTCTATGTTCGACATCCAGCGTGGCACCGGCTTTGGGTTTGCCTTTGACAACCTATCCACTGATCGGGTCCAGGAGATACTCCGCAACCCGTGGAGCGGGCAGTTGTTTTCCGAGCGAGTATGGCACAACACGCAGACGCTGGCTGATCAACTCAATGAGACCGTTACAGCTGGCTTTCTTTCCGGCCGCAGTGTTTACGATATGGCTGACGATCTGGAGTACTTGACCAACGGCGGGCGCCACGCTGCCATGCGAGTGATCCGCACGGAGACATGCTACATGGCAAACTCCGCTGAGCTGGAGAGCTATAAAGCCGCCGGCATCGATCGGTATAAGTTCATGGCCACATTGGACAATCGCACCAGTCCCGCCTGTCAGGATCTCGATGGGCAGGTGTTCGCGGTCAAGGATGCCAAGGCCGGAGTAAATCTTCCGCCGATGCACCCACACTGCCGCAGCACGACGGTGGCCCATTTCGATGATGAGACGATGGAAGACCTGGAGCGGGCAGCAAAGGATCCAGCGACCGGGGAAGCCGTGAAAGTTCCACGGGACATGACCTATAAGGAGTGGAGGGATAAGGTCGTTGATTTTGTCGATGAAACACTGTACAATGACGGTGTTAAAATCGATGAAAAGCAATTTGGCAAAAAAGTCGGCAAGCATGCGGAAGACTTTGGCCTTAATCCAGCCGATTCCGCAAGTCGGCAAAATATCCGAGACATCATCGACGACATCGTAAAAAACAGAGATGATATCTTCAGGGGGACCTGGCGCGGGCAGGGAGAACAGCTTCCATCTGGAAACAGGAAAGACGGCCCAGTAGACTTTATCATCAAGGGCGACGATGTGGTGGTTGCAAAAGATGGTAACTTTATCACTCTCCTCAAAGACGGAGTGAACAATCCTCGGGTTAAATCCGTGCGTGAAAGGAGGCGGCCAAAGTGACAAAACGTGAAAAGCAGTTCTTCTCGTTGATACAGGTTGCGGCAAACGAAGCCGGTGCTAAGTTTTTTATGGATAGTGGCGAAGGTCGCCCGATCATAACTGATGATCTGGATGGGGAGGATTTCTCCGGCTGGCTGATCCCGCAAGCGCTCACGGCAGAGTTTGAGCAGAGCTGGAAAAATGGCACTCAAAACGATGACAGCAAGTGGGATGAGTTTTTCACCTTCGCGGAATGGGAGAAAAACGGAGAACGAGTTATTATCCGGTTCAACAAGCACGCGGCCGCCTAAACTCAATTTTATCCCGTTGACCAAAGCGTCTGTGAAAACAGGCGCTTTTTTTATACTCAAAACAGGAGGCTTATCGATGACCGCAGTAGAATTCAAGGAGCAAAACATTTTTTTCACCAAACCCGAAAGCATGACGGACGAAGAATGCGGTTCTCTTCCGGCTTACCGTGGCGAGGGGCAGATCGTTTCCTGCTGGAAGCTGACCGAGGAGGACATGAAAAAGCTTCAGGAGACAGGTGTGATCTGGCTTGCCATTGTGGGGCATCAACAGCCGCCGGTCTGGCTTGGAGTTGATTCTCCGTTCTGCCAAGGATGAGAGGCGCTTCACCCGAAGCGCCTTTTTCATACACAAAAATCCGCTGGGCCCGCAGCGACACCACCGGGCGCGCCGCCGTGGACACGACCACGATAAAAAGTGAAGGCGTAGGAAAGGAACACCATGACTAAGGAACAATTGATGGCGCTTGGACTGACCGCCGAACAGGCCGACAAGGTGCTGGTCGCACACACTGAGACGATGAAGAGCTTCGTTCCACGCAGCAGGCTCGATGAGGAAGCCGAGAAGGTGAAGGGCTTGAACGCTCAGCTTGCTGCGCGTGACAAGGACATCACTGATCTCAAGACCGCCGCGGGTAAAGGCACAGAAGCAGAGAAGCAATTGAGCGACCTGCAGGCGAAGTACAAGGCCGATACCGACGCGCTGAACGAGCAGATTGCCAAGACCCGCCTGGATGCTGCGCTGGATGTTGCCATCCTTGGCGCCAAGGGTCGCAACCCCAAGGCGATCAAGGCCCTCATCGACACCAGCAAGCTCAAGCTCAAGGATGACGGCACGGTCGACGGGCTGGACCTGGCGGCCCTTCAGAAGTCCGACCCGTATTTGTTCACGGTCGAAAAGACCGATCCCGCTGGCCCCGGCTACACGCCGCCCGCCGGTGGCGATCAGAAGGCGCAACCGAAAACCCTACAGGAAGCAGTGGCCCAGGCCCTGCAAAACCAACAGACGAAAGGATGATTTGAATGCCCGTAACTCTGAATGAAGCCAAGAAGAACGTGCAGGACGCTTTGCAGATCGGCGTGATTGACGAATTCCGCAAAAGCTCCTTCCTCCTCAACAACCTCACCTTCGACGACGTGGTGAGCCCCACCGGCGGTGGCGCGACGCTGACCTACGGCTACACCCGGCTCGTCACCCAGCCCACCGCCGCCTTCCGTGCCGTCAACAGCGAGTACACCGCGCAGGAAGTCACCAAGCTGCGCTACACCGCTGATCTGAAGGTGTTCGGCGGTGCGTTCGAGGTCGACCGTATCATCGCCGGCATGGGCGGCATCATCAACGAGGTTACCCTGCAGATGGCCCAGAAGGTCAAGGCTGCACAGGCGCTGTTCAACGACACGGTGATCAATGGCGACAGCGCCGTGAATGCCAATGCATTCGACGGTCTGGAGAAGGCCCTGACCGGCTCCAGCACGGAGATGATCCCCACGGCGGCCATCGATCTGTCCACCTCCGCTGCCATTGACACCAACTACAAGCTGTTCCTGGACGTGCTGGATGAGTTCCTGATGGGCCTGGACGGCACGCCCTCCGCCATCATGGGTAACACCAAGCTGATCGCCAAGATCCGCGCGGTTGCCCGGCGCTCGGCCATGTACAACACGTCGATGGACGAATTCGGCCAGCAGGTCGAGAAATACGGCAATACGCCGCTGGTTGACCTGGGCTCCAAGGCTGGCAGCAATGATCCTGTGGTGCCGATTGGGGTGGACACCAGCGCCGGCCTGACCTCGCTCTATGCTGTGCGTCTGGGCCTGGACGGCTTCCACGGCATCTCCATGGCCGGACAGCCCCCGGTGCGCACCTGGCTGCCTGACTTCACTACCGCCGGCGCCGTGAAGAAGGGCGAGGTGGAAATGGTCGCGGCCGTGGCGCTCAAGGCCACCAAGGCCGCCGCCGTGCTTCGCAAGATCAAGGTGGCGTAAGGAGGCAGGGTATCATGGCGAAAATCCAGGCACCAAACAAGCAGTACACCGGCATTTCCGCCGGTGTTTCCTTTGTCAACGGGGTCGGCGAAACGTCCGACCCCCATCTCATCGACTGGTTCCGCACCCACGGGTACACTGTGGAGAAGCCTCCCAAGGCACCTCAGGAACCCAAGATGCCCCAGGCACCCAAGGAGCCCAAGGAGCCAAAGGAGCCAGGCGAGGCCGATGAAAAGAAATCTGACGGGGGCGGCAAATAGCCGCCCCTCCCCTTGAAAGGAGGGCGGCACCGTGCTTGAGGATTTAAAACTGCTCCTGGGCATCACCGACAGCGCTCAGGACGGGCTGCTCAACCTGCTGCTCCGGCAGACCACAACCATGGTGCTGTCCGAGACCAACCAGCCAGCTCTGCCGGCCGCTGCAGAGGACTTGGTTATGGAGATGACAGCGGACGCCTATCGGCTTCATAAACAAGCGGCTGGCGAAGGGGCGGGGGATGTCACTGGCTCAGTATCATCGGTGAGCGACAACGGACAGTCAGTGAGCTACCGCGACGCGGCGTACTCCGATGTGCTGAAAAAGGTCGCAGCTGAGATGCTGAAGAACTACGCTGCCCGACTGAACGCCTTCCGGCGTCCAAGGTGGTGATGCCATGAAGATCCCGGACAGCTTCAAAGCCGTTCAGCGGGTGGCGATGCAGGACAAGACCATTGCCTGGCACCGGGCGGTGGAGCAGGGGGACCCCCTGCGCGGCTCATACATGGCGCCGGCGGCTAATGCGGAGGAGAGTTATCTGGTCAACGTGCGGGTCATCTCCGATGCGCTGACTGCGCAGCAATATGGGCTCCGGCTGGGCCGTGATATCCAGATCACATCCTCTGACCCCCTGCCGATTCCGGTGGGTGATTTCGTGCTGTGGGATGAGCGAACATACCGTATTGTAGGCATCCTACCCCGCGATTCCCACGTCATGCTGCTGGGGGAGGCGGTCCTGTGAGTAGTATCGAAGGTCTGGACGAGCTCTTGGATGAGCTGGACAGCCTGGAGCAGGACATTCTGGATGCCACCGCACTCGGGCTTGCCAAAGGTCTGAAACGGACTGTCGCCATCGCAAAGGCGCTGTGCCCGGCAGATTCCGGTCAGCTCCGCAACAGCATCACCAGCGTTGTGGATCGTAAGCAGGACACTGTGGACGGCCAAGCACTGGCGACGGCGGGGCATGCCGTCTACGTGGAAATGGGCACAGGCCCGGTTGGCCAGGCCAAACACCAGGGTGTGGCGCCGGTGCCGGTGACCTACCGGACGACGGGCTGGGTCTACAGGAGCAAGAAGGACGGGAAGTTTTACCGCACAAAGGGACAACCGGCGCGGCCGTACCTATACCCGGCATACAAGCAAACACGGGGGCTGATTCTGGGCGACGTACGGAAGGCCATTGAGGCCCGGTTGAAAGAGAGGTGACGAACAATGCCGTTGGTGGATGAGATACCAGTCATTGGGCCGGTGTTACAAGCGATCCCCGGCGTGAAGTGCGTCACCTCAGACTGGCCAGAGGCCTGGAAGAACCTGCCCAGCATTACCATCAATGAGGCATCCAACCTGCCTGCGGTGGAGTATGGCGACCGGGAATACGCAACGGAGCTTGAGTATTATATCCGGGTATGGAGCAGAACCGGCGCCGAGAAGGCCGCAATCGCTTCCCTCGTGGACGATGCCATGACCGGCCTTGGTTATGAACGCACCATGGCTTATGACGACGACAATGCGGATGTGCGGCAGAAAGCCATGCGCTACCGCAAATACCTGTAACAGAAAGTGAGGAGAATTCATGGGCAAGAAAAGAGCGGTCATCGGGTTCAAGGGGATTGCCCTTGCCGAAGTGACCGCAAACACGATGCTGTCCTATGTGTCCGGCGTTTCCAAGGAGCTGCCTTTTGCGGGTACGATGAATCGCACGGCGAAGGAGCAGACGCAGGATATCAACTACGACGATGAGCTGTATGCCACCGTCCGGGATGTCACCGGCGAGGATGTGGAAATCCGCGTCGGCGAGGTCACGCTGGAGAAGTTGGCAGAGTTGGGCCTCGGCACATTCAACTCGACCACCCAGGTGTTCGAAGGTGACTTCAATGTGACGGGCAAGACATATGCGCTGCGCTGCGTCACTGACACGGTGGATCACCTGCCCTACTACTTCAACTACCGTATCTTTGACCTGAACGGCATCAGGTTTGACAACTTCAAGACCAAGGGCGGCGGTATCCAGGTCTGTGAGGTCATCATCACCGGCACGTTCGGCCGCCCGCGGCTGGCAACGCTCAAGCCTTATGCGATCACGCGCCTGGCCGACGATGGCAGCAACGCTGAGGCATGCCAGGCGTTCCTGGCCAATGGCGAGACCTTCCCGCAGAGCAGCGCGAAGAGCATCAACTCCTTCACGTTCGCTGGCCTGGACCCGGTTGTGAACGGCGTGATCGGCGCCAGCTCCATCGAGGTGCTCGTGCCCTTCGGCACGAACGTGACCAATCTGGTGCCCACCATTGTACACACGGGCGCAAGCATCTCGCCGCTGTCCGGCGTGGCCCAGAACTTCACCGACCCGGTGGTCTACACCGTGACCGCTCAGGACAGCTCGACCAAGACCTATACGGTCAACGTCACCATCGACGCGGAGTAACACTGCATCAACATCCGTGGGGGAGGGGCTAGGCCCCTCCCCGAGTATCGAGGAGGGATCACCTGTGGGTAATACAGTTAGAATGTCAATACCTGCTTCCAAGAAGGTGCGGGGCCATGAAATCAAGAAGATGCCTCTTGGGGCTTACCTGACCGCTATGGAAAAGCTGCAAGACCTGCCCGGCGACCTGCTGGAGATTTGTTTCCCCGGCATGCCCCCGGCCGGGATTCTGGCGCAGGTGGCACAGTTTGATACCGGCATGTTGCAGGGCGTGATGTCCAACATGCTGATTGCCGCGCCGAAACACGCCATCGCGGTGATCGCCCAGCTTACAGGTATCCCGGAGGATACGCTGATCAATGATCCGGCCATCGGCCTGGACGGTCTGGCCGATATCGTGGATGCGTGGATTGAGGTCAATGGCATCACGAGTTTTATCAGTGCCGCCCGGACCATCACCGGAAAGGTCAAGGCGGCGGTCGCAAGCTCCCGGCAACCCCTAATTGGCTCCAACGGCTGATTGCCCAGGGCCTCAGCATCGGCATCTCCAAGCGGGAAATGATGGAGGACTACTACTGGGATGAGCTGCTGGTCGTCATGGAGGAGTATGGCATCATCCATCAGGTAGAGAGCGAAGACACGGTTGAGGAGGTTGGCGCTACGGAGTTTCTGGGCGGAGATGGGGAGTGGATGTGAGTATCCCTATTGACATAAGATGTAAATTATTGCATGATTTTGATATCTTTGTCAAAGGGGATGCATCATATGAACCCAAATGAAGAGATGCAGAAGATACAGCGTTTTCATACCCGGATTGAAACCAGAAATCAAGTAATAGAACGCTTTCGTGTAGCTCATCCGAAATCACACGCCCTATATACTTTGGCCAAGACATTTCTGATTTTGGGGCTGTCAGCTACAGCTATCATGATCATAGCATTGTTTACTCCTGAGAGTAGGACCCTTGCGAGAGATATCAACTGGATCGATTTGGCATCAATCGCAGGATCATTGTTGTCTACAATCACAGCATATTTATTGATACATCGCTTTGCCATAGCTCTGGACACGGCTGCAACTACTCAAGCCATCGTTGCAGATACATGGTTGATGAGGCATAAGGACGAATAAGCGAGATATACAAATGTGTAAACCGCTCCAAACCGGGGCGGTTTTTTCATACCCGAATTGAGGTGAAATCATGGATCTGGAAAACCTGATCATTAAAATACAGGCCATCGCTAGCGGCGTGCAGGCTGGCGTCGATGAGGCCAAGGAGGCACTCCAGGGGCTGGATAAGGCCAACGTGAACAGTGCCCAGGTAGCCAAAAAAGCCTCGCAGGATGACGCGCAATCCAAGGCTGCGCAAGCCGCTGCCTATGCGGCCTTGTCCGCTGCCGCGACTGTGGCAATGACCAAGATCATAAGCTCGATCTGGAAGGGCGTGGAGGCCAGCAATGCCTATGCCAACTCCTTGATCGGGCTGCGCTCCATCGTGGAGGGCACTGGCAACGATTTTGGAGATGCAAAAAAGTTCATAGATGATTTCACGGCAGATGGCTTGATTCCCGCTGCCGACGCTGCTACGGCTCTGAAGAACCTGCTGGCCCGTGGCTACACCAATGAGCAGGCCACGGCTGTGCTGACGAGGTTGAAAGATGCCGCCTCGTTCGGTAGGCAGTCAACTCTCGCGCTGGGTGAAGCAGTCAGGAGTGCAAGCGAAGGTATCAAAAACGAGAATTCTATCTTGGTTGATAATGCCGGTGTGACCAAGAATGTAGCCAAGATGTGGGA
>JAEYYW010000048.1 GCA_023428265.1 Bacillota bacterium | reverse complement strand
GCCCTATGACGGCGAAAGTCTGCCGGGCATCCTGCCCATCTATCCGCTCACCGGGGCGCTGAGCCAGAAGGTGCTGCGGGGCCTTGTGGCTGATGCGCTGGAGGCTGCCGGCCCGATGGAAGACACGCTGCCTCAGAGCTTCCGCCTGCGGCACGGCCTGGCGGAGCTCAATTTCGCCATACAGTCAATTCACAAACCTGCCACGGTGGAGGCGGCGGAGGCTGCCCGGCTCCGGCTTGCCTTTGAGGAACTGCTGCTTTTTCTCATCATGCTCAGGAGCATCGGCGCGCGGCGCAAGGCCTCAGCGGGCCGGGCGCCCTTCCGATGCCCGGAGGAGCACATCAGCTGCTTTGAAGCATCACTGCCGTTTCAGCTCACCGGCGCGCAGAAGCGGGTGCTGGGCGAGATCGCCGCAGACCTGCGCTCCCCCGTGCCGATGAACCGGCTGGTGCAGGGCGACGTGGGGTCGGGCAAGACAGCGCTGGCGCTGGGCGCTCTATACCTGGCCGCGGCGGAGGGCCGGCAGGGGGCTCTGATGGCCCCCACCGAGATCCTGGCCAGCCAGCATTATGAGAGCCTGAAGCAGATTCTGGAGCCGCTGGGCATTTCGGTCGGGCTCCTGAAGGGCAGCATGAAGGGCGCGGAAAAGAAGGCCGCGCTGCAGGCGATCAGGACCGGGGCCTGGCAGGTGGTTGCCGGCACCCACGCCCTCATTGAAAAGGCGGTGGAGTTTCGCGACCTGGGCCTGGTTGTGACCGACGAGCAGCACCGTTTCGGCGTGCGGCAGCGGTCGGCGCTCAAGGCCAAGGGCGGCGAGCCGGACATGCTGGTGATGTCTGCCACGCCGGTGCCGCGCACACTGGCGCTGATCCTCTACGGAGATCTGGACATCTCGGTGGTGGACGAGCTGCCTCCGGGCCGCAAGCCTGTGCTCACCCGCATTGTGCCGCCGGAAAAGCAGGGCGACATGTATCGCTACATTGCCGGGCAGGCAAGGCTTGGCAAGCAGGCCTACATCGTGTGCCCTCTCATCGAGGAGTCAGACAAGCTGGACGCCCAGGCGGCCATCGACCTGTATCATGAGCTCAAAGCCGGTGCGCTGCACGGCGTGGGTGTGGCGCTGGTGCACGGGCGCATGCCCGGTGAGGAAAAGGAAGCCGCGTTGGACGCCTTTCGCCGCGCCGAGGCGATGGTGCTGGTCTCCACCACGGTGATCGAGGTGGGGGTGAACATCCCCAACGCGTCAATCATGGTGATAGAGAATGCCGACCGCTTCGGCCTGGCTCAGCTGCACCAGCTGCGGGGCAGGGTGGGGCGGGGCGGGCAGCAGGCCTGGTGCTTCCTCTCCACCGGGCGGGCCGCGCCGGACTCCGTCAGCCGCCTGAAGGTGATGACCGAGACCACCGATGGTTTCCGCGTGGCCGAGGCGGATCTGGCCCAGAGAGGCCCCGGTGAATTCCTGGGAGCCCGGCAATCCGGCATGATCGACATGCATGTGATGAAATATCTGAAGGATGTGAAGCTGCTGGCTGATGTGGACGCCGCCGTGCGGGAGCTGTCCGAACCGCCGTTTGCGGTGGAATATGAACAGCTGCTGGATGCTGCTAGGATGAAGTTTGAAAAAAAGGTGGAGGGGATTGTGTTTAATTGACACTCCCGATATGTTACTATTTTCTGGTATGCATGGAAATACTCTGATCAACAGGAGGGGCCATGAAAATCAACGTTACCGTGTGGAATGAGTTTCGCCATGAGAAAAAGGACGGGCCTGTGAAAGACGTCTACCCTGACGGCATCCATGCCGCCATCGCGGCGTTTCTGGGCAGGGAGGAAGACCTGGTTGTGCGCACAGCCACGCTGGACGAGCCGGAGCACGGCTTGACCGATGATGTGCTGGATCGCACCGACGTGCTTGTCTGGTGGGGCCACCTCTCCCATCATGAGGTCTCCGACACCGTGGTGGAAAAGGTTTTCCGCCGCGTGACGGAGGAGGGCATGGGCCTGATCGTGCTGCACTCCGGCCACGCCTCCAAGATCTTCCGCAGGCTGTGCGGCACACCGGCCAACCTGCTCTCCTGGCGGGAAAGCGACGACCTGGAGCGTGTGTGGGTGGTGAACCCGGCTCACCCCATTGCGGCCGGCATTGAGGACTTTTTTGAGGTGCCCAAGTCGGAAACATATGCCGAGCATTTCAACATCCCCCAGCCCGACGAGCTGATCTTCATCAGCTGGTACAGCGGCGGAGAGGTGTTTCGCAGTGGTTTCACGCTGACACGGGGCTTGGGCAAGGTGTTTTACTTCAGCCCCGGTCATGAAACGCTGCCGATTTATCATCAGAAGGAGGTGCAGCGCGTCATCACCAATGCAGTGCGCCACGTGATGCGCCCCCGCAGGCAGGCCGCGATCAACTACCGGAGTAACACAGACAGGAGAGGGGAACCTTGGGAGGTATGAAGATGGACTGGACAAACTGGAAGAAATTTGCAGATGAATTTACAAGCCGGCTGAACAAGCAAGGCGTGTTTCTGACCAGCGAGCATGGCGGCAAGGTCAATACAATGACGATCAGCTGGGGCAGTGCGGGCGTGTATTGGTCCAGGCCGGTCATCACCGCGCCGGTGCGGCTGTCACGGTTCAGCCATGGCCTGATCGCGCAGTCGGGCAAGTTCACAATCAGCATCCCCAAGCCCGGTGAGCTGCAAAAAGAGCTGGCGTTCTGCGGCAGCAAGAGCGGCCGCAACATGGATAAGTTCGCCGAATGCAGCCTGACCGCCCAGCCTGGCCGCACGGTGGGCACGCCGGTGGTGGGGCAGGCCTGGATGCACATCGAGTGCCGCGTGATGATGACGGCGGGCATGTCTCCGGAGCTTTTCGCCGAGGGCAAAGCGGAGGATTTTTATCCCAACGGCGACTTCCACACGCTCTTTTTGGGCGAGGTTGTGGACTTCTACGAAACCTGACAGAAAACCATGGGCCTGATCAAGCAGATTACAAACTATCTGTTCGTAGAGCACGAGCCTGAAAAGGCCGACGTGATTCTGGTGCCGGGCAGCCCCTTCGCCGAGCCTGCGGAGCGGGCTGCCCGCTTGTATCATGAGGGCGTCGCACCGGTTGTCGTGCCCTCCGGCAACTGCTGGATCTTTCATCGCAGCGGGGAGCGTCAATGCGAGTGCGAGGCGCTTGCGGAAGTGCTGAAACGAGCCGGCGTGCCGGAGAGCGCCATTGTGTGCGAGAACCGGGCCCGTCACACGCTGGACAACGCCCGCCTCAGCCGCGCCGCGTTGGACAGCGCTGGCATCCCTGTGCGCACGGCGATCCTCTGCTGCCAGAGCTTCCATGGCCGCCGGTGCCTCAAAGCTTATCGGCGCCATTTTCCGGAGACCCGGCTGCTCGTGTGCCCGGCGGCCACGCGGGGTGTCAGCGCTGCCAACTGGCACAAATCGCCGGTTGGGGTGTTCAAGGTAATCACGGAGCTTTTGAAATGCACAGGGCTTTTTTTCTTTTTAATCTCCTTTGTAAAGGCAAGAGATAGTCGGTAGGGGCCGGGCTCCGTCCCGGCCCGTTTCTATGATTCATTCCGGTCTGTTTATTTGGCTCCGTCCCGCTCAGAAGGTGTTTCCAATGCTATTGATAATCACTATCAACATTAAATTAATTCGCCATTGTATTGACATTCCTGCATGATCCATAATATAGTATAGAAGACCAAGCGGCATTTGGCCGCCGGGCCGTCAATGGCAGTGGAGTGATCCATGGGGCAGCCCTCAGGGCAACCTTCATGGGTCTTTTTTTATAGGGGAGGGTATCATGGAGCGTTATGATTACAAAAAGGTGAGGTTTGTGCTGTGGGCCATCATGCTGGCCAATTTCGCCGTGTGCGCGTTGAAGCTCGTCGTCGGCACATTGATCAAAAGCGCGAGCCTGACTGCCGATGGCTACCACAGCCTGAGCGACGGCTCCTCCAACATCGTTGGCTTGGTGGGGATCGCGATGGCCTCGCGGCCCATGGATGAGGATCATCCCTACGGCCACAGCAAGTTTGAGACGATGGCCGGCCTGGTGATCGCCGGCATGCTGGTGGTACTTGGCTTTGAGATTGTGATGGGCGCTGTGGGGCGTTTTGCCAACCCGGTGACACCGGAAGTCACATTGCCAAGCCTGATCGCGCTGCTGGCCACATTGGCTGTCAACATTGTTGTGACCACGCTGGAGCGCCGCCAGGGCAAGAAGCTCAACAGCCAGATCCTGATTTCCGATGCGATGCACACCCGCAGCGACATTTATGTTTCGCTGGGGGTGCTGGTGACGCTGGCCGCCGTGAAGCTGGGCCTGCCGCCGATCATTGACCCCATCGCCTCGCTGGTGGTGGCCGGCTTCATCTTCTATGCCGCCTGGGGCATTTTCCGCAACACAAGCGGCGTGCTGCTGGATCGCTCCGCTGAGGATTACAACCGGATTGAGGCCATCGCGCTGGGGGTGGAGCACGTAAAGGGTGTGCACAAGGTGCGCAGCCGCAGCGCCGGGGCGGATATATTCATTGAGATGCATGTGCAGATGGACCCGGAGCTCAGTGTGGAGGCCTCTCACACCTGCATCCACAAGATCATTGCGGAGATCCGCCGGCAGTTGGACAAGCCCGCCGCGCAGGTCATCATTCACACCGAGCCTTATTATGAGAAGCATGAAGGGGCGGAGGGGGGCTGATCGTTGCTTGATCCGGCTTGTATCGTGTCACTTATTGGCTTATAATGGTTCTTGAATCAGCACAAACGGTGGCCGCCACCGGGTAATGTGCTGGCAAGCCGATTGACCGGAGCCCTTGCCGGGACTGTGGAGAGAGGTTATGAGATCGGTATACGCCATTGAAACCAAACTTGGCACGATGCACGCCATTGAGCAGAGCGGTGTGGTAAAAGCGCTGCACCTGCCCAATGCCGCGGTTCCCGCACCGGAAGGCAGCCCGCAGACCAACCTGGCGCGGGAGCTCAATGAGTATCTGGCCGGAGACCGGGAGATATTCACCGTGCCCTTTGTGATTGAAGGGCCGCCCTTTCACAAAGCCGTGTGGCAGGCACTGCTCACGGTTCCTTATGGCAAAACGGTGACATATGGCGAGCTTGCGGCAATGATCGGCCGGTGTTCCGCGGCCCGCGCCGTGGGCCAGGCGATGGCACAAAACCCTCTGCCCATTCTGGTGCCCTGCCACAGGGTTGTGTATGGGCATGGGAACAGGCAGAGTTATGCCGGCGGGGCGGAGATGAAGGAGTTTTTGCTGAGGCTGGAAGGGCTGATCCTGTAGTCAGTAGCCAGTAGTCAGTAGTCAGTAGTCAGTAGACAGTAGCCAGAAAATAGACGCTTATACACTTTCGTGTTGGTTTAAAATTGTATTTGTCAATAATAGCCGCGAAAAGCGCGGGTTTTTAAACAATATATGCTATGCTAAATTATGATTGAGGAGGTGCTCCGCTTGAGCGCTTAAAATAGTAGATGTCACAATAAAATCCTTCATAATGCAATTCGTCATCGATTTGATTCTGTTCGTAATTGAGCTTTCTATTCTGGAACGAATCATCAGTATCAACAACTGAATTGATGAATGTCATCGTTTCAGGAAGTCTATCTAGACATTTCCACATACTGGAACAGTGTATTGAGTCTATCAGGCGATACTTACTGATTTGTCGGCAGTGTTGGCTTAGTATTGCTCAATGATTTTCTGAAGCATTGTACACCTCCGACTCTTGAATTGGCTAGTGAATGTTTTTATCTTTTTTTAATTAAATATATCGACATAATTGTAGATAATAGGTATAGTATTGTCAATTGAGAGGTATCCACTCAATATCGTTGCGCCACTTCTGGAACATTGTACAAGGTATACTAGCGTTGGGAGAAGGCTGCTATGAAAGAGCAATATCTCGGGGACGTGAAAGACTACGGCAAATTCCGTTTATTGAAGTTGCTCTGTGAAACCACCGGGCTACGCTTGGGCGTCAACTGGTACCTGACGGTAAACGACTCCTCAAAGCAAGGTAACCATGGCACTATCCAAAACTGCAAAGACAGCCTATATTCTACTGTAGCGGGGTTGAAAAAGCCTAATGCTACAGCGGCAGATGTAATGTACTCCAACATTCTACCGGAAAACACCGTTTACTATAACAGCCTGTTGGAGTATTCAACGCAACCTGTGAATAAAACCCGCAGATACAACTGGCATCAAGCCGCCCTAAAGGTACTGGATAACTGCAACATTATCTTCCTTGACCCGGACACAGGTATCATCGCAAACGAATATCACGACGAAAGGGGTGTTGCCAAGGATAACTTCTTCCGCCCCAACGAGCAACGCGACGGCACGAGATATGTTTCCATTACTGAAATAAAGAATTATCTTGCCAACGGGAAAAGCCTCGTGTTGTTCCAATACGGCATTAGGGTGGGTGGAATCGATGCACAGTTGCACACCGTAAACCAGAAACTAACGCAGTTTATTGGGAGGCCAACTAATAGCTATATATTCCGTTATTCACAATCCGTCAATGATGAGATTGCTTTCATTTTTTATGTCCAACCCGCCCATAAACAACGGATGGAACGCTTTGAACGTGCTCTGCTTGATTCATCAGCGCCGTGGAGCATCTACTTTGCCAAGTGGGATGGACCAACCCAATCGAGCGCCTCTGTGAAAGCCAAACAAACCACACAAAAATCTGAAGCCGAGCCTGTGCTTCTAGTCGACAATAGCATACCAAAGCTCAGGGAGAACGCCTCCTCCCATGAGAGACTTCGTGTGTTGCTTATGCTGATTCCTGCAGGTAAGGTTACGACCTACGGTTGGCTGGCTACACAGATATACGGCAGCCCGGGTAAGGCGCAGGGCATACTGTCGATGTTAAAGGGAATGACCAATACAGTGCCTTCGTGCCACAGGGTCGTCAGTAATGACGGACAACCCAAAGCAATCAACGCAAATTACGGTAACACCGGGAAGACTCACAAGCAGTTGCTGCAAAGCGAGGGTGTTCTCTTCAGTGGTAGCTCCACAATTGATATGAGCAGGTGCATGTGCAAGCCGAGGCTGCCGAAATCGAGTATATGAATAAGGGAAACAATTACGTAACCGCATGGTCGCTCTTTACAGAGCTCCTTTCTCGGTCGGCGGAATCTCATTCGCCTGTGATAACGAACCCCGGCGATGGTCAGTATGAATGTCAGACTCTTGCCAGAGGCGAAGGGGAGTACTTGCGCCCTTATCTTGATCAATCTAAACGGTACGGGCACTTTGGTTAATATTGCCGGTTGTCTATGACCGACTCAAGGGATTGCAAAACTGAGGACTGGGCGAGAAGGAAAGATAATAGCATATAAAGGTGTTTTGTGCTTATTTCTGAAAGACTTGTCTACCGGAAAAGCGTTAATTTAACCTAGCTAATGGCAGTTAATAATATCACATAACTTATCGGACCAAACTAGAGCCTAGCCTGCACAGATTATAACAAAGCCCAGAATCATGTGATTCTGGGCTTTGAATACTTTAATAACAAGTATTCTTTCAAAATGACAACAACTATTTTAACTGTCAACTATTATTTTATACCAACAACACTTTAGATCACGAGCTCTTCGTCATGATCGACTGCACTGTATCCGCCACGTTTTCGCAGTTGTCCAGCACGTTTTCCATCAGGTCGATCACTGCGCGCCACTTCACCGCGTGCAGAGCATCGGCGCCGGGGGTGAAGAGCTCATACAGCGTTTCCCGATAGATCTGGTCGCCCTCTTCCTCGATGTTGTTGATCTCGATGATGCGCTCCATCAGGCGATTGTTCTTCTTGTTGTGGTGCTTTAGCTCCTGCATCATCTCCACCATCGCCGTGCAGGATTTCACAATGAGCTCGGCCATCCTGCGGGACTGGGGGATCAGCTGCTCGATGTGCAGCATCCAGAACTCCTGCGCCACGGCGTCGATGCCGTCGGTCACGTTGTCGGTTTCCTTGACAATCTCAATGATGTCCTCACGGTCAATGGGCGTAATGAACGAGTGGTTCAGGTGGAAGAACATCTCGTGCACATGCTTGTCCGCTTCCTGCTCAATGCGGTGGATCGCTTCGCGCTCGCAGCTGTTCACCTTCTCGTCTGAAAGCATCATCAGAAGCGCGTCGGCAGCCTGCTTGCAATAGCGCACACCTTCGGTGAATTGATCGAAATAATTGACTTCCTTCTTAATCATGCCTGGCATGGTGAGACCCTCCTTAGAATATCAGCATAAACAGCTTGGTCATAACATAGCCGATGGCGATGCAGATCGGAAATGTGAGGCCCCAGGCCACAAACATTTCCTTGACGACGGACCAGTTCACGTCGGAAAGCCTGCGGGCCGCACCGGCGCCCATGATGGCGGTGGCTTTTGTCTGCGTGGTGCTCAGGGGGATGCCCAGCGCCGTGGCAGCCAGCATCAACACCGATGCGCCGATTTCTGCGGAAAAGCCCTGGTATTTCTCCAGCTTCACCATCTGCATGCCCATCTTGCTGATGATGCGGTAGCCGCCCAGCGACGTGCCCAGGCACATCACCGCAGACACACAGAACGGCGCCCACAGTGGCATTTGTTCCAGTTTCTCGCTGAAGGGCAGGAAACCGCCCATCATCAGGGCAAGGGCGAAGATGCCCAGGAATTTCTGGCCGTCTTGCGCGCCGTGGTTATATGCCATCATCGCGGCGGACACAATTTGGCCGCCGGAAAAGAATGTGTTGGCTGTTTTGCGCCGGACCCTGCGGAAAATGGCAATGATGCCCCAAGTGACGAGGATGGCAATCACGAAGCCCGCCACCGAGGAAATGCCCAGGCCATAAAGCACCTTGGTCCAGGAGTCCAGGTTCAGCGAGCCGATGCCGCCAT
>JAEYYW010000084.1 GCA_023428265.1 Bacillota bacterium | reverse complement strand
TTAACTTACTTCGCCAGCTTGTAAATCTCCAGCACATCCTGCCAATAAAGCTTCTTGAGCCCGCCCAGGCCATGCTCCTTGCCATAGGCCTCGCCGGTGGCTTTCTTGGCCATCAGCTCCAGGTTGGTCTCATCGATGCCCAGCTCCTGCAGCGTCTGGGGCAGGCCGATGCGGCGGTAGAAAGTCTGCAGACGGCTGATGCCCTCCAGCACGATGGCGTCGGGGTCACGGTAGCTGCCCTGCACGCCCATCACATTCACCGCGAACTGCACGAACATGTTGATGTTGGTCTTGTAGACATATTTCATCCAGGCCGGTGTGAGCACCGCGAGCCCTGCGCCATGGGCCACGTCGTAAATGGCGCTCAGCTCATGCTCCATGCCGTGGCAGGCCCAATCCTGCTCCCGGCCCAGGCCCAAAAGGTCATTGTGGGCCACCATGCCGGAGAACCCCACCTCGCACCAGGCGTCATAATCGGAAGGGTTGTCGGAGACAATCGGGGCGTTCTTCACGATTGTCTTGAGCGTCGCCTCGCACAGGCTGTCGGTGAGGTCGGTGTGCGTGGTGTTGGTGAAATAGCGCTCGAAGATGTGGCTCATCATGTCGGCCACGCCGTTGGCGATCTGGTTTTTCGGCAGCGTGGTGAAGAGCTCCGGGTTCAGGATGCTGATCACCGGGCGCAGCAGGTTGTTGCCATACCCCAGCTTCATTGTTTTGGCTTCGTTGGTGATCACGGTGCTTGGGCTGGCTTCGCTGCCCGCCGCCGGGATCGTCAGGATCGTTGCCACCGGCAGCGCTTTTGCCACCGGCTTGGCTTGCTCATAAACCTCCCAGATGTCGCCGTCATAATACACGCCCATTGCGATGGCCTTGGCGGAGTCAATGGCGCTGCCGCCGCCCACGGCCAGAATCAGATCCACATTTTCCTTTTTGCACAGCGCGATTCCCTCGTGCACCAGCGACAGACGGGGGTTGGGCACTACGCCTCCCAGCTCCACAAAGTCCACCTGGGCGGCCTTGAGCGACGCCACGACCTGATCATAGAGGCCGCTTTTCTTGATGCTGCTGCTGCCGTAGTGCAGAAGCACCTTGGTGCTGATGGGCTTGAGCAACCCGCCAATCTGGCTTTGGGTGCCCCTGCCGAAAAGGATGCGGGTGGGGCTTTGGAAATCATAATTCAGCATGGTCAGTTTCCTTTCCGATTGTATTACCAGGTTGTTGTGTCTGGGTTGGCGGAAAAGCCGCAGACGCCTTTCATGTTCGCAATCGCCTGCACATCTTCATCAGACAGCGAGAAGTCGAACACGTCGGCGTTTTCCCGAATGCGGGCTTCCGTCACCGACTTGGGCAGCGGCAGATACCCCCGCTGCAGGCTCCAGCGCACGCAGATCTGCGCGATGGTCTTGTTGTATTTGCGGGCAAAGGCCTGCATTTCCGGCACAGAGAAGATTTTGCCTGTCCCCAGCGGGCTGTACGCCTCCAGTAGAATGCCCTTTTCCCGGCAGTAGTCCACCACATCGTCCTGCGTGTCGCCGGGGCAGAGGCGGATCTGATTGACCATCGGCACGATTTCCGCCGTCTTCAGAAGCTCGTCCAGGTGCCGGGGGTGGAAGTTGCTCACGCCGATGGAGCGGATGCGGCCGGCGCGATACAGCTCCTCAAAAGCTTTCCATGTGCCGGCGTTCGCCTGCTGCCACTGCTTGCGGAACGCAATGGGGTTCGGCCAGTGGATCAGATAAAGGTCCAGATAGTCCATGGCCAGGTTTTTCATCGTTTGCTCGAAGGCTTTCATGGTTCTGTCATAACCATGCTCTTCATTTTGCAGCTTGCTGGTGATAAACAGCTTTTCCCGGGCAATGCCGCTGTTTCGCACCGCTTCGCCCACGCTCTGCTCATTTCTATAGCCCGCCGCCGTGTCGATGTGGCGATAACCGGCGGCCAGCGCCCACTCCACCGACTTGCGGGCTTCGTCGCCGTTCTTCGCCTGCCATGTGCCGAAGCCCACGCAGGGAATCTCCACGCCGTTGCTCAACTGAAAGGTGTCTGCCAATGAGTTCATAATCGTTCCCTCCTTTTGTGCTTGTTCAGAAGATGAACTGCATCTATAATTAGATTGTAAACCCTAACGTCAACTTTAAGTCAATATGTTTTTCAGATTTGGAGGCGAATTATGAATTACTCCATCAAGCAGGTATCAGAGCGCACCCAACTCAAGCCCCATGTGCTGCGTTATTATGAGCGTGAGGGGCTTTTGCCCTCCGTCAGCCGCAGTGACAGCGGCATCCGGGCCTATTCCGAAGACGACATGGAGTGGCTCGGGCTCATTTGCTGCCTGAAGAACACCGGCATGTCCATCAAGCAGATCAAGCATTTTGTGGAATTGAGCAAGCAGGGCGACTGCACCCTGACCGAGCGCTGCCGGCTTTTGAAGGAGCACAGGCGGGATGTGGAGGCACAGATTGAGCTGATGCAGGAGCATCTGAAGAAGGTGTCGTGGAAGATTGACTATTTCAACGGGCAACTGGAGAAGCACTTGACGGAAAAGACAGGCGATCGGGTGGAGGGCTGATATGAATGATATTTTCCCTGAGCCGATCCGAAACATCCCCGAAGCCGATTTGCCCTTTGCCGGCGCCAAAGCATGGCTTTCCCAGGGGGAGGGGCATCAGATCCTGTTCATGCAGTTTGATCAGGACATCGACCTGCCGGAACATGCCCATGCCGGGCAGTGGGGGATCGTGCTGGAGGGCAGGATTGAGCTTGTAATTGCCGGTGAGAAGCGCACTTATGAAAAGGGTGACCGGTACTTTATCCCGGCTGGCGTGGTTCATTCAGGCAGGATTTTTGCCGGGTATGCGGACATTACCTATTTTGATCAGGGGGATCGGTATCGGGTCAAGTAATGGTGAGTAGACAACTAAAGTGTGATAAAAGACTAAAGAAGTGGAGATTATGCATGAAACGCAGCTATCGGATCGTTTTTGCAGTTCTCTTTCTCATTACCACAGTGTCAGGCTGCTCAACGGATGCAAACACATTGCCAACCCTAACACCTCAGTTGACGCAAACGGTAACCTTTGCGCCATCTTATGCCACACCCGTCAAACCCAGCCCAACACCAGAGGTCGTGCTGGAGCCAAGTTCAACCCCCGACGAGGCCCTACCGGAACCTACGGAGATCATACCCAATACGAATGTATATACAAGTATAGGCCTTGGCTTGACCTTCACCGTGCCCAAAAGCTGGGTCGGCAAGTACCGGGTTAAGGAATGCGAAGGCTTTGTAACTGTCTGTTTCAACCCGGCGGAACCAATAGATACTGCCCATGAAGGAGAATTTTTTTCTATACTTAAGATAGCAGATACAAACGAGGAACTTCTCAGATATGACTGGGATTTCAGAATGAACGATACAACTTATATTTGGGGTTCAAACGCGCAATTCATTTATTGGCAGACGGATCCGGAATTTGCTACGTACGCGAAAATGGAGAAAGATATCCCTGATATTTTTAAGACAGTTCGATCGATTTCCGGCCAAGTACCAGATCATGTGAAGAGGCTTTGGATAGAGGTGTTTCCCACGACGACTGAGTATACCACGACAATGGGGCTTGGTATTGCTTTTACTCTGCCCAAAAGCTGGATTGGGAAATGCAGGATTGTGGAAAGCGAAGACGATATATCGATTTATTTCCATCCGGCAGAGCCTTTTGATCCGAATACGGGCGATGGTTTTCTTTTCTTCATTAGCCGGAAAGTATCGGATGTCGATACTCCCATTTTAGATGGTGTGCATGAGTTTGTAGTTGGCAGTATCACATATATAAGCGGCACATCTACCGATGTCCCTTATTCAGTGGATCAGCCAGAATACGATATTTACATGTCAATGGGCGGTCAACAGGAGATACTTGATTCGGTGCGGGCTGTAAAATAGAGACTGATTGGCATTATCTGGCATAAATTATCACCATAGCGAATAATACATATTCTTATGCTTTTTCTGCGAACATGTGTTTCCAAATTAAACTGATTGTGGTATACTGTTTCGGATAAGGATCGGGCAGGAGGTGCGCCATGCCGGAATTCAAATTGAAGAGCAATTATCAGCCCACCGGCGACCAGCCGCAGGCCATTGAGGCCTTGGTGGACGGCGTGCAGAAGGGCTATCGCGACCAAGTGTTGCTGGGCGTCACCGGCTCCGGCAAGACCTTCACAATGGCCAACATCATCGCCCAGTGCCAGCGGCCGGCGCTCATCATCGCCCACAACAAAACGCTGGCCGCCCAGCTCTGCGCCGAGTTCCGCGAGTTCTTCCCGGAGAACCGTGTGGAGTTCTTCGTGAGCTATTACGATTATTATCAGCCGGAGGCCTATATGCCGGCCTCCGACACCTATATCGAGAAGGAAACGGACATCAACGAGGAGATTGAGAAGCTGCGGCACTCTGCCACCGCGTCGGTGCTGGAGCGCAACGATGTGATCATCATCGCGTCGGTTTCATGCATCTACGCGCTGGGCAGCCCGAAGGAATACCTGGAGATGGCGGTGTCACTGCGGCCTGGCATGGAAATGCGCCGGGAGACGCTGCTCAGCAAGCTCATCGACATCCAGTATGAGCGCAACGATCTGGAGTTTGCCCGGGGCACCTTCCGGGTGCGCGGTGACACGGTGGAGATCTTCCCGGCCTACAGCAACGACATCGCCGTGCGCATCGAGTTCTTCGGCGACGAGATTGACCGGATCCTGGAGGTGCAGCCGCTCACCGGCAAGACGGTGGCACAGCTTCAGCACACGGTAATCTTTCCGGCCACCCATTACGCGAACAGCAAAGAGGCCATTGAGGCCGGCATGGCCAGCATCGAGGAAGATCTCAAGAAGGAGTGGCAGGACTTCCGCGACGAGGAAAAGCTGCTGGAAGCCCAGCGCATCATGCAGCGCACCCGCTACGACATGGAGATGCTGCGGGAAATCGGCTACTGCAACGGTGTGGAAAACTACTCCCGCTACTTTGACGGCCGCAAACCCGGCGAGCCGCCCTTCACGCTGCTGGACTACTTCCCCAAGGGCTTTCTGCTCTTCATCGACGAATCGCACCGCACGGTGCCGCAGATCCGCGGCATGTATGCCGGCGACCGCTCCCGCAAGGAGATGCTGGTGCAATACGGCTTCCGCCTGCGGTCGGCATTTGACAACCGCCCCCTGAAGTTTGACGAGTTCCGCGAGCGGGTGGGGAAGACCATCTATGTGAGCGCCACACCGGGGCCCTTCGAGCTGGACGTCTCCCAACGGCTGGCCGAGCAGATCATCCGCCCCACGGGCCTGATTGACCCGGAGATCACGGTGCGCCCGGTCAAGCACCAGGTGGATGACCTGATCGGCGAGATCAAGAAGACCACCGACAAAGGGCAGCGCACACTGGTGACCACGCTGACCAAGAAGATGTCTGAGAGCCTGACCGACTATCTGAAAGAGCTCAACATCCGCGTGAAATACCTGCACAGCGATATCGACACGATGGACCGCATGAAGATCCTGAAGGAGCTCCGCCAGGGCGATTTCGATGTGCTGGTGGGCATCAACCTGCTGCGCGAAGGCCTGGACCTGCCGGAAGTAGGGCTTGTGGCCGTGCTGGACGCCGACAAGGAGGGCTTCCTGCGCTCCGAGACGTCGCTGATTCAGACAATCGGCCGCGCCGCCCGCAACGTGGACGGCCGCGTGATCATGTATGCCGATGTGATGACCGACTCGCTGAAGTATGCCATCGACGAAACCAACCGCCGCCGGGCGATCCAGCAGCAATACAACGAGGAGCACGGCATCACGCCGCAATCCATTCAGAAGACGATCCACGAGATCCTGGAGATCACCAGCTCCGTGGAATCGCTGGACAGCCTGAAGGACAACCTGGAGGTCATCCGCGAGTCCACGATGGATCCGAAGGCGTTGATGAAGAAGCTGGAGAAGGAAATGAAGGCCGCCGCCGACGAACTCGATTTCGAGCGGGCAGCGAGGCTGAGGGACAAGATCTATAAGCTGAGGGAAGAGATAAAGAGTAATCAGTAGTCAGTAGTCATTAGTCAGTAATCAGTAGTCAGTATATACGATTTGGATTAACTACGATGAAAGTGTAGGGGCGGGGCTCTGTACCCGCCCGAGAGCCCCCAGTAGGGGCCCGGCTCCGCCCCCGCCCCCCACCAAACGGAGCGGCATCCTATGGAAATCCCCCCTGCCCTCTGTGGAGGGCATCCCCCCTTGAATTTTTGCCTTCGGCAAAAACAAGGGAGGGTAGGGAGGTTGTCGATCAAGCTATATGTAGGGGCGGTTCATGAACCGCCCGAACCACTCTCCCAAAATGTGAGAAGTTGAATTCTATTTACCGGAGACAAACCAATGCGCGACACAATTTTTGTCAAAGGCGCCCGCGAGCATAACCTGAAGAACGTAGACCTGGAGATCCCAAGGAACAAACTGGTGGTGTTCACCGGTCTTTCGGGCTCCGGAAAGAGCTCGCTGGCATTCGATACCATCTACGCGGAGGGCCAGCGGCGCTATGTGGAAAGCCTGTCGGCCTATGCCCGGCAGTTTCTGGGCCAGATGGAGAAACCCGATGTGGACTACATTGACGGCCTTTCGCCGGCCATCTCCATCGATCAGAAGACCACCAGCCGCAACCCCCGCTCCACAGTGGGCACGGTCACGGAGATCTATGACTACCTGAGACTGCTCTATGCCCGCACCGGTATCCCCCATTGCCACAAGTGCGGCAAGGAAATCCGCCAGCAAACGGTGGATGAAATGGTGGACCGGATCCTGGCGCTGGGGGAGGGGGCCCGCTTCTCCGTGATGGCCCCCGTCGTGCGGGGCCGCAAGGGCGAGTTCCAGAAGCTGCTGAACGCGCTGTCAAAGGACGGCTATGTGCGCGTGCGCGTCAACGGCGAGGTGCGGGAGCTGTCTGAGGAGATCAAGCTGGACAAACAGAAAAAGCACAACATCGAGGTCGTGGTGGACCGCCTGATCGTGCGCGACGGCATGCGGACACGCCTCAACGACTCGCTGGAAACATCCTTGAAGCTGGCTGAGGGGTTGGTTCTCATCGCTGTGGAAGGCGGTGAGGAGGTGATGTTCAGCGCCAACTATTCCTGCTCTGACTGCGGCGTGAGCATTCCCGACCTGGAGCCCCGCATGTTTTCCTTCAACAACCCCTTCGGCGCATGCCCCACCTGCGCCGGGCTGGGCACACTGATGAAGATCGACCCGGAGTTGGTGATCCCCAACCCCAAAATGAGCCTGTACGACGGCGCAATACAAGCCGGCGGCTGGCAGACCAGCTCATCGGACGGCATGGCCGGCATGTTTTTGCGCAGCCTGGGCAAGCAGTTTGGCTTTGATATCAAGCTGCCCTGGTCAGAACTGCCGCAGGAGGCGAAAAACATCGTGCTCTACGGCACCGGCGACAAGCGCGTAACGATCGAATACACCCGAGAATACGGCTCCGGCACTTACTCGGTGCCGTTTGAAGGCGTAATCAACGGCCTGGAGCGGCGCTACAAGGAAACCAAATCGCAGGGCATGAAGGAATATTATGAGTCGTTGATGAGCAAGGTGAAGTGCCCGGACTGCCGCGGCGAGCGCCTGCGGCCGGAGTCTCTGGCCGTCACGGTGGGCGGCGCTTCCATCTCCCGCATGGCCGAGATGGCTGTTGTGGAGGTGCGCGATTTCCTGAATGGCATCAAAATGAGCGAAAAGAACGCCATGATCTCCAGCCAGATCGTCAAGGAAATTGACTCGCGCCTGGGCTTTCTGGCCGATGTGGGCCTGGATTACCTCACGCTGTCGCGCGCGGCGGCATCATTGTCCGGCGGCGAGGCACAGCGCATCCGCCTGGCCACGCAAATCGGCTCCTCTCTCATGGGCGTGCTCTACATCCTGGACGAGCCCAGCATCGGGCTGCACCAGCGCGATAACCGAAGGCTGCTGAACACGCTGAAGCACCTGCGTGACCTGGGCAACACACTGATTGTGGTGGAACACGACGAAGAGACGATGTATGAAGCTGACTGGATCGTGGACATCGGCCCCGGCCCCGGCATCCATGGCGGGCAGGTCATCGCCCAGGGCACAGCCGGGGAGATCAGCGAAAACCCGAACTCTGTGACCGGGCAATACCTGTCAGGCCGCAAGAAGATCCTGCCCCCCGCAGTGCGCCGCAAGCCCAACGGCAAGTGGCTCAACATCATCGGCGCAAGAGAAAACAATCTGAAGAATGTGGACGCCGCCATCCCGCTTGGCGTCTTTACCTGCATTACCGGTGTGTCCGGCTCCGGCAAGAGCTCTCTGATCAATGAGATCCTCTACAAGACTCTGGCCCGCGACCTCAACCGCGCCCACACCAAGCCCGGCGCCCACGACAGCATGACCGGCCTGGAGCACCTGGACAAGGTCATTGACATCGACCAGAGCCCCATTGGCCGCACGCCGCGCTCCAACCCGGCCACCTACACCGGCGTGTTTGACCTGATCCGCCAGGTCTTCGCGCAGACGCCCGACGCCAAGCAGCGGGGCTACAAGGAAAACCGTTTCAGCTTCAACGTGAAGGGCGGCCGCTGCGAAGCCTGCGGCGGCGACGGCCTGATCAAAATCGAGATGCACTTCCTGCCCGATGTCTATGTACCCTGCGAGGTGTGCGGCGGCAAGCGCTACAACCGCGAGACCCTTGAAGTGCACTACAAGGGCAAGAGCATCTACGATGTGCTTGAGATGACTGTGGAAGACGCGCTGACCTATTTTGAGAACCAGCCCCGCATCCTGCCCAAGCTGCAAACCCTCAACGATGTGGGCCTGGGCTACATCAAGCTGGGCCAGCCCAGCACGCAGCTTTCCGGCGGCGAGGCCCAGCGCATCAAGCTGGCCACGGAGCTTTCCCGCAAAAGCACCGGCCGCACGCTCTACATCCTGGATGAACCCACTACGGGCCTGCACATGGCCGATGTGGAGAAGCTCATTTCCATCTTGCAGACACTGGCCGACGGTGGCAACACCGTGGTTGTGATCGAGCACAACCTGGATGTGATCAAGACTGCCGATTGGATCATCGACCTGGGGCCGGAGGGTGGCGACCGGGGCGGGCAAATTATAGCCCTTGGCACACCGGAAGAGGTGACCAAGGTGGAAGAAAGCTATACGGGGCAGTATTTGAAGCTAGTGCTATGAACCATGAGGGTCGCTGAAAACGCGGCCCTTTCTTATTGCTAGAAGGCGAATTGAACTTACTTAGTGTGCTGCATCGGAGGAACGATATGATTGAGTTCATTGTTCGACGGGACTATAATGAGTATTATCAATAATGAGTTGAGGCTTTGTATTTATGCTTCGTTCTGGAATTAAGAAGGCAATAAGTGCACTTGGTCATGCATCGGGGCTTCTTTATTGTCTCTTTATCCTGACTGTCTGGCACTTTAATCATCATTATGTCGTGACAGACATAGCAACTCACACGGTGCTTTTCATACTCTATTTTGTTTTTTCCGCTCTCTTCCTTTATGGTATAATCCGCTCGAATGGACACATCATGAATATGATTTTTGGGCTCATTTTGCCGTTTCTTATGCTGTTGCTGGCTGACCATCCAATCTTGCTAATTCCTGCGATTGGCGTTATAGTTAGCTATTTTTTGACTAAAAGATGGAGAGAAGCGCACATTGCTATTGCGATCACGCAGGCATCAATATATGGTTTATTGCTGTTAATGTCACTAACGTTCGGTCAGTTATCTACTGAGACAGTTCTTGCGAGAACAACTTCTCCAGATGGAAGATATATTCTTGAAGCAATCGCTCGCAATGAAGGAGCACTGGGTGGTAGTGTGTGGGTAACTGCTGAGAAAGTATTTTCCGCCAATGACCTACTGTCATTCTATAAACAGGGAAGTATCGAGTTGTATCGTGGCAAGTGGGATGAACAGCCATTTATCTCTTGGTTGGATGATCATACTGTGAGCATTGACGGAAGGAAGTATTTTGTTAAGTAGGTAATAGTCTTCCAACCTGATCACTATACTACCTGTTGAAACCATCCACCCTCTCACATATGTCAGAGGGCCGAGAGGTGAGTACTGCTCCCCTCTCTCACAAGTGTGAGAGGGGGAGCGCTTATAACGACTAATTCGTTATACTTTGGGCTCTTCTGATCGTTGTGAGAGCGAATGGCGTATCTCATCCAGCACCACATTAAGATCCGACAGCACCTGCTCGTTCTTGAATCGAACCACGTTGAACCCAGATGCTTTAAGCTTATTGCCTCGCGTTTCATCATACTCCTGACGATTGCTGTGTATCTCTCCATCAAGCTCAATGATTAGCATTGCCGCAGGGCAGTAGAAGTCCAAAATGAATTTTCCTAATGGATGCTGTCTGTAGAATTTGTGATTATCCAGTTGCTATTTCAACCAGTTATATCGGAAATACTCTTTCACAAAGTCGGTCATCGTTTGATCCACATTCGGTGAACTGATGAAATCTAAGTCATAATCAGAAAAGTATAGGTAGGCTATTTCCTTTTTCTCATCCGACGTGGCTACCATACCAAATCGTTTGGGGTACTCTGTGTAGTCCTCTTCATTGCCGGCGACCACCCTGAAGTGATAATCCTCTATTGTAAAGTCATATTCCGGCATTAAGAATGTTTCCGGCCACGCTTCGGCCTCAACTGCATGATCCAAGAATGTATATTTGTCGTCTATCTTGCGCTTTTCATCTTCATATGTTTGTTGATCATAAGCCACAACAAGCAGCATTGATCTTGGGGCACCTAAGATTGAGTACTTATCGTAGAACTGATAATCAATGCTGTTATAGTGGGGTAGGCTTTCAAGGTCTGGCATCACATCGGTTGCATAATCGTCAATCGGCTTCCCGCTTTCCAAATAGTGGTTGATGTTTGTATCAGCAAATCCGCATGCACCCAGCAGTATGGCAATTAGAGCAACAACAAGGGCAATCAAATGTTTCCTCATATGAAGCACCTCAGAATTTATTATAGAGCTTCAATAATATAGCGTCAAACTGATGGATGCGATGATGCTGATGTCCTGTTTGGTTTGGCAAACCTTGTACTCCCTCCACATTTGTTGTATCCTTTTCATATCCGAAAATCGTCAATTCTCACTTTTTTTGGAGGAACCATGAAACCCTCTTTGAAAAAGCTGATCCCCATCCTGGTCGCTTTGATCCTGGTTGCGGTGCTGCCCTTGTCCGGCTGTGGAAGGATCAAATCGGCAGTGGATCGCGCGGTGGACAACATCCGGGAAAAGCTGCTGGATTCCTCGAAGACTCCGGCTACCGCTTCCGCCAAACCGCATCAGTCTGCCCGCCCTGGTTCCGATCAGAATGAACCGGACTTGCTCCCGCTGGACGCGATCTTTGCGCCATCAGAATATACCGATCCGGCCATCTCCGCCGACGGCAAGCGCCTGCTCTATCGCCACATCCTGCCAAACAACCGCGGCGACAGTGTGGTCGTGATGGATGTTTCCACCGGCGTGGAGAAGGCTGTGCCTTATCCGGAGGGCGCCAGCGGCATCCCATATTTCGATTGGGCCGGCGACGGCCGCCGTGTGCTCTTCATGATCGACAACGGCGGTGACGAAAACTATAGCCTGTATTCGGTGGACATCGAAACCGGGCGGTCAACGACGCTGTACAGCAAGGCCGGGGCGACGGCCTACCTGGTCGCAACCGATGAAAACAATCCCGAAGGTATTTTCTTCCAGGCCAATGGCCGTGACGGGCAGGTGTTTGACCTGTATTGGTGCGACATCACGACCGGTGAAACCGAGCTCATCATGGAAAACCCCGGCGATGTGTCCGCCTGGTATCTGGATCACGAGGGCAAATGCCGCATCGCCAAGGTGCTGGATGACCAGGGGGGAGAGAGCCTGCTTTACAAAAAGACTGCCGGCTCCGATTCTGCCGCTTTCATCCGCTCTGATTGGAAAGAGATACTCCACTGGGATTATGAGGACACAGAAACCAGCGGGTTCTTTGGTTTTTCCATGGATGGCAAACGGATTCAGTATTCCGACTCCACCGGGCGCAACACCGCCGCCATCATGGAGATGGACCTTGCCACCGGCAAGACCACGCTGATTGACGCCGACCCTGTTTATGACGCGGAGAGCATCTGGACGGACATCAAGAAGGATCGCGTAACCGCCGTGCGCTATAACCGGGAGCGCAGTGAATGGAAGGCGCTGGAGCAGGACATCGGCGACGAGCTGGATTATGTTTCAGAGCTCAGCGACGGCGACTTTGGCTTTGCCTCCACAAGCCGTGACGACAAATACTGGGTTGTCTGGTTTGAAAGCGATACGAAAGGCCGTTCCTGGTATTATGTGGACATTGAAAACCGAAAGAGCAAATACCTGTTTCATCAGTCGCCCCACCTGAGCCAATACCAGTTCGCGCAGATGGAACCCATTTCCTATCAGGCGTCAGACGGCCTTACCATCCATGGGTATGCCACATTCCCCGTGGGGGCGGAGCGCAAAAACCTGCCGATGGTGCTCTATGTGCACGGCGGGCCGGCTGCCAGGGATACCTGGGGCTTTAATGGCGAAGTGCAATGGCTGGCCAACCGGGGTTATCTGGTGTTGCAGGTGAACTTCCGGGGCAGCACCGGGTATGGCAAGGATTTTCTTGTGGCCGGAGACCGGGAGTGGGGCGGCAAGATGCAGCAGGACCTCACCGATGCGGTGAACTGGGCGGTGGAGCAGGGGTTCGCCGACCGCAAACGCGTGGCGATCATGGGCGCTTCCTACGGCGGCTACGCGGCGCTGGCCGGTGCAGCCTTCACGCCCGATGTGTATGCCTGCGCGGTGGATATGTTTGGGCCTTCCAGCCTGATCACGCTGGTGCAGAACTCACCCACCTACTGGAAACCGCAGATGGTTCAGCTCTACCAGTCCATCGGTGATCCGGCAAAAGACGAGGAATTCATGAAATCCCGCTCGCCGCTTTATCACGCCGATCAAATTCAAATCCCCGTGCTGATCGCCCAGGGCGGGAACGACGTTCGCGTGCCAAAGCAGGAATCGGAGCAGATGGTGGAAGCGATGAGAGCGCGAAACCTGGATGTGGAATACATGTATTTCCCCAACGCCGGCCACGGCTTCAACACCACGGAGGACTATCTGCAGTTCTTCTCCCGCCTGCAGGACTTTTTGGCCGAACACATCGGCGGAAGGACGGAATAATCAGCATCCCGGCGATGGGTTGGCTCTCGCGCCAACCCATTCAGCCGGCTTGGGGTTCACGATAGATCCGGATTTTGGAGTGTTCCCGGCTGGTTTCCTATGCAAGCGGATATACGGATACAGTTGTTCACGTTATTTCCCTTGAAACAACCATGATTTTTCAAAATCCGGAATTTTGGCTGCCTCTGGATGAATAATCTTGAAAGAGGCGTCCACATGAAGTAATATAGTATCTGATTCCTTGGCGCGGTAATGCAATGGAGGGATAGCAATGGCCAATATCACAACAAATTATGGAGTCATCAATATATCCAACGAGGTGATTGCTTCTCTGGTCGGAAGGGCCGCTGAGCAATGCTATGGCATCGTGGGTATGTCCGGCAAACGGGCAGCCGACGGCATTGCGGAGCTGCTGAACCGTGAGAATTACGCCAAGGGTGTTCGTGTGTCGTCCAACGGGGAGGAAGTCCAGATCACGATGTATGTGATTGTGGAGTACGGCACATCGATCAATGTCGTGGCGGAGTCCGCCATAGACCTCATCCGCTACAACGTCGAGCAGGACACCGGCCTTCGGGTCAACAAGGTGAACATCGTCGTTGAAGGCGTGCGCGTGTAAGAAACGGAGGAGACAGGGATTGGGGTTTGACAGGATTGATGGCGCGCTGCTCAAGGAAATGATCCTGAATGGCGGCGCCATGCTCGAGAGCAACAAAACGGAGATCAATCAATTAAACGTTTTCCCGGTGCCGGACGGCGACACTGGCACCAATATGTCTCTCACAATGGCCAATGCCTGCCGCGAGGTGCAGGCGTTGCAGGAAGTCACCTGCCACACGGTGGCAGATGCGCTGGCCAGAGGAGCGCTCAAGGGCGCCAGGGGCAACTCCGGTGTGATTCTTTCTCAGCTGTTCCGTGGTTTTTCCCGCGGCGTGGATGGTCTTTCGACACTGGATGCCAAGCAGTTTGCCGAAGCGCTGAAGAGCGGTGTGGAAACGGCATACAAAGCCGTGATGAAGCCCCGCGAGGGCACAATCCTGACAGTCTCCCGCGCCTTTGCGGAAGAAGCCGTGAAGCGGGCCGCCACCGAGACCGATATTACCGCCGTTGCTGACGCCGCGATGGCATTCGGCGAGCTCACGCTTGCCAAGACACCCGAGATGCTGGACGTGCTGAAGAAAGCCGGTGTGGTGGATGCTGGCGGCAAGGGCCTGCTGGTGATTTATCAGGGCTTTCTGCACTCGCTGCACGGCGGCGGCATGATCAGTGCCGACGCCAAACCAGCGCCGCAGGCCGCTGCCCCGATTCATCAGGCCATTGGCATCACCGGCGATGAGGTGATCGAAAAGGGTTACTGCACCGAGTTCCTGATCGAGAACCTGAAGCCTGAAGTGGACACCTCCTCAGTGGAACGGTTGCGTGACCGGCTGGAGCGGTTGGGTGACTCCATCGTGCTGGTGCACGATGATGACCTCCTGAAAGTGCATGTGCACACCGAAACGCCGGACAAGGTGCTCACCTATGCGTTGCAGCTGGGCGAGCTTATGGCAATCAAGATTGAAAACATGCGCGAGCAGAATCGCGAAATCCAGCGGGCAAACGCTGCCGCCGCAGGCCACAAACCGCCCGCCCCGCCCAAGGAGCAGGCCATCGTGGCCGTGGCAGCCGGCCAGGGCATCAAAGGCATCTTCCACGACATCATGGTGGAAGGCTTTGTGGAAGGCGGCCAGACGATGAATCCCAGCGCGGAGGACATTGCTTCCGCCATTCGGGATGTGAACGCAAAGAGCGTCATCGTGCTGCCCAACAACAGCAACATCATCCTGGCAGCCCGCCAGGCAGCGGAGCTTGTGGACTGCAAGGTTTTTGTGGTGCCCACCAAAACAGTGCCGCAGGGCATCTCGGCCGCCCTTGCATACAACCCCGAAGCCTCCGCGGAGGAAAATGCGGAGAACATGGCCGCTGCCATTGGCTCGGTGAAGTCCGGCATGGTCACCTATTCGGTGCGCGACACGCAAATTGATGGGTTTGACATCAAGAAGGACAACATCCTGGGCATCGGCGACAAGGGAATCCAGAGCGTGGGTGAATCTGTGGCCGAGGTAACGGTGGACCTGATCAGGAAGATGGCGGATGAAAACGCCTGCATGATCTCTTTCTATTGGGGCGCTGATGTGAAGAAGGAAGATGCCATTGCCTTGCGCGACCGGGTGCGCCGGGAAATCCCCAGCTGTGACGCGGAAGCCTATGAAGGCGGTCAGCCAATCTATTATTATCTGGTATCAGTGGAATAATCATTAATGATCGGTAAAGGATGCCTGATGCAGGCATCCTTTTTTTGTGCAGCGCTTTGACGCAGGCATGGCTTTTGTTTGCAATTTATTTACAACTATTACACTATTTATCAATATTCGAGATTTATCATTGCAGGAACAATCATGCCGCCCATGGAATCAATACCGACACACGAATCGAACATGCACAATCAGACCAACAGGAGGGAATGCAATGCCCAAGTATAGGATCATCGTGATGGCCGGTTTGCTCCTTGTTCTGCTCAGCGGATGCGATGAGGCGCCGGTCTCGGCGGGGGATCAGACAGAACCTGCACAAACACTCCGGTTTGTCACAGACAGCCCGGCTGCGACCGACCTGGAAACGCCTGCCGCGACTGCCTCGGTGGAGCCTGCCACAATCCAGCCGGACCCCACCGGCTCGGCGCAGCCGGATCTCACAACCCAACCGGATGACACCGGAGACCCCGGGGAAGAAGACACGCCGAAACCGACACAGTCGCCGAAACCCACAGCTGACCCGTCCGGCGGCAGCAGTCTGTCCATTGATCCGGTGATCGGCAAGGCGGACGTCTCAGAACACCTGACCCTGCGCAAGTCGGCTTCCACCAGCGCCAAAAGCCTGGCGCAGATCCCGAAAGACGCGGAGTTCACCGTGCTGATGGTGGAGACCGGCAAAAAGTGGCTGAAGGTGAAGTATGATGGGAAGACAGGTTATGTGCAAGCCAAGTATGTGACGGTGGGCAGCGACGACGGCGACCGCGTCTGCACCGTTTTCTGCAACTCCGCGCTGAATGTGCGGGAAGAGGCCGGCACTGACCATGATGTGATCGGGTCGGTCCGCTCCGGCACAAGCCTCATTGTGAAATCCAAGACCACTGTGGGCGGAAAAACATGGCTAGAGGTTGAGCTCGGGTCCTCCAAGGGGTATGTCATCGCTCAATACTGCCGCCTCGCGGAGGACTAAGGGAGGGCAATGCAAAAGGATGCCGCAGTTTCGCGGCATCCTTATTTTCTTGCGTGCAACTTTTACAATGGCGGGGAAGCTCAGCAGCCCGGTTTGACGCCGGTCACCGCCATCACGGTGGATGTGGAGATGTCCCAGAGCTTCTCGCCGCGCTCATAGAGCACCACGCGCCGGTCATACCGCTTGTTGATCAAGGAGAGCAAACGCTCCCGCTCTGCGTCGGTCAGCGCGCCGGGGGAGCGGCGCAGCGCCTTTTCCACCGAGGCCAGCGCGCCCAGACGGTTGTCGTTGATCTGGCGCAGGGCCAGCTCGCGGGGGCAGCTGGCATTGTCCGGCGCATAGGTGGTCACTGAAAAGAAATCCACATTCACTGCGGCAAACCCAGCCTGCTCCAGCGCCAGGGGGAACTCGGATTCAGCCTTCTTCTCATATTGCGCCACACCATGCTGTTTGTCCAGATCGCATGACGGCTTCCAGGCCTTTTCCAGCAGCGCGGCTTCCTCGGGGTCTTCCGGCAGCCAGTTTTCCGGGTTTACGTTCAGGCTTGTGCGCACAGACAGCACGGAAATCACACCGCCCGGTTTCAGCACCCGAAGCTGCTCGCGCAGAAAGCCGCCGGTTTCCACATGCTCGATCACGGTGTGCGATGTGGTGGCGTCAAAGCTGTTGTCAGCGAAGGGAAGAGCCAGCGCATCGCCCTGCACAAAGGAGCAGTCCAGGCCCAGCTCTTCCGTTTTACGCCGGGCAAAGGCGATGTGGCCGCCGTCGCGGTCCAGACCAGTCACGGTGCAGCGCGGCAGGATGGTCTTGATCCTGTGGCAGAAAATTCCGCCGCCGCAGCCCACCTCCAGCACGGACATGCCGTCGGCAATCTTCATTGCCGAAATCCAAAGGCTGCCATTGTCCTCCCGAAACCGAAGGGCCCGGTTGGAATAGAGTTCTTCTGATGTCTGCACGTAATTTGACCAGAAATGATCCATTGGCTTCTCCTTTCCGATGTGCTAGCACTCAATCCAGATATAATGCTTGTCATCAGTCACCTTATCAATCACTCCGCCACAGGCGAGAGCCGTGCGCACTGAGGGCGTGTTGCTGTTCTGCACCGTGATCAGCACCCTGGCGATTCCCAGCTTCTTGGCCTCCTCCAGCAGCAGCCGCAGTTGTGCCTTGCCATAGCCCTTGCCCCGGCTGTCCGGCCGGATGGCATAGCCGATGTGGCCGCCGTCTGCGAGCAGCTTGTCTGTAAGCCGATGCCGCACTTTGCCCATGCCCACTGGCCTGCCTTCCGCATAGAGCCAATAGGTGCTCTGCGGCACCTGCCAGTCTTCCAGGCCTTCGCCCCGGGCTACTCCGGCGCTGTGGGCCAGCCACTGGCGGAACACATCAGGCGACTGGCCATATGCGCTGTTCATGAATCCATTTTCGTCCCTCGGGATCTCCTGAAGCATCTGATAGACGTCCATGCCATCATCAACAGTGAGCGCTCTCAGCTCCATGCCAGCCACCTCCTGAGACAAGTGATTTATTCTATCAAAAGCATATGAATATGGCAATAAGTATTATGGGGCTTCCATCCCTCTTTGTTGCGCAGCCTGAATATGGTATAATTCTCCTAATAGGATCAAGGAGCCTGAGCTGTGCCTGAAAAAAACGTGATGCTGAGCATCGTCGCGGAGCAGACTGTACCCAGCGGCGACACCAACCGGATGGAGATGATGACCGAAGGGCGGCTTTACCATTCGGACGGAGCTTTCTGCCTGGAGTATGAGGAGAGCGAAGCCAGCGGGATGGGCAAGTCGATGACGCTGCTCATGGTGTCTGACCGGATCGTGTCGTTAATCCGCCGTGGCTTCACGACCACGCATATGGTGTTCAGCGAGGGCAAAAAAAGCTACAATGTTTACAAAACGCCGGCCGGGTCCATGGAGATGTCAATCCTGCCCACGGTAATGGAAATTGAGCTTGGTGAGGATGCCGGCGAGATCGCGCTGGAATACGAGCTGGAAATCGCCGGGCAATACACCGGGTCCAATATGATATCCATCAGTTATAAAACCAAACGGCTTTCCTAATCAGGTTCGGAGGGATCAAGTATGAAAATCACATGGTTCGGCCAGGCTTGTTTTGAGTTGGTTCTTTCTGACGGCACTGTGATCATATGCGATCCGTATCATCCAAACGTGGGTTATCCTGCCCATCCGCGGCCCGTGGATGTAGTTACGGTGAGCCATGAGCATTTTGACCATAACTTCACCGGATGGATTGAGGGCAGCCCGGTGATCGTCCGCGGTGTTGGCGAAACGGAAGTGAAAACCGTGCGCCTGACCGGCCTGCCCAGCTTCCATGACGAAGAGCAGGGTGCGAAACGCGGCCCCAACACCATTTTTGTGATCGAGGCCGACGGACTCCGGGTGTGCCATTTGGGCGACCTGGGGGATACGCCTTCTGACGACGTGTTTGCCGCCATTGGAAAACCGGATGTGCTGATGATCCCGGTGGGCGGGTTCTACACAATCGATGCGGAGGCCGCCGCAAGAATCGCTGGGAAAGTCGGAGCCAGGCTCACAATCCCGATGCATTTTGCCACTGGGGCCGGTGAGATTCCCATTGCCCCGGTGGATGCCTTTGAGGCGCTTATGGGAGCCAAACGCCAGGCGGGAAGCTCCGTGGATGTCGCTAAAGATTACGCCGGCCCGGCGGTGTTGGTTCTGGACTATCTGAGGGATTGACCAGTGGCGAAACCTGTGAAGAAAAGCAAAACGCCCCGCCACCTCAACATCCGGCGGGCCATCATCGTGGTCGCGGCTGCGGAGTGGATGCAGATCCTCCTCGTTTTTGCCCTTGCGCTGATGTTTTTCACCAAGAACACGGTGCCTGCCACAGTGCTGCTTGTGCTTCTGATTGTGTTTATCCTTGTGGAGAATTTCACGATGATGAATCGGGCGCTCCATTTCTTCAATGCCGAGCGCGAAATGGCAGAGGTGGAAGCCACGCTGGAGAGCGCGACGGAGCTCAACCGCAAGCTGCGCACGCAGCGGCATGACTTCATGAACCATCTGCAGGTGGTTTATGGCCTGATGGAGCTGGGGGATTACAAGGAAGCCTGCGCCTATATCGATCGCGTGTATAAAGACATCCGCAATATATCCAAATTGATGCGCACCGACAATGCCGCCGTGAACGCGCTGCTGGCCGCCAAGGCTGAGGCAGCCCAGGCCCGTGGTGTTGCGATGGAGTATGACATCCGGTCGCGGGCCACGGGGCTTGCGATGGAACCCTGGGAGTTGTGCGGCGTGCTGGGTAACATCATCGACAATGCCTTTGACGCGCTGGAAGGCACCGCGAACGCAAAGATCCGGATCCTGCTGTGGGAAGAACTAGGCGGCTTCAACTTCGCTGTGGAAAACAATGGGCCGCAGATCCCAGACAACATCCTGGAGCAAATCTTCGACCCGGGGTTCACAACCAAGGGCGAAAAGGGGCAGGGGTTGGGCCTTCACATTGTGCGCGAGACGCTGGAGAATCGCGGCGGCGCCATTGCTGTGTGCCTAAATGGCGAATGGACCCGCTTCACCGGCTCCATTCCAAAGACCAATGAGACCAGGGGGCTGAACGAATGCGCCAACTGAAGGTGCTGGTGGCCGACGATGACGACGGGATGCGCCTTGTCATCAAGCGCCTGCTGGAAAAGACCGAAGGCTTTGAGCTCTGCGGCGAGGCGAAAAACGGCAGGGATGCGCTTGCGCTTTTTGAACGGGAGCGGCCGCAGGTTGTCTTCCTGGATGTGGAGATGCCGGAGATGGACGGCGTGGAGTGCGCCCGGCAGATTTTTGACACCGACCCCAGGGTCACGATTCTTTTTGCCACGGCCCATGAGCATTACATGAAGGAAGCCTTCGAGGTCTATGCCTTTGATTATCTGGTCAAGCCCTTCCGGGTGGAGCGCGTGAAAGAAACGCTTGCCAAGGTGCTTGCCCGCTTCCTGCAGCGCGACGCGGCAGTGCGCAAAAATGAGGAAGTAACCCCCCGGGGCATCCGAAAGCTGATGGTGCGTCACAAGGACGGCATCAGCCTGATCGACGCCGATGAAATCGTGCTGATCCAGCGCGAGGAGCGCAGCACCGTGATCTTCACAGCCAACGGCGGCAGGATCGCGACCAGCGAGACACTTTCGGAGCTGTATGACCGGCTGGACAAGAATGTGTTTATCCGCAGCCATAAATCGTATATAATAAACCTCTCGATGGTTTATGAGGTGTATCCTTACGGCCGGTGGACCTACATCGCCAAGCTCCGCAACACCGATCTGGACGCGCTGATTACCCACGACCGGTTTGAGGAAATCGAAAAGCTGCTGTCCACGATGTGATTGAAAAATCAGGGCGATGAGAGTCGGCGGGGAAAGCTCCGCCGATTGTGCGTGTAAAGAGGAAGCAATTGACCGAAGTTTTGCAAGTAAGCGAAGAAAGCATCAGCCGGGCGGCGGAGTTGCTGCGTGGCGGGTCCGTCGTCGCATTCCCGACCGAAACCGTCTACGGGCTTGGCGCCAATGGCCTGGACTCTCAGGCGGTGGAGCGCATCTATGAGGCCAAGGGCAGGCCAAAGGACAACCCCTTCATCCTGCACATCGCGGATCAAGGAGAAATCAAGCCACTTGTCCAGGATGTTCCGGCCCGGGCAAAGCAGTTGATGGAAGCCTTCTGGCCGGGGCCGCTCACGATCATCCTGCCCTCATCGGGCTTGGTGCCGCTGGCTGCAAGGGCGGGTTTGCCCACGGTGGCTGTGCGCTGCCCGGCAAACCGATGGGCCAGGAAGCTCATTGAGCGCTGCGGGTTTCCGCTGGCGGCGCCCAGCGCCAACCTGAGCGGGCGCCCAAGCCCCACCACCGCCGCCGCGGTGCTGGAGGATATGGATGGCCGCATCCCGCTCATTCTGGACGGGGGGGCTTGCGAGGTGGGCCTGGAATCCACCGTGGTCACGCTGGCCGGCGGGAGCCCCAGGCTTCTCAGGCCCGGCGGTGTCACGCTGGAGCAGCTGGAAGCGGTGGCCGGCCCCGTGGAGGTGGACCAAGCGGTGCTGGGCAAGCTGGAGGAAGCGGCTGTGGCCCAGTCGCCGGGCATGAAATACCGCCACTACGCGCCCAAGGCCGCGCTCACGGTGGTGGATGGGTTGGGGGCGGCGGAGCGGATCACCGCTCTTTACGACGAGGTTCTGGGGGCAGGCCGCAACCCGGCCATTCTGGCATGCGCTGGCCATGAGGGCAGGTATGCGGGCCGGGCGGTATACACGCTGGGGGTAGAGGGAAACGATGTAAGCGTGGGCGCGTCACTGTTTGAAGCGCTGCGCCGGGTGGACGCCGACGGCAGAACCGATGTGTTTGCCGAAGCGGTGGAGCCCAGAGGAATCGGGTTGGCTGTGATGAACAGGCTTCTGCGGGCAGCCGGGTTCCGTTATATTCAGGCATGAGGTGAAGAATGAAGGTTCTGTTGGTATGCTCAGGAAACACTTGCCGCAGCCCGATGGCGGAGGCGCTGATGAAGCGAGAAGCCAGCCGGAGAGGGATTTCCGGTTTGGACATACAGTCTGCCGGCTTGCAGGCGGCTCCGGGGTCACGGGCGTCCAAATACGCCGTGGAGGCCATGGCTGCGCGGGATATTGACATTGGCCGCAGGCAGGCGGTGCAGATTTCCGCGCAGATGGTGCAGGAGGCGAACCTGGTTCTCACTATGACCAGGCAGCAGGCCTACACGCTCATTGAGGAGCTGCCGCAATATGGCCACAAGGTATTGGCACTTTGCGACTACACCGGGGTAGGCGGCGATGTGGAGGATCCCTGGATGGGATCGGGCGCCGATTATGAGCGCGTCGCGCAGCAACTTGAGGAAATGGTCAGCGTTGCGCTGGACCGGCTCTGCTAAACGCATATTATCCAAATTCATGATCAAGTGAGGATGGTATTGAAGAGGAATTTTCGCAGCCTTTTGGTGGTGTTATGCTTGGCGGCTTTGCTGGCCGGGTGTTCAGCCCAGGTGCATTCCCAGGCGCCGTCTGCTACGGCGATTGTTACGGCCACTCCGCAGCCCACTGAGGCGGTAACTCCGGAGCCCACGTCCACACCGGTGATCCCACAGGTGGTTTCAATCACCGCTGTGCCGGATCAGTCGGTATCTGCTTCCGACGTTGAGGAGCCGTTTTCCACGGTCAACCGGTATGCTGCCAGGGTTTATCATCCCGATCGGGAGTTGTATAACGCCCTGTATCGCGCCGTTGATCAGTTTCAGCCCACACTGGATATATCCGGATTTGATCTGAGCAGGCAGCAAGTCCTGGGCACCTGCGAAAGCCTTTACGTGGAAGGCCAATTCCGATTCTTCTATCTGGAATTTGCCAAGCAAAGCAAAGACGGAAAAACCATAACCTTCACCTATCGGGGCACAAAAGAGGAGGCTGAACGCGGCAAGGAGACCTTCTACGCCAAATTCAGCCATCTGCTTCACAATGTGGCCAGGCCCGATGGCACTGATTTGCAGAAGTACCTGGCAGTCTATCAGTATCTTTGCGAAACATCGAGCTACTCCTCTGACATGACCGATTTCCTGACCTTCAGCCCCTACAGCATCCTGGTAAAGGGGCAAGGGATCTGCGATGGTTATGCCATGCTGATGACAGTGGCTCTGGACAGCCTGGGCGTTCCTGTGAAGTATATCGCCAACACAAGCCATGCCTGGAACATCGTCACCATCGACAACAAAACATATCATGGCGATGTCACCTGGGGCGCCGGAAACACCACGGATGGCCTGAACAAGCTGGATACGGCCCTGATGGACGATGCCGCCCGCATGGAGGGGCTCCGGAATGCCGGTTATGAAAAAGAGGAGATCATGATCGGTTATCCCGGCGATGAGGGAGCCCCAGCGGTGCCCGTCTGCGACAGCACCTCCTTTCAGGCTTACCGTGACGCCGTCTATTATTACGCACTGGACACAGACGGCCAGAAAATCTATTTCGCCCGTGGCTACCAGGTGATGTCGATGAACCTGGATTGCACCGATGAAGCCGTGCTTGCCGATCAGCCTGCCGGCAGGATGGCGTTTTATCACGGCACGCTCTATTTTGTTGACATGAATGATGGCTTTTTGTATCGGCTGAAGCCGGGCTCAAAGCCTGAGGTGGTGGACAAATCCGGTTATTTCACCTATCTCAACATACACAGGGGCACGCATCAGTATGGCGCAAGCTCAGAACCGGCCGGTCTCAAGACACTCCGCCTGACCTCCTTGCTGCCCGGTGAGCCGGAGTCCGAACAGGTCTCCCGCCTGCAGGAGGCTGTTGTGCCGCGCAGCCGTTCGTTCAGCACGCAGATCCGGTTCTCTGAGCCGATGGACACAAACGCGGACTGGAGCGAGCTCGTTTATCTGGTTGACCGGCAAGGCGACCCAATCCCGCTGCATTTCTACTGGAGTCCGGACGGCACCACGCTGACGGTTCGCCCGAGGGAGTGCGTTGCCGACGAAGGCGCAGTGGATCTATACCTCAGAAAAGAAGCGCCCTCTGCCCAAGGCGCGGTGATGGAGGCAGGCCGCGCGATGCGCATCATGATCCAGGCGGGGCGTTAGCCTGCGGCACCCCGGTGCTGTGCGGTTTTTTCACCCAAACGTTCAACCGCACCTTCTTCTGTGTTATACTTGGTTTCCATTCAGCGTATGAACATCTGGGTGGAGCTTTTCTTTGGAGAGAATGGATGGATTTTGAATCGTTGCTGGACAACTTGACCGCTGATTGCGATATGCGCAGCGAGCTTGACCGTCGGCGCACGTTTCTCAAGTGCGTGGAATATGCTGACGCCAACATCGATGCCGACAGCTACAACGCCTTTTTGATGCAGGCCGCCGAGCGCCTCGGCCAGGCCAAGCTGATGCGCGAAGCGATGTCGCTTGCGGTGCGCACCACCGGGGATGAAAAGCTTCATCTGCGTTTTGACGAGACGGAGGGTGTGCAGATCATCGGCAACCAGTCTGGGCTTATGTATTTGTCCAGACTGCTGAAGAACCTGTCGCAGGCCCGGTCTCCCGGGGAGCACATCACGTTGGGCTACGGCATCCGGCCATTGACCGGGGAATCTTATCCGATGGCCGCGTATGTGGAAGACGACAGCTACTTTGAAGACATTGAGGAGCTGCTGCCGGCGGACGAAACCCTGGAGCAGACGCTGGGCCGCAAGGAAGTGAACCCCAACGAGATCGCCGCCTTTTTCATCATCGACTATGTGCCGGAAGAGTGCGGCCTGAAGGCCAATATGATTTATCCTGTGGCCGGATGGGAGAAATATGTGCCCGGCATGCTTGTGTGGCGCAAGGAGCTGCGGCAGGACATGAGCCGTGTTGTGATCCTGCGTTTCATTGCCGAGGACGGCACAGAAGGCCGCCTGGCGGTGGATATTGACGATCCGGACATCGGGTTTATCACGTTCAACGACATTAAGAACATCCTGAAAGCCAGGGTGTAGCCTAAGGCTGCGATTGTTTCAAAAATTTGCCAACGCATAAGAAGCCTCTCCTTGCAAAGACTACAAAATGAAATCAAAGCAAGGAGTGATCAGATATGGTGGCATTTGACAAGACTGCGCTGACTCTGGTAATCATCGGGGCCATCAATTGGCTGCTTATAGGCTTGTTCCAGTTTGACCTGGTGGCTGCGATCTTTGGTGGCCAGACGAGTGCTATCAGCAGGATTATTTATTCTCTGGTGGGGTTGGCGGGGTTGTGGTGCATCACAATACTGTTCAAGCGCTGGAATCCGGAGCGGCACGACAGGTAGGGAAAACCAGACAAACCAATCAAAAAGCGCCTTTCGGCGCTTTTTCGTTTATGCCTGATCGCGAAACCGATCCTGCTTCTTCTTTTCCCGCAGTTCCTCCACTTCAAAGCCGGCAAAACTCACCTGCTCAATGAAGTCCCCAGGGCTGAAGCGGGTGCGGTAGAACCGCTGAAACTCGTTTCGGTGCTTTCGGAGCACAACCGGGCGCGGCACATCCAGCATGCGGCACAAGCCGTCCAGCGCCTCGTCCAGATCCGGCACTGCCATCTCCACGATGGCGTCGGAAGCAATTCTCTCTCGTATTCGGATAATCCCCCATATTCTTGCCACAAACAGTTCCTCCCGGCTCATTATAGCGCAGGCCGCAGCACTGCCGCAACTCCGCCGGCTGCCCATAATCTGGCAGGCAGCGTGTTTTGCTCTGTTGCACCTATTATGCTATAATAAAACATGTTTTCCTGTATGCGGAAGATGACTTCAACGATGCAACATTCTAAAATGGAAACGCACACCATTGCCCATAAACCTGAGACACGGAGGGATGAATCATGCCCCAGACATATTCCAGAAGCAGAGCGAAATTCTCGTCCTATGGCGACGGACCATACGACCAGGGCCCTTACCGCCCCGGCGGCGGCAATTCAATGTGGAAGTGGATCGGCATTGCCGGCGGCGTGGTCGCCGTGGTTGTGGTTGCCGTGCTGCTTTGGCCCACACTGTCAGACGCGTTGAGGAGCGGCGGCGGGCAGCCCTCTGCCACGCCGGCCGGCACCAGCCTGGCCACCCCGCTGCCAACGACCTCGGTTGCGCCCACCTCCGCCGACGCAACGCAGGAGCCCACCGTTGAGCCAACCTCAACCCTGGAGCCCACCGCCACCCCAACGCCTTTCGTGGACTTCACCATAAGCGCCTCCGGCCAGATTCTGATCGAGTCCGGCCCGCTTGCCGGTGCAAAGACCAGCGACGGAGAGTATGACTTTGCGCCGATGTTTGACGGCATGAAGGATTCGCTTTCCAAGGCGGATCTCACACTGGCGACGCTGGAATCCACGTTGGCCGGCAAGGACGCCACCTATTCCGGCACCACCAAGTTCAACACGCCCGAGTCTATCCTGACGGCGATGAAGGGTGCCGGCATTGATTTTTTGAGCAACGCTCACAGCCACATCTTTGACAAAGGGTTTTCCGGTGTGGAGAAGACAATCTCCTTCATGAGCGAGGCCGGATTATCCCATACAGGCGCATACCTGAGCGCCGACGATTATCATGCCACGCCGATGATCACAATCCCGGACAAAAACGTCAAGGTTGCCGTGCTGGCATACAGCGAAGATGAGAAGTTCAAGAATCTGATCTCTGCGGACAAGATGCGTTTCGCGATCAAGCACATCAACCTGGAGACGATCAAGAAGGACGTGAAGGCCGCCCGTGAAGCCGGTGCCAACGCTGTGATCGTAATGCTGCACTGGGACAACGCCAGCGCCAAGACGCCCACATCTGCAATGACTACACAGGTCAAGAAGATCATCGGCTACGGCGCCGATCTGATCATCGGCAGCGGCCCGCTATATCTGCACAAGATTGAGAAAATCAAAGCTGAGAAGGAAGACGGCACTGAGACCGAGGGCATTGTGGCCTATTCATTGGGAAGCCTGGTTTCCGGCCAGCAAGCGCAATACAAAGACACCGGCGCGATCCTCAATGTGTCCTTCCGGCTGGATACCGCAACCAATATGGTGTCGATCACAAACGCGACCTATGTGCCCACCTGGGTTTACCTGAAAGACAAAAAGTACACCATCCTGCCTGCCGGCAAATACAAGGAGAGTTCGGACCTGCTCGGCACGCTGTCCGGCACCGGGCAAACCCGCATCAAGAAGGCTTATGACGAAGCCGTCGCGGCACTGGGCAGCACCGATGCCACGGCAGTGGCAGAATAACTTGCGCAAAGCATGAGGTAGTTTGATGAATTTTTCCCTTACCATGCCCGGCAAGGTGCTTTTTGGGCGGGGTGAACTGGCAAAGGCAGGCGATGTTGCCTGCCAGCTCGGCAAACGGTTTTTGATCGTGACCAATCCGTCGCTGCTGTCTGGCGGCGCGGTGGAGAGGCTCCTGCAGTCGCTGCGCGGGCAAGGGGTCGACGCCGTGGTTTTTACGATGTCTGGCGAGCCAACGCCGGATGTGGTGCATGAGGCTGCCGGCGCTGCCACGCGGGAACGCTGTGACGCCGTCATCGGCATGGGCGGCGGCAGCGCCATGGATGCGGCAAAGGCCGCCGCGGGCATCGCCACCAACGGCGGGCCTGTTGTGGAATATCTGGAAGGAGTCGGGAAGGGAAGGGTGATGACGGTTCCGCCGCTGCCGTTCCTTGCGATCCCAACCACTGCCGGCACCGGCTCGGAGGCCACAAAAAACGCCGTGATCAGCGACATATCCGCCGGATACAAGGCAAGCTTCCGCAGCGACAGCCTGCTGGCAAAAGCGGTGATTGTCGATCCGGAGTTGACCGTCAGCGTGCCGGCAAATGTGACAGCCTGGTCCGGCATGGACGCGCTCACCCAACTGATGGAGTCCTATCTGTCAAAAAAAGCGCAGCCGGTCACCGACGCGCTTGCTATCAGCGGCATGGAGGCTGTGGCTGCAAACCTGGCAAAGGCATATGCCGACGGCCAGGGCATCGAGGCCCGCGAAGCCATGGCATACGGCAGTTTTCTGAGTGGCATCTGCCTGGCGAACGCCGGCCTGGGCGCCGACCATGGCATCGCTGCCGCATTCGGCGCGGTGCTTGGAGTGCCCCATGGGCTGGCATGCGCGGTGCTGCTGCCCCATGTGATGGCCTTTAACCTGCCTCATGCCGGGCAGAAGGCTGCCGCAATCGCCCAGGCGTTGACCGGGCGAAGCTTCGCGGAGGCGGCAGACAATGCGAAGGCCGTCACCGGCTTTCTGCGTGAGCTGTCAGAGCGGCTCGGCATTCCCCAAAAGCTCAACCTGCCGGATGTGAGCGGCGGCACACTGGATCGCGTATTCCGCGCCGTATCCCGATCCAGTATGAGCGGCAATCCGGTGGAAATGACTGCTGATGAAACAATGGAGATGATCTCCAAGGCGATATGAGGCGGCGGTGGCCATCCGTAAATTTTGCACTGTAAATGGCTGGAGATTATGGCAATTACTTTTGTAAAAAATCAATGAATATTTTACAAAGCAATTGACTTGCCAAACCTCAAATATCATAATACATGCAGTGCGAACAAGGGTTACATCTTGAATTATGCTACAGGAGTTGTGAACAGTGGACAGAGGCAGAATGAACGGCCGGAATCGACGGCAGGCAGCCGCAGACAAGAGCGGATCGCATGCGTCGCCGGAGCAGAATAACCGCCAGCGCAAGCGCGGCAATGGCTCAAATCAAAACTGGTTTATGCGCCACAGGGTGCTGGTCATTGTGGTGCTGTCCATCCTGGTGGTTGGCCTTGCCGGTGTGGGCCTGGTCGCGGCCCTTGCCGGAAACAACAACATCCTGATTGATGCCGATGCCAGGAATCAAACGCAGGAGCCCGCTAGCGATACGCCCGGCAGCACAACCGATCCCTCACCCGATCAAACAGAAGGCACGGAACCTACGGCAACCGAAGAACTGCCCCCGGCCTATCTGTTTTCCAAGGACATTGTGAACATCCTCGTGCTGGGCACCGACACGGGGTTGGATCGCGAAGGTGATGCCGGCCGCACCGACAGCATCATTCTGGTATCCATCAATCAGGTTACCTCCGAGGTCTCCATGATCTCGATACCGCGCGACACCTATGTGAAGATCTACAACGAGAAAAACAAGGTTGTGGATGAAAACAAGATCAATGTGGCATATCGCTACGGCATGCTGAAGAGCGGCGGCAACAAGGAAGTGGGCATTGCGTATGCCGTCAACACGATTGGGCGCTTCCTCAGCGGCAATGCCAACGGGCTGATCCCGATTGACCAATATGTCCTGTTTGACATGGACATGGTGATTGACCTTGTGCGCGCGGTCGGCGGCGTCACCGTTGATGTCAAGTTTGCGCTCACCAGGAAAGACGGCGACCCCGTGGAAGTCAAGCCCGGTGTGCAATGGCTGAACGCCCATCAAGCCCTGGCCTATGCCCGCAAGCGGCACGGTGTCGCCGGCGGCGACCAATCCCGCGGGCAGCAACAGCAGGATATCATGATGGCCGTGCTCAAGGAGATCAAGAAAAAAGGCACGGTCACGATGATCCCCCAACTCTACAATGCGCTCGTGAAGAATTGCTACACCAGTGTCACCGCTGAGATGATACCGCGTCTGGCATGGATTGCCAAAGATGTCAACATCGACCAAATCAAAAGCCGTACGATCAAGGGTAAGACGCTCACGATGGGCGGCAGCTATGTCATCGCCAGCCAAGATATCAACGACCCGAATTCCAAGCAGGCGATCCTCAAAGAGCTTTACGGCATTGACGTGAAGGTAAACAACGATGAAACCTACAGCGCCCTTTCCAGCAAAATTCAGAAAAGGGCAGCCGCGGGCCAGGATCTTGTAAACAAGGCCAACACCCTGCTCAACAACAACAAGCAATATTACACCGATTCTGAGGCAGCGCCGTTACGCTCGGCCATCTCCTCTTGGAGCGCTGCGAAGAGGAAGAATGATGTAGACGCGATGGCAGATGCACAAGAGGATGTGCAGACCAGCTATGACATCCTGAAATCCATCATCAATGAGCGGAAAGCGGCCGAAACGGAGACACCGACGGAGGCGCCAACCGACAATCCGGTCACGGCGCCGCCCACCGATGCGCCCCCGACCAGCCCGCCTGATCCCACCACCGCGCCGGTTACAGACCCACCGTCAACTGCCGGGACTGCCGGCACGTGACATTTGGAATACCGGCCACTCATTGGCGCCGTATCAACAAGGCCGCCTGCATCTGCGGGCGGTCTTTTTACAGAATTGTGACTGTTGTCGCGGCATGCCATTGATTTGCCACATATCCTAATTACTGTATTTGAATACAGCGCGATGAGCGTATATAATATATTGGTGTTTCATGTAGAAAAGCAGGTGAATGGATTGACCAGAGGAATCAGAACGATACCGGTTGTGCCGCTGCGGGGGCTGACATTGTTTCCGCATATGGTGCTGAATTTTGACGTCGGCAGGGAAAAATCCCTGGCGGCGCTGGATGCTGCGATGGAAAGCGACCAACTGCTGATGCTGGCCGCGCAGAAGAACGCTGAGGTGGAGGACCCGGAGCGCGATGATATTTTTGAGGTGGGCACTGTTGCTCATATCAAGCAGATCATCCGGCTGCCCGGTGATGCCGTGCGCGTGATTGTGGAAGGCCTTTATCGCGGCAGAATCATGGAGTTCTCTAGCGAGGAGCCATATACCGAAGCGCTTGTTGCAGTCGATGTGGCCGTGTCAAGCACCGAAACCACCGACAGCGACGCGATGGTGCGCGGCTTGCAGGAGCTTTTCGAGGAGTATGCCAGCCTGTCCGGCAAGGTATCACCGGAGGCTTTGATCAACGCCGCCGCCATGGGTGACCCCGGCGAACTGGCCGACACAATCGCCGCTAGCGTGCTGAAGAAGCAGGAAGAGAAGCAGGCGATCCTGGAGAGTTATGATGTGCTGGAGCGCATCGAACGGCTCCATGTGCTGCTGACCCGTGAGCTTGAAATTCAGAAAATTGAGAAGCGCATCAGCATGCGCGTCAAGCAGCAGGTGGATCAGAACCAAAAGGAATACTACCTGCATGAGCAGATCAAGGCCATCCAGACCGAGCTGGGGCAAGACGACGCCAGCGAGTTTGACGAGCTGAGCGGCCGCATCGAGTCTCTCTGCATGAATGAGGAGGCCAAGGAGAAAGCGATCAAAGAGCTGGCCCGTATGCAGAAGATGGCTCCGGGCTCGCCGGAAATGCCGGTGCTGCGCACCTATATTGACTGGCTGCTTGACATGCCGTGGAACTGCGAGAGCGAAGACAACATGGATCTCGTGAACGCAGAGAAAATCCTCAATGAGGATCACTACGGGCTGGAAAAAGTGAAAGAACGCATCATCGAGTATCTGGCGGTGCGCCGCCTTACCGAGACAATGCGCGGCCCGATCCTATGCTTCGTGGGCCCTCCCGGCGTAGGGAAAACCTCCATTGCCCGGTCCATTGCCCGCGCTCTTGGCCGCAAGTTCACGCGCATGAGCCTGGGCGGTGTGCGCGATGAGGCAGAAGTTCGCGGTCACCGGCGCACCTATATTGGAGCAATCCCCGGCCGAATCATCAGCGCGATGAAGACAGCCGGCACCAAGAACCCCGTATTCCTGTTTGATGAAGTGGATAAAATAGGCAGCGACTTCCGTGGTGACCCGGCTTCGGCGCTGCTGGAGGTGCTGGACCCGGAGCAAAACAGCACGTTCCGCGACCACTATATGGAGATTCCCTTTGATCTGTCAAAGGTGATGTTCCTTGCCACGGCCAACACGCTGGACACCGTGCCGGCAGCGCTGCTGGACAGGATGGAGGTCATCTACCTGCCCGGATACACCGACGAGGAGAAAGTCAACATTGCCCGCCGGCACCTGCTTCCCAAGCAGATGAAGGAGCACGGCCTCCAGGAATCCTCTGTGGTGATCAGTGACGACACACTCCGGTTTGTGATCGACCATTACACCCGTGAGGCAGGCGTGCGCAACCTGGAGCGGGAGCTGGCCAATATGTGCCGCAAGTGCGCCCGACAAATCGCCGAGCATGGAAAGGCGCGCCTGCGCGTGACAGCCGGCAATGCCGAGAAATACTTCGGTAATGTGAAATACAAGAGGGAAGACAAGGAGCGCCGCGACGAAGTGGGCGTTGCCACTGGCCTGGCCTGGACGGCTTTTGGCGGTGAGACGCTGGCGGTGGAGGTCAATATCATGCCCGGCTCCGGCAAGCTGGAGCTCACCGGCCAGTTGGGCGAGGTGATGAAGGAAAGCGCAAGGGCGGCGCTGAGCTATGTGCGCGCCCACGCTGACCTGCTGGGTGTGGACCCGGAGTTCCACAACAAGCTGGACATCCATGTGCATGTGCCCGAGGGCGCCATTCCCAAAGACGGCCCCTCCGCCGGCATCACGATGGCCACCGCCATCACCAGCGCGCTCACCGGCCGTCCGGTTTCCGGCGATGTGGCGATGACCGGCGAAATCACACTTCGGGGCCGGGTGCTGCCGATCGGCGGTCTTAAGGAAAAATCGATGGCCGCCTATCGCGAGGGCGTCACGACAATCCTGATGCCCCAGGGCAATCAGCCTGATATCCGCGACATCCCGGACAATATCCGCAAGAAGCTGAAGCTCATCCCGGTCAAGACGCTGGACGATGTGCTGCAGCACGCATTGCTGAACAGGAAGTAGTATGGAGATCCAATCGGCTGAATTCGCGTTTACCGCGGTCGACGAGGGCGGTTTCCGGCGGTCCAGGCTGCCGGAGATCGCCCTTGTGGGCCGCTCCAACGTGGGCAAATCCTCATTGATCAATGCCTTTTGCCGCAAGAATGGCCTGGCGCGGGTGAGCGCCACGCCGGGAAAAACCCGCGAGGTCAATTATTACCTGCTCAACAACAGCTTCTATCTGGTAGACCTGCCGGGCTACGGCTTTGCCAATGTGTCGCAGCAGGAAAAGCAGAAGTGGGGCAAGATGATCGAGAGTTACTTCCAGACGTCGCCAAACCTGAAGCTGGTGCTGTTCCTGCTGGACATCCGCCGCGAGCCCAGTGAGGAAGACCGGCAGATGGCTGTTTGGATCGAGCACAACGCTCTGGAGTATCGCCTGATCGCCACCAAGGCTGACAAGGTGCCCAAGAGCCAACGGGGGATCGTGTGCCGCAGGCTTTCAGACCAGCTGGGCATGACCTTTAAAAGCGAAGCGATTTGCTTTTCCACGCTGGAGAAACTGGGCAGGGCCGATCTGCTGCGGGAGATTGGCAGTGCTTTGAAGTAAGGAATTAATCACTAGTTGTTGAAATCATTGTGTTTCACAGTAATAAATCTGTTGACAAATCCGCATACCATATGCTAATATTTGATGCACAAAGCAGAAGCACCCGCTTCTCACCTGCCGGCAATGCCAGGCTGGTTCTGAATTTGAAAGCATGACTGCAATCAAGCGGGTACTTTTGCCCGCTTGATTTTTTTTGGGGGTGTGAGCAATTAGCCAGGAGCGCGCAATTAACGATGAGATTCGCGCAAAAGAGGTGCGCCTGATCGGTGAGGACAATGCCCAGCTGGGTATCATGTCACGCAGAGACGCGATGGCCATCGCGGAGGAAAAGAGCTTGGATCTGGTGCTGATCGCACCGGATGCTGATCCGCCTGTCTGCAGGATTATGGACTATGGCAAGTTCCGGTTTGAGCAGGCCAAGAAGGAAAAGGAAGCCCGCAAGAACCAGAACGTCACCATGCTCAAGGAAGTGCGGCTGTCTGCCACCATTGAGGAGCATGACATTGACATCAAGGCCAAATCCGCGATCAAGTTTCTGAGCGAGGGTGACAAGGTGAAGGTGGGCATCCGCTTCCACGGACGCCAGCAGACTCACCCGGAAATCGGCTACAACGTTATGAATGTCTTCTTCTCCAAGGTGGAGGAGGTCGGTGTCATCGAAAGAAGGCCCATTCAAGAGGGCCGCAACATGCACATGATACTGGCGCCTCGCACCAAGGGTAAAAAATAAGGAAGGGGGAATCCATCATGCCGAAACTCAAGACCCATAAAGCTGCCTCCAAGAGGTTCACCATGACCGGTGGCGGCAAGATCAAGAGGGCTTGCGCGTTCAAGAACCACAAGTTGAACGGCAAAACCCGCAAGACAAAGCGCAACCTGCGCCATGGCGGTTATGTGAGCGAGCAGGAAGCATCCGTCGTGAAGAAATTGATCCCATACCAGTGAGCGCCTGAAGCGCAGCAGCAATCGAAAGGAAGAGTGAATCCCAATGGCAAGGATCAAACGCGCAGTAAACGCAGTAAAGAAGCGCAGGAAGATCATGAAGCTGGCCAAGGGCTTCTACGGAGCCCGCAGCAAGCAATATCGCATCGCCAAATCTGCCGTGATGAAGGCGCTGGCCCATGCATATGAGGGCCGCAAGCACAGGAAGAGAGATTTCCGCTCCCTGTGGATTGTGCGCATCAATGCCGCCGCCCGCATCAATGGCATCTCTTATAGCCGCCTGATGAACGGTCTGAAGAAGGCCGGCGTCGAAGTGAACCGCAAGATCCTGGCTGATCTGGCCGTGAACGATATGAAGGCGTTTGAGAGTCTGGTTGACACCGCGAAGAAGGCCCTGATCGCCTGATCTTGAATGGAAAACGATGAGCCTTGTGCCTCTGGCGCAGGGCTTTTTCATTTTCATATTCCTGTTAATTCATCATACTATAGTTCTATGGTTATTTTCTTTCAAAAATATAAGTACCATCTCTTCCTGGCGCTTTCGATTCTGCTTTTGGCGCTGACAATTCTTTATGCATGCAAACCATCGGACATCACCAGCATTGCTCGGAGACAAATGGAGGAGTACTTAAGTAGTTATAAGTCGGAAGCCATAGATATATCGGATAGACTTTCGGATTTTCGAATCGACCAGGTAAAACTACTCAAAACTGATGGGCAAACCTTACTGTTCGGGATATCTTTCTCTGTGAAGCAAACGAGCACAGATCAAGACAATCAAATCTGGATGGCGGATGACGGGGTGTTGACAGAGGGAGGATGGATCGTTCATAAATACAGGGAGGTTGTCCTTACCAAGTCAGGCAATGGTTATGTGATGAAGATTATCGGGTGGGGCTAAATGAAATGCCCATCGGTTTATATTCCCTGCACCATTGGGTTTGCGCCTTTGCCTTTCAGGCGATATAATGATTCCGGTCCTTACGATACTAGGAATCAATTACACGGTGTGAGCAAATGAAGCAAATTTCCAGCACGGACAACACTCTATATAAGTCCCTTAAAGCATTGAGTTCCGCCAAAGGCAGGCGGGAGCAGGGCTTGTTCCTTGCCGAAGGCCCCCATCTTGCCGAGGAAGCCCTGCGCTCCAGCCTTCCTGTGCGGTATGTTGTTGCCCGCGACACCGACACAGAGCGGTTTGCCGGGTTGATTGCCCAGGCAGAAGCGGCAAGCGCGGAGGTGCTTTCGCTTCCGACGCGGCTGTTTGACGCGCTGGCTGACACCGGCAGCCCGCAAGGCATGCTCGCGGTGGCAGAGATTCACTGGCATGAGCTATCGGAGCAGGCGCTTTTGCAATCACAGCTGGCTGTGGTGCTGGAGCGGGTGCAGGACCCCGGCAACGTGGGCACGATCCTGCGTACAGCTCTGGCAGTGGGTGCGGGCTTCGCCGTGCTCACCGATGACAGTGCTGATCCCTTTTCGCCCAAAGTGGTCCGCTCGTCGCAAGGCGCGGTGCTGCATCTGCCGCTGGTGCGATGCGCCAGTGCGGGGGAGGCTGTCGGTGCGTTGCGTCACGCCGGCTGGCAAACCGCCTGCGGCCACCTTAAGGGGGAGGATTTTTTTGCCCGGCAAAGCCACCCCCGCACGGCGCTGGTGATTGGCAACGAAGCGTCCGGCATTGCGGAGGAAACGGCCGCCGCTTGCACCGCCCGCTGGAAGCTGCCGATGCCTGGCCGGGCAGAATCGCTCAACGCCGCTGTGGCGGCCGGGGTGATGCTGTATGACCTTTGGCGGGAGCAGTCTGGCAAATCATAATGCGACTGGTGCAATAGCATAGCAGTATTGTCTAGTAGCTTTTAATTCAGCTCCGCGAGATCCTGCTCACCGCTCTCACAGCCATACGCACATCGTCCAGTGTTGTGAAAGGCCCCACACTGAATCGGATTGCGCCGCGCTTTTCGGTGCCCAGAAACCGGTGGGCCAGCGGAGCGCAATGAAGCCCTGCCCGGCAAGCGACGTCATACTCGGCAAACAGCCGGTCTGTCGAAGAAGAGGGATCGAGGCTGCCGATGTTGAACGAGATCACACCGACCCGTGGCTTGTCTGGCGACGGCCCATAAAGCGTGACGCCGTTCACGCCCCGCAGCCCCTCCCAAAGCTCCTCGGTTCTCTTTTTTTCCACCGCCAGAATCTGACCAAGGTTTTTATTCACATAATCCACGCCGGCATACAGGCCCGAGATAGCCGGTGTGGGCGCCGTGCCGCTTTCATATCGGTCCGGCATATCCAGAGGCTGGCTGAGCATCATGCTTGAGCTGCCGGTGCCGCCCTCCCTGATGGGAATGGGTGAGCAGCTTTCCCGGATATATAATACGCCGGACCCCTGCGGGCCCAGCAGGCCTTTGTGACCGGGAATCGCATACAAATCAATGCCCGGCGTGGATAGATTCACCGGCACGCAGCCAGCCGACTGGGCACCGTCTACCAGCAAAGGAACGGCTCTGTGGTAGCAAATGTCGGCGATTTCTTCCACCGGCTGCACCGCGCCTGTCACATTGGATGCGTGATTGACCACGACGAGCCTTGTGCTGGGGTTGATTTCCCGGGCGATGTCTGCAGCGTCGATATAGCCGTCTTCCCGCGGTGAAACAATGGAAAGCGCAATGCTGCGCTTTTCTTTCATCGTGTGCAGCGGCCGCAGCACCGAGTTGTGCTCCAACGCCGTTGTGACCACATGGCCGCCTTCGGGGAGCATGCCTTTGATGGCTTCGTTGAGAGCATCTGTGCAGCTCATGCAAAACACAAAGCGCATTGGGTCGTCAGTATGAAAGAAGCTTGCAAGAGCAACCCTGCAATCAAATATGGCCCGGCCCGCGTCCAGCGAGGCCCGGTGACCGCTTCGGCCGGGGTTGCCGAAATTTTCAATTGCGGCCACCACCGCCCTGGTCACTGCCCTGGGTTTTGGCATGCTGGTGGCTGCGTTGTCCAGATAAATCATCCCGTCATCTCCCGTCACTGCTGCTCCAATATCAGTATATTAGCGCCGGGCATAGGGGGTTCTGGCAGCCGGACGGGACGGGAGGACATCTCACACTCTGCCATGCCGGTAATATCATAGTATTAGCCGTGCAAGGAGTGTGATTATCTTGGCAAATGAGTCGTTTGGCTTTGTGGCATATCGCTCGAGGCAGCAGACCACGGCTCTGGAGGTGGCTTTAAAAAGCCAGGGCATGCAATGCAGCATCATCAACACGCCTCATGAAATCGGGATGGGCTGCGGTCTGTCTGTTCGCTTCAACTTGGCGGATCTAGCCGCGGTTACGGCGATTGTCGGCCGCATGAAGCAGACCGCTCTGATTGGAATATACAGCGCAAGCTATCAGAACGGACGCCTGGACTTCAAGCCTGTGTCCAGAACGATGCGGCACTGTAATTGATACGGTGCGTGTTTGGGCGTATAATCAAAATTGTTGCCGAAGCAACCGGTTTCGGCAACGATTCTTTTAATACGGGGGAGAGACATGATGGAGAAGGAAGCCGTCGCAGGTTTGCTGGGCGCTTTGGAGAGGGAATATGCGGAAGCCGACTGCGCGCTCATCTTTTCGACCCCCTTTGAGCTGCTTGTTTCCACAATCCTTTCGGCTCAATGCACCGATAAGCAGGTCAACAAGATCACGGAAAAACTCTTTCAGAAATTTCAATGCCCGGAGGATTTTGCCAGCCTCACGCCGGAGGAGCTGGAGCCCCACATCATGAGTTGCGGTTTCTATAAAAACAAGGCCCGCAATATTGTGCTGACCAGCCGCGCGCTGCTGGAGCGTTTTGGCGGTGAGGTGCCGCAAACGATCGAGGAACTGACCACGCTGCCCGGCGTGGGCCGCAAGACAGCCAATGTGGTGCTTGCCAACGCGTTTGGGCAGGATGCCATTGCTGTGGACACCCATGTTTTCCGCGTGACCAACCGCCTGGGGCTCGTGCGGTCAAAAACCCCGGAAGAGACGGAACGCCAACTGATGGAGCGTATCCCGCAGGAGAAATGGTCGCAGGCGCACCATTGGCTTATCTGGCACGGCAGGCGGATCTGCCATGCCAGGAAACCGGAGTGTGCCCGCTGCCCGGTGGCGCTTTGGTGCGAATATCCAGACAAAGGATGATAACCCGCTTGTGCAACGCAGAAAATGTGCGATACTGTCACTATATCTTGCGATGATCTGCGGATTGTGTTGCCTCCCCACGCATGACCATGTAGAATGATTTGGCATTTGACATTCGCGGGAGGGCAATTATGCCGGCGATCAGCACAAACCATTTATCCAAGTCGTTTTCTTATTATAAGAAAGACACCGGTTTAAAAAACTCGTTGAAGAATTTGTTTCACCGGGAAACGCTTGTGAAGGAAGCGGTAAAGGGAATCAGCTTTGCCATCGATGCGGGCGAGATTGTGGGTTTCCTTGGCCCAAACGGTGCCGGCAAGACCACCACGCTCAAGATGCTCTCCGGCATCCTGATCCCCACCGGGGGGCAGGCTGATGTGCTGGGTTTTGCGCCGAATGAAAGGAAGAAGGATTTCAAGCGGAGCATTTCCATTGTGATGGGCCAGAAGAGCCAGCTCTGGTGGGACTTGCCTGCCAACGAGTCGTTCCAGCTTAATAAGCATATCTATGAGCTGGACGAGTCGGCTTTTCAGCACACACTGGCTGAGCTCACGGAGCTTCTGGACGTGAAAGACCTGCTTGGCGTGCAGGTGCGCAGGCTTTCATTGGGCGAGCGGATGAAGATGGAGCTGATCGCCGCACTGATCCACAAGCCGCGGGTGATGTTTCTGGACGAGCCCACAATCGGTCTGGACCTTATCTCTCAGAAGAGGATCCGTGATTTTATCCGCTACTACAACGAGCAGACAAAAACCACGGTGCTGCTCACCAGCCATTATATGGATGACATAGAAGACCTTTGCAGGCGCTCCATCATCATCAATGAAGGCCGGATTGTGTATGACGGCGACTTGGCCAAAGTGGGCGACGCCTTCAGCGGCAAGAAATTGGTGAAGGTGCAGCTTTCCGAGCCGGTGGGGGAGGAGAGCCTTGCCTGTTACGGGCAGGTCAAGCAGTTTGATAGCTATCATGCCACCTTGGAGGTGGATCGGCAGGACATCAAGGCCATCTGCAAGCGCATCCTCGATGAGCTGCCGGTGCTGGACTTTAACATCGAAAACATCCCCGTGGAAGAGGGCATCATGCAGCTCTACCGGAAGGAGGGCTCCGGTGAGGCAATATAGCAAATATTGGAAGTCTTTTACGCTTGGTGCACAGAGCGCCATGGAGTATCGCGTGGATTTCCTTCTGAGCATGGTGAGCGCGCTCTGGCCCATATTCATCCAATACTTCCTCTGGAAGTGCATTTATGCGGGCACCGGGCAGCAAAGCATGTTTGGCTACACTTATGCCCAAATGATTACCTATGTGATCATTGCCAATGTGGTGCAGCGCCTTACTCGCACGGGCTTTGAATATGATATGAACGACGATATCAAGAATGGTGGTCTGGATAAGTATATCGTTCGCCCAATCGGGTATTTCCAATACCATATGGCATCTTTTCTGGGCAGGCGCTATGCCCAGCTAGTGGTGACGCTGGCGGCTTTGGCTGTTGTGATTGTTGTGGTGAACCAGGTATATGGCGGTGTGATCGCGCCGATCAATGTGCTCTTTTTCATCGCAACACTGCTGCTGGCCTTTGTGTTGAACTTCATTGTTTTTTTCTGCGTGGGCATGCTGGCGTTCACATTCGCGGAGATTGGATTCTTCTATGAGGCCGTCCGGATCGTGTTCATCGCAATGAGCGGCGGCATTTTCCCGTTGGATGTGTTTGGCCCGGTTGTCTCCGGGGCGCTGGCCTTCCTGCCCTTCAAATATACTGTGAACTTTCCGGTGGATGTGCTGAGCGGCAGGGTGGCGGGCATGGAGATGCTATCGGGTTTTGGAGTGCAAATCCTGTGGATCGCTGGGCTGGCGCTCCTCTCCATATGGCTGTGGAAACGCGGCGTCAATAAATACATTTCGGCAGGTGGATGATGGGCACGATCATGCGGGAAATCAAAAAGCACGCGTTCATCTGGTTTGTGTTTATGAAAAACAGCCTGATTGCCCAGATGGAATACCGCGCCAATTTCTTCACCGGCATTTCGATGGAAGCCGGCTACCTGCTGGTCAAGCTGCTGTATGTGATTGTGGTATACCGCTCCGGCGCCAGCGTGAACGGCCTCTCGGCTGATGAGGTGCTGGTGTTTGTGGGGGCGTATGTGCTGGTGACCGGGTTCTATGCCGGTTTCTTTATGATCAACAACTTCGCCCTGAGCGACCACATCCGCACCGGCACGCTGGACTTCTTCATTGTGAAGCCTGTGTCGCTGCAGTTTATGGCCACGCTGCGCCGCAGCGATATCGCGCTGTTTCTCACCGACTTCGTCGCCGGCGTGATCCTGATTGCCATCGGCTGGAGCCGCCTCAAAATACCGCTGAACATTTTGAACCTGGCAGGCTTCACCGGCTACATGCTCAGCGGCGTGATCGTGGGGTATGCGTTGTTCCTGTTCCCGATCATCTTTTCGTTCTGGATTGTAAAATCCGGATCACTGGCCGGAGTGGTGGATTCTTTCTGGGATTTCAACAACGTGCCAATGGGCGTTTATTCCAAGCTGATCCAGCGGATCGGTGTGTTCATACTGCCCATCTTTGTGGTCACGAATTTCCCGGTGCTTTTCGTGCTGGGCAAGATGGATCCTCTATATGCCGTTTGGGGCATTCTGGCGCCCTTTGTGAGCCTGGGGGTCACAAGGCTTTTCTGGTCGGTGGCGGTGAAGCGCTACAGCAGCGCCAGCAGTTGATGCAAAACAACCGTCTGCAGTGTGCAGACGGTTGTTTCTTTTTGCTGTGAAGCTCAATCAGGGGTGCTGGGCATCCCCGTCTCCCGGCTGCAGCGCCAGCGCCACAGCATCAAACACGGCGATCATCGCCAGCATTGAGCAGGTGTCCAGATAGTCATGAATGTCGATGTCCCGGTCAATCGGCACGCGCAGCATGATGTCGGCAATCAGCGCCATGGTGGAGGTTGGGTTGGCCGTTACCGCCACAACCTTGGCCTTTTTCTGCTTTGCCATCTTCATCAGTTCGATCACGTCGCCGGAGTCTCCGCCTCTGGAAACGCCGATCAGCAAGTCGCCAGGCTGGATCAACCCTGTGGAAGCATGAAATCCCTCGCCGGGCGTCTGGAAGAAGGAGGGTACATCCACGCAGCAAAGGCTGTGGGCGATCTTGCGGGCCACCGCGCCGGAGTTGCCGCGGCCGGTCGTGATGATGCGGCCGCCGCCTGCCCGGCATTTGGTGATGGCTTGCACCACGGCGTTGAACGCTTCGGCATCCAGCGTGTCTGACAGGCGGCTCACAGCCTTCCCCTCGCGCTTGAATACCTGCTGGGCAATTGTTATATAGTCGATCTTCGTCATTGGTATTCTCCTTTCACGGAACTCCGGGTCACCGCTCCGGTTGTTCACAAAAGGTTCATTTTTTGCATTATACCAAATAAATCTGCTTACAACAATGTGCAGAGTGAATGGATATTTACGCAAAATTGTTTAGGGATAGTATAGATGGAGCGGGCGGGGTTCATACCCGCCCGCCCATAAGGCATTTTATTTCTTCAGCGGCAACACGCCGGACAGGTCGCCGATCACATTCACAAGCTCGCTGTTGGCGGGCACGACCACTTTGGCATTGTTCTTGAGGGCGTTCTCAACGGTCTGGAGCTGCTTCATCAGCTGGGCGTTGCCCACAAAGTAGGTGTTTGCGGCCTCGTTCACCAGTTTGATGGCCTGGGCTTCGCCCTCGGCTTCCAGTATCTTGGCTTGCCGCACACCTTCCGCTTTCTTGATCTCCGCTCTTTTCACACCGTCGGCCTGTGTTTCCTGCGCCGTCGCAAAGTCGATGGCGGCCATCTTTTCATTTTCCGCTTTCACGACCTTGTTCATCGTCTCCTGCACGTCCTTCGGCGGCTCGATCTCCTTAAGCTCGGTGCGCGTGATCTCCACACCCCAATTTTTGGTCTCGTGCTCCAACGTCTGCAGCAGGTCCGCATTGATCTTGCCACGCTCGCTGTTGGCAGATCGCAAGGACATTGTGCCGATGATGTTCCTCAGTGTCGTGCGTGCCAGGTTCACGATCTGGTACTTGTAGTTAAAGGCGTTGTATTGCGAATTCTTCACGCTCTCTTCATCGGCTTTCACCCGGAAATAGACCTGAGCGTCCACGGTGGCGTTCAGGTTGTCATTGGTGATGATCACCTGGGGCTGTGCGTCCACCATCTGCTCGCGGACGTCCACCGGAAACAGCCTCTGTATCACCGGCACGACCCAATGGAAGCCGGGCCCGGCAAATCTTGTGAAGCGGCCCAGTGTTTCCACAAGACCTCTATGGGTTGGGCGGATGATCCTGATTCCGGACAGAAACACCAGCACAATGACTACCGCTATGAGATAGATCCAAATGGTATCCATTTCTATCGCTCCCTTCAGCACTCCTATAAAGTATTATAGAATATATCTATATATTACACTTACCCAATAAAAAAGTCAAAAACGGCCTTGTAACATTATTTTCGGCATAGCATGGAGGAAGATCCGGCATGCTGTGGTATAGTTAATCATCGGCGCAGGACGCCTGCACACAAGGAGGGCATATGCGATTCACAAGACCGGCAGACGTTCGCCAGTTGGAGCGGTTGGCTGCAAGGGGCGGACGGCTGGACATCGTGCTGGACACCGACACCTACAATGAGATTGACGACCAGTTCGCACTGGCCTATGCGCTGCTTTCACCGGAGAGGCTGAATGTGCAGGCGGTTTATGCCGCGCCATTTTTCAATGACCGATCAAACGCCCCCGGTGACGGCATGGAACGCAGCTACGATGAGATCCTCCGGGTGCTTGCCCGGTTGGGTGTGAACTCATCGGGCCTGGTGCATAAAGGCTCTGACCGCTACCTAGGCAGCCTGGACACGCCTTGCCGCAGTGCGGCGGCGCTGGATTTGATTGATCGGGCAATGGCCGCCGCAGAGCCGCTTTATGTGGTGGCAATCGGCGCAATCACCAACGTGGCCTCTGCAATCCTGCTGGAACCGCGTATTGTGGACAAAATCGTGGTGGTGTGGCTGGGCGGCAACGCAGCCTCCTGGCCGGACAATTTGGAGTTTAACCTGAAGCAGGATGTGGCTTCGGCCAGCCTGATCTTTGATTGCGGCGTGCCGGTTCTGCAGGTGCCCTGCATGCCTGTGGCTTCGCATTTGACGGCGTCGCCGCAGGAGGTGGATCATTACCTCAATGGAAAAAGCCCGATTGGTACCTATCTCGCAGATATTTTCCGCCAATATTGCCGGCAGCACGGCTGCATTGCCAAGGAGATCTGGGACATCGCCGCCATTGCTGCGCTCATCAACAGCGATTGGGCGCCGATGGACGTGATCCACAGCCCCATCCTTTCCGAGCGGCTGACCTGGGGCCATGATCCGGGCAGGCACTTCATCAAGTCCGTGAGAGTATTGAACCGCAACGCAATTTTTGCTGATCTGTATCACAAGATAAGTTCTGCGCGTGGCAGGGAGGAAAACCTATGAAACTGAGCGCATGCATTGAAATGCTGTTTCGGGAGGCTCCGTTTGAGCAGCGGGTTGCCCTCGCCGCGGAGGCCGGTTTTGCCGCCGTGGAGTTTTGGGGCTGGCCGGGCAAAAACCTGGACGCCATCGCGGAGGCCACAAAAGCCGCCGGCATTTCGGCGGCGGTGTGCTGCGTGGGCACAGCCGACCCCGTGCGGGAAGCGGCATTTGCTGAGGGCGCAATGCTGGTGCCGCAAAACGCCGGCCTTTATGCGGAGATGGTGGAGGAGACCATCGAGGCGGTCTCACCACTGGGCATCCGCACGCTGATCGCTACCACCGGCCAGCAACTGGCCGGTGTGAGCAGGGAGGCGCAGTGTGACGCGGTTGTGGCATGTCTTGCCGCCGCCGCCCCGGTGCTGGAGAAACATGGCTTCACGATTGTGCTGGAGCCTTTGAACACGCTGGTGGATCATAAGGGTTACTTCCTTTCCAGAGCGGCGGAAGCCGTCCAGATCCTGCGGCAGGTGGATTCGCCCCATGTGCAGCTGCTGTATGACATCTACCACCAGCAGGTCACCGAGGGCAACCTGATCGCGACAATCACCGAGCATATCCGCCTCATCGGCCACATCCACATTGCCGACGTGCCCGGGCGCCATCAGCCCGGCTCCGGCGAGATCAACTGGCGCAATGTGTTGGGGGCGATCCATCGCTCCGGTTATGCCGGTTATCTCGGCTGCGAATACACAACGTCGGCCGGCTTGCCCACGCTGGCATCGGCGCGGGAGGTTCTGGATCTGGCAGCGGAGTTTGCCGACTGCTGACGCTTTGGCAGGGATTCCGCACCGCTGGCCCTGCTGCCAACCGATGCACCCACTCTGGAGCCCCCCGCATATACTGCCTGTGGAGCAACGGCGGTCCAGCCGTTGTTTCATCATTACATAGGGGAGTGTGACGCGGATGTGTTCCATAGCAGGCGTGATCGGCGGGGGCCTGGCGGAAGTTGAGAAGCGCGATATTGGCTTGAAGATGAATCGGGCGCTTGCCCATCGCGGCCCGGACCAGACCGGAATCTATTGCGACGACTGGGCTTGCCTGGCCCACAACAGGCTTTCTGTCATCGATCCGGCCAACGGCATTCAGCCGATGACACGGCTGGCCGGGGCGGATAAGTTCACAATCATTTATAACGGCGAGCTCTATAACACCCCGGAGCTCCGGCGGGAGTTGGAGGGCCTCGGCTGGGATTTCCACACCAATTGTGATACAGAGGTGCTTCTTGTGTCCTATATGCAGTGGGGCAGGGAGTGCCTGAAGCGCCTGAACGGCATATTCGCCTTTGCCGTGTATGACGAGGCAAGGCAGCTCGTATTCTTCGCCCGTGACCGGATGGGCGTCAAGCCGTTGTTTTATTCCTTTGCAAACGGCAGCCTGGTGTTTGCCTCAGAGATCAAGGCGCTCTTTGAGCACCCCGGCATCACTCCCCAGATCGATGAGCAGGGGCTGTGGCAGATCATCTTCCTGCTGCCCACCCGCATTCCCGGCACCGGGGTGTTCAAGGGCGTGCAGGAGCTGCTGCCCGGCTGGTGGATGGAGTATTCGGCCAAAGGATTGCGATCGGGCCAATATTGGAAGCTGGAGGCTCTGGACCACACCGATAGCCCGGCGGACACGGTGGAGCATGTGCTGTGGCTTGTGCGTGACAGCATTGTGCGGCAGCTGGTTTCCGACGTGCCCCTTTGCACGCTGTTGTCCGGCGGGCTGGATTCTTCCGCAATATCAGCCATCGCCGCGACCACGCTGGCAGACAAGGGCCGCGTGCTGGACACCTATTCGTTTGAATATGAGGGCAACAAGGAGTTTTTCCACACCACCAGTTTCCAACCCAACGCAGACGATGATTATGCCATCTATATGGCCGGCCAGATCGGCTCGGCACACACCGTGCTCAACGCCACCTGTGAGGATATCGCCGCCAAGCTCACCGACGCGGTGCGGTTCCGCGACCTGCCGGGTATGGGTGATGTGGACTCCTCGCTGCTGCATTATTGCTCGCTGATCAAAGACCGCCACACCGTTGGCCTTTCCGGGGAGTGCGCCGATGAAATTTTCGGCGGTTATCCCTGGTTTAAAAACGCGCCGGAGCGCCTGGAACGGTTCCCGTGGCTTTATTCGCTGGACACACGCATGAGCGTGTTCAACCTGGATGTGATCCGCCCCCGCGAGGGTGTCGCCTTCATCAACGAGGCATTCAACGCCTGCTTTGCCGATTGCCCGGTGCTGGAAAGTGAAAACCAGCAGGAGCGCGTTTTGCGGCAGATCAGTTATGCCAGCATCCTGTATTTCATGCACTCGCTGCTGGAGCGTAAAGACAGGATGTCTATGGCGTCGGCGCTGGAGGTTCGCGTGCCTTTTGCCGACCATCGCATTGCCGAATATGTGTTTAACATCCCCTGGCACATCAAACGGCGGGGCGATGTGGAAAAGGCCGTGCTGCGCGACGCGCTGGGCGATGTGCTGCCGGAGAGGATCACACAGCGCAAGAAGAGCCCATATCCCAAGACACACAACCCGAAGTATGAGCAGATCGTGACCGGCATGCTGGCCGAACGCATGGCCGATTCCTCCTCCATATTGCACGAGCTGCTGAGAAAGGGGTTTCTGGATGATTTGCAGCGCCAGCAAAACGTGACATGGTTTGGCCAGCTGATGGCTAAGCCGCAGCTGATTGCCTATTTGATCCAGCTGGATTTCTGGTTCCGGCATTACGGCGTGCAGATGGTGTGACCGGGTAAATGGCAAAGCGGCCGGTGGCAAACGCCACCGGCCGCTTTTCTGCTCTTGCTGCTTCGGGTCAGTCTTCCTGCATCCCCATCACCTGCTCGGTGGTGAGGCGATGCTCCGGCGTCACCGATTCACCGTGCTTCACAAACGCGATGCAGCCGATGGCAATGATGAACGCTACTGCGGCATAGATAAACATCAAACCGTAGTTGTCTTTTGTCAGAGTCATCAAAAGCCCAAACAGAATGGGGCTGACGACCGCTGAACTGAATGAGAAGGTGTAGTAATAGCCAGTAAACGCCCCGATATGCTTAGCGCCTGCAAGCTCCACCACCATCGGAAGCGAGTTTATATTTACAAATGCCCAGAACATGCCGCTCAGAAAGAGAAGCCCGTAAAGCAGTGTAACTTGTTGTATGAAGAACAATGGCACAAAGATGCAGGTGATGCCTGCCAGGCCAATCAGGATCGTCTTTTTCCTGCCTATTTTTCCGCCGAGGATACCGGCTGGGATAGCAAATATTGCCAAACTTGCAGAGAAAACACCAAGCAGGATGGATGCCTGGCCGCCTGTCAGGTGCTCCTGTGTGGCAGAGTCGATAAGGATTTCTGTGCAATACTTTGAGAAAAACGTCTCAATAGCATTGTAGCCGGTGAACCAAAGGAATATTGCGATGAGTATCAGGAGAAGGCTTTTCTTCTCACCTTTGTCAAGCTCTAGCTTCTCTTTCGTTTTTTCATGCTTTTTGATGACTTGCTCCAGGTTAAGGGAGGAGGGCTCCTTGACGAAAAAGAACAGCACAACCAAGGCTAGCAGCATCACTACGCTGCCCAACCAGAATGGAGCATTATAGTTGAAAACTTTCACACCATCCACGATCTGTGGGTTTTTGTTTGTCATGCTGAAGATAGCCCCACCAGCGAAGAAAGCAATTATCCCGCCAATGCCACCCATCATATTGATCACACCATTGGCTTTGCTCCGAAGAGGTGCAGGTGTAAGGTCTGGCATGAGGGCCACAACCTGTGAGCGCCATGTTGACATTCCGAATGTGAAAAGGATGATCACAAACATCAGCCAAAACAGAGAACTGCTTGCTGTTGGGATCAGCGCGAAGACAAGTGCGCACACCGGGATGCCGATTAAGATAAAGGGCATTCGCTTGCCGTATCGGCTGCGTGTTCTGTCGCTGAGCGATCCAAAGAAAGGCTGGAAGATTACCCCGAAGATGTTGTCAATCACCATGATGGTGCCCACAGCCAAAGAACCTAGTTGCCAGTTTCCAATTTTCCAGCCCGCGGTGAGAGGTGTGAGAAAGATTGGCACATAGGTGTTATAGATCACCCATACGGTTGTGGCGAAGAATCCAAACCCGATCAGGAATGTCTTCTTGTAATCCAGCTTCATGGTCATCCCCCAATCCGTTCTGTATGCGTCTTATGTTTTTGGATGTGCTTATTGTTATTATATATACAACCAACGCATACAACAATACTTGCTTCATGGGTTGATCAGAATCTATTGATGGGCTGCGTGCTGGCTCAGGAACCCTTGCTCGCGCAGCAATGACTCAAAAATTTCCGCCTGCTCCGGATCTGCTCGGATCCAGCCATGGAGAAACCAGTCGAAATAGTTGGCAAAACCGTCGGATTGCCAGTAACCATCCAAGCCCAGCCGGTTTTCCTTCCTGCCATAGGCGTTGATAATCTCTCTGGCTCGCTCCTCGGTGATGCGGCGATAGCCGCCATGATGCACAATTCCATCACCTCCAAGCCGCCCGTGGAGGCTGGCCCGCTGTGTGCCATAACCCAGCACCAGCATGATGAGGGGCACGCAATACTGTTTTGGCAGGTTCAGGAGACCATACACACGCCTGATGTCCCCCCGGTGGATCCCGTTGGTCAGTAGGGAGTCAAGCCCCAGCGATTGGGCGGCTATCACGCCGGTCTGGGCAGCGAGGATGGTGTCCGTGCTGCCTGCGATGAAATCCATGATGCCGTTCACGGTGAACTGCTCGCCGAGGGCGGCAGCCGTGTCAATCAGCCGGTTGTAATCCACACAATACACAATAGCCGCGGATCCGTTGTAGCCACACAGGCTCCGGATGATCTGGCTGTCTTCCACCACAACAAGGGAGTAGCTCTGGCGTGAGGAGGCCGTGGCCGCCCGCAGGCTGGCTTGCACCACAGCCTCCAGGTCTTCCCGCGCAACCGGCCGGTCGGTGAAGGAACCGTGGGTGGTGGCAAGGCTGTGTATGGTGTTCAGCGTGTCATTCATTGCGTTTCCCTCCATCATATCTGTTATAAGCCGCAGGACTTTAAATGGTGCTGCACCTTTTTGAGCAACCGCTCGAGCTCTGCCTGTTCCCCTGCGGTGAGGCAGGCCAGCGGGTCGATCGTCTCCTGCGGCCGGCCGGCCAGCTCCGCCACCTTTTGCCGGCCCGCTTCTGTCAGCATCACAAGTTGCCTGCGGCCATTGGCGGGGTCTTTCTCCGACCGGACGAGCCCGTTCTTCTTGAGGTTGCTGATGACCACGGTGGCGGTAGGTCTGTCACAAAACAGCATATCGGCAATCTCTGAGGGATAAATAAACTCCCTGCAGGCGAGCTGCTTGAGTAGAAACTGCTGCTTGAGCGTGATGTTATGGGGTCTTGCGTTGCTTTCGAGGTGCCTGCGCCAGGTCAGAAAAACAATGCCGAGGCGGGTCATCAGGGGAAGGCTGCTCTTCGCATTCATTAAAAAATACCTAAATTAAAACTAAAATAGTTAGAACACAAATTATAATACTCTCCCTGTGCACTGGTGTCAACAGGCTTGTGCTGCTTTGTGCGTCCATTCCGACATTTCAAACCCCGATGGCATGGATTTGCGCCGGCTTCATTGCCGTAACCGTGCAAATGGCTTATAATCGATATCAGATACTGACAGGAGGTGATCGTCATGTCCTCTTGGTGGGATGGACTGACCAATCTTCAGCAGGTTCTCTACTTGATCGCGATTCCTTCCACGGTTGTTATGCTGATTCAGACGGTCATGCTGATCATCGGCCTGGGGGGCCACGGCGATGTTGACGGCAGCGGCCCCATTGACGGCTCTGTGGGTCACGACATTCCGCCGGACGCCACCGTCGGCGGTGAGGCAACGATGGGCCATGTCTCCTTCGATGCGCATGACGCCGGCCATATCGCTCATGACGGTTCCTCCATGGATTATACCGACTTCGCGGCGTTTCGCTTGTTTTCACTGAGGAGCATTCTGGCGTTTTTCGTGGTGTTCGGCTGGGTGGGTATCGCCATGTCAAAAAGCGTTGCGATCCCGGCGCTTGTCGTATTGCTTGTCTCGTTCCTCGCCGGCAGCCTGGCGCTTTATTTGACCGCTCTGATGTTTTATGGCATAATGAAATTGCAATACAGCGGTAATGTGCACCTGCACAATGCCGTTGGGCATGACGCAGAGGTATATATTCCGATTCCGCCGGCCAATCAGGGCGTCGGCAAGGTGAACCTGCTGCTGCAGGGCCGGTGGGTGGAGTGCGACGCTGTCACAACCGGTCATGAGCCTCTTGCCACCGGCAGCAGTGTCCGGGTGGTTGGCATACAAGGCGAATCCATCTTAATTGTTGTTTCCAAATAAATCATGATACGCTTGGGGGGAGGAATACACATGGGACCCGAATGGTTGATTCTTGTCGTAGTCGTGGTCGTTTTGCTCTTTGGTATGCTGATGGCCATCTTCTCGCGCTACAAGAGGTGCCCGTCTGACAAAATCCTGGTCGTCTACGGCATGGTGGCCGGAGTTGGCCGCGGCCGCAGCGCCAAGTGCCTGCATGGCGGCGCCACGTTCATTTGGCCGGTCTTCCAGGCCTATTCGTTCCTGGATCTCACGCCAATGTCCATTGAGGTCATGCTGACCAACGCGCTGAGCCGGCAAAACATCCGCATCGACGTGCCCAGCCGGTTCACCGTGGGCATCTCCACCGAAGAAGGCGTGATGCAAAACGCCGCCGAGCGTCTGCTTGGCCGCAACCTTTCGCAGATCCAGGAGCTGGCAAAAGACATCATCTTCGGCCAACTGCGTCTGGTCGTCGCCACGATGGACATTGAGGAAATCAACACCGACCGTGACAAGTTCCTGGCCGCCGTGTCCAACAACGTGGAGACGGAGCTCAAGAAGATCGGCCTGCGGCTGATCAACGTGAACGTCACCGACATCAACGACGAATCCGGCTACATCCAGGCGCTGGGCAAGGAAGCCTCCGCCAAGGCCATCAACGACGCCCGCAAGTCCGTGGCTGAAAAGAACCGCGACGGCTCCATCGGCGAGGCCAACGCCATGCGCGAGCAACGCGTGCAGGTTGCGTCCGCCGATTCTCACGCCATCATCGGTGAAAACGAAGCCAAGATCACCATTGCCAACTCCAACGCCACGCTGAAAGAGCAGCAGGCAGACGCCAACCGCCGCGCGACAATGGCGGAAAAGGTGCAGGCTGCCCGCGCATTGGAAGAGTCCTATAAGGCTGAGCGCGACGCAGAGCTCTCCCGCGCGGCCCGTGAAAAGGCATCGCAGGAAGCCGACATCATCGTGAAGGCCGAAATTGCCAAGCGCCAGATCGAGATCCAGGCAGAAGCCGACGCCGAGCGCACCCGCCGCATTGCCAAAGGTGAAGCAGACGCAATCTTCGCCACGATGGAAGCCCGCGCCCGCGGTGTCAACGAGGTCCTGGTCAAGCAGGCTGACGGTTTCCGCCAGATCGTGGAAGCGGCCGGCGGCAACACCGACGCTGCCATCCGTCTGCTGATCGCCGACAAGATGGAAGACCTGATCAAGGTGCAGGTGGAAGCCATCAAGAACCTGAAGATCGACAAGGTGACCGTGTGGGACGGCATGAGCGATGGCAAGCCCACCACGGCCAACTTCCTCTCCGGCATGCTGAAGTCTGTGCCGCCGCTCAGTGACATGTTTGATATGGCCGGCATGCAGCTGCCCAATTACCTCGGCGAAAAGAAGGAAGAGGAAAAGAAGCCCGAATAATCGCAACAATCGTCTTTGCACACGCCGCATCCGGTATGGATGCGGCTTTTTCTTTCCAAGCCCATTCTGGAATCTTATTGAGACCGTAAAATAATTAATGAAAAACGTAAAATAGTTATTGACATTGGTTGTTGTGCGTTGTATTCTTTAGCCATCAAGAAAAGGAGAGAAGATTTACCATGAATGGATTGGAAAAGACAAAGAAACTCGCCCGGCTAACAAGGATATTCTGCCGCATCACCATCTGGGCGACGGCCATCGGCACAGCGATACTGATGATCATGGTCCTGGTCACCGCCCTGGTACCCGATGACCGCATCAAGCCTCTGCAAGACTCCGGCAATCTCCGCATCCTGGTATCGGGCATGAGTGTGCCGGCAGAGGTGTTCACCTCAGTGGCAGCGCTGCGTGATTTCCTGATCGGTGTGATGAACCGGGTAACTGCCGGAGTTGTTATCTACATCATCATTGCCGTACACGTGATGGGCTTGCTGAAGTCTGTGGAGAGCGGCGAACCATTTGCCGTCGAGAATGTGAAGAGGCTCCGCCGGATCAGCATCGTGCTGATGCTTGGGTCGTTCCTGATTCCGTCCGTATCCACGATCTCAACTGCTTACGTCGACCATGTCAGCCTCATGGATTTAAAAGGTGACTCCATGTTCGACCTGACGTTGCTGCTATGCGGCTTCCTTGTCCTTGTGCTGTCCGGCATCTTTTCATACGGCGCCCGCCTGCAGCGCGAGCATGACCAGACTGTCTGATATGGAAAGGAGCATTTGAGATGAATACTCAGGCCCAACTGGCATCCGGCAGGAAAACAGCCCATTTGATCAGGATCGCATGCACCGTGTTGTTTGGTGTAACCCTTGCTGGCACGATGCTGCCTTTGATACTTTCCATTGTGTCTGTAGCAAAGGAGAGCCAATCCGCAGCGATGGGAGGGGCAGCCCAAGTGATTGCCGCGAGTGTGATAAACATGATTTATCTCACAGTCACGCTGATTGCATCCACAATCCTACTCATCAAGATACTGAAGACCGTGGAAAAGGGAGAGCCTTTCGCCATGGCAAATGCGATACGGCTTCGCTGGGTGGGGATTATCATCATGGCCGGCTCACTGCTGAAGTTTGCAGCCATTGCAATCATCACCCAATCGGCTGATTTTGCCGGTCTAGGCGGCTACCAGGCCTCTGTCTTTTCCGACATTTATCACAGCGTGGTGAACGGTGTCTCCGCGTTTATTCCCGGCTTGTTCGTGCTCGTGATATCATATGTGTTCGCCTATGGCGCCCGCCTGCAGCGCGAGCATGACCAGACGGTATAGGATAGGGGGTTCATATGGCAATCATCACAAGGCTTGACCGCGTCCTGGCAGATCGCAAAATGCAGCTGAATGAGCTTGCGGAGCGCACAGGAATCTCAAATGTCAATCTGTCTCTTCTGAAGACCGGTAAGGTAAAGGCGGTGCGGTTTTCCACGCTATCGGCTGTGTGCCGCGAGTTGAAGTGCCAGCCCGGTGACTTGCTGGAGTATGTGCCCGGCGAGGAGGAAGCGGAAGAAGAATAACAGGTTCAAACAGACCAGCCCGAGCAATCGGGCTTTTTCTTTCCCTGGTTGTGAAATTTGTTTTAGAAAATCCGCCATGTGGTATATTGTATAAAATGGACCTGTGATGATTCGGCCCGGCATCAAGCCGGGTTATGATAAATCGGGATGTGTTGATGAGCAACCTGGAACACTTTAATGACTTGCCTGACGGGCCCGAAAACAAGATTGAGCGGATCGTCGCGTTGATCAGCGCTGCCTGGCAAACGGTCACGTCCAATGTGGAAGCGGCTCGTGAATTGATCGCCCTTGCCAAAGATATGGCTTTGGACGCCGGATATGACCAGGGCTTGGAGGAATGCCTGCTGCTGGAGGCCAGATTTGACGGCGAGATGGACCGTTATTTTGAGGCGCTTCAAAAGGCCAACGGCGTGCTGCAACGTTTTGGGGAGCAAGGGAACGTGGAGGGCCAGATCCGCGCCAGGCGCGTGCTGGGCTATCTCTACAGCCGCCATGGGAAATACAGCAAGGCGCTGGAGCACCTGTTCGATGCGCTGCGGCAGATTAAGGACGGCAGCCTGCTTGTGGATGAAGGCATATATCCGATCCAGGTGTTTCTGCTCAACAACATTGCATACATCTATGCAGACACGGGGCGGGCCGGCGAAGCGCTGAGCTTTTTTTACCAGGCGTTTGAGCTTGCCAAAAAGAGCAGCGGCTCCATGGTCGCGACAATCCTGACCAACATCGCAGAAATGCACATGAAAACAGGCGACACGCGCATGGCGCTTCGCTATAACAAGATGGCGCTCACCGAAATCAAGCGTCAGAAGCTGGGCGCCCATGACCTTCATAACTGTTATAACATATTTGGATTGATCTATATCAGGATGAACCTTTTCGACAAAGCCCTGGAGAGCCTTTCTCTGTCGCTGGAGTGGGCGGTGAAGGGGGAATCCAAGTTTAACCAGATCGTATCCAGTCTTGAGATCGCAAGGCTTCACCTGCAAAACGGCAGGGCTGAGGAAGCGGTAAAAATGCTCGTGCCGGCGATTGAGCTGGCTGACGAGATCAAGGCGAATGTGTTGCTGAAAGAGCTATGCCTTGCCATGGCGCATGCGTCGGAGACCACCGGCGACATGGCAGCGTCGCTGCGGTTCTATAAGCGGCACATGGAGCTCAATCAGGAGCTCGCCACCCGTGAGGTTGAGCAGCGCCTGAGCGACTACACCGCGGAGTTTAAGGCCGAGCAGGTCCAGAAGGACGCAGAGATTTACCGGCTGAAAAACATTGAGCTGCGGCAGAAATCCCTTGAGCTGGAGGAGTCCAACAAGAACCTCAGGCTCATCAGTGAGATTGGCCGCAAGATCACCGCAACATTGGACATTGACAATGTGCTGAACACAATTTACGACAGCATCGCCCGGATCATGGATGTGAATCTCTTCGCCATCGGCCTGTATGACATGCAGGCTGAAACCGTTGACTTTAAAATCATCATTGAGAATTCCAAGCGGGTACCATTGCATATGATCCGGTTGGAAGACAGCGACGGTTTTACGGGCCAGTGCATCCGGACGCGCCGCGAGATCGTCATCAACGATCTGGATCCGGAAGACCCGCAACCGGCCAATGACGATATCCTGGTCACAAACGGCATTTCTCCGCGCTCTCTGATATTCTGCCCGCTGATGCTTGCCGGTGAAATCATCGGCGTGATGACGGTGCAGAGCTATCTTCCCAATGCCTATACCCACGGCAGCACCGAAACAGTTAAAGCAATGGCTTCCTTTATCGCCGTGGCGCTCAACAACTCCAGGATTTCCAGCGAGCTCAGGCAGAAGGCCAACGAGCTGGAGTTGCTTTCCAAGACCGACCCGCTCACCGGCATTTATAACCGGCGCTATATCATTGAAAAGATGGAGGAGGAAAGCACCCGCTTCCGCCGTTATGGGAAGCCCTTCTCGCTGATCATACTTGACATTGATTATTTCAAGAGGGTCAACGATAATCTGGGCCATGATTTTGGTGATTTTGTGCTTGCGGAGGTGGCCGCCATACTCCGCCAGACACTGCGCGAGCAGGATTGCCTGGCCCGGTGGGGCGGGGAGGAATTCCTGATCCTTCTCCCGGAGACCGATGCCGCCGGTGCGCGAGTGTTGGCCGAGAGGCTTCGCGTGGGGGTGGAGGAGCGCAAATTCGAATTTCATGGCAAGGATGTGTCAATCACCCTGACCATGGGCGTGTGCGTATACTCAGAGGGGATCACGATTGATGAAGCCATCCGCAAGGCGGACAACGCGTTGTATGAAGGCAAAACCCACGGCAGAAACTGCGTTGTGGTTGGGTCTTGATTCATTTTATCCTTATGTGACTTTACTCATTTTTGCACGGTGCAGCACCTGATAGGATGAACTCATAGGCAGGCCCAAAGCTGGTGCCGGTTCGCCGAATGGCGGGCGCAGGCCAACGGGTGGGCCCATGCGCGGCAGGATACCCATCCTCAGCCGCACTTCAGCTGCCCGCCGTGAAACAAAACGGCGGTGCCAGATAATGAGGAGGTTATAACATGGTTTCAGCCAATATGAAAGCCCCAATGTTCACACTGCCCGACGACAACGGCAAAATGATCTCTCTAGCCGATTTTGCGGGTAAAAAAGTGGTTGTTTACTTCTATCCCAAGGATGACACGCCAGGCTGCACGGTGGAAGCTTGCAGTTTCCGTGACGCCTTTGACGAGTTCCTTGAGGCCGGCGCCGTGGTGTTGGGCATCAGCCCTGATGGTGCCGCTTCTCACGCGCAGTTCCGCAAGCGGCACAACCTGCCGTTCTATTTGCTCTCCGACACCGATCACAAAGTGGCGGAAGCCTACGGAGCCTGGGGTGACAAAAACGTGTTTGGCAACCAGCACGAGGGCATCATTCGCAGCACGTTCATCATAGACGGGGCAGGCATGATTACCAAGGTGTTCCCCAAGGTGAAACCGGAGGGGCATGCGGCAGAGGTGCTGGAGGCACTCCGCGGATAAGGTGACACCACCCGGCGAAAGTGGCGCCTTGGTCAGTTGTCAGCGAGGCCCCTGACGTCGCTCACTGGCATGGAGAACACCACGGTCTTGGCATCTGTGTGCATGCCGGTGTTTTCGGCGATGGATTGCATAATCGCCTGGCGTGATTCTGATACCGAAAGGATCAGTACCAGCTCTTTCTCGGGCTGAAGAGAGACCCCAAAGAATTTCTCCGCTTCCTGAATGGCGACGCGGCGGGCATGGATCACCGTGCCCCCGGTCGCTTTGGAAGTGCGGGCAGCCTCCATGACATCGTCCGTATATCCGCGGTTTGTGATGGCAATGATCAGTTCGTGCTTGATCTCTTCCTTCATGCTGCAGCCTCCGATCTCCGGTTGTGTGTTGCCTCTCATGCATTTGTCCGATCTTGTGTCCGCAACATGGCCGATCGGCACCGTGAAGACCAATCCGTTGCCCGGCTTTTTCAAGGAAAGGGATTTTTCAAATTTTTCAACCATTTGCCCCGAAAGGCATAAGGGCATCGTGCTAAGCACCACATCCTTTTCCGAGTCGTCCAGCCCAAAGTAAGACAACCGCTGTGTAACCGCAGTGCCATGGCCGATCGTGACCAGACACATTGTCACGCCGGATGAGCTGAGGATCCGGATTGCCTTGTCGCTTGCGGACTGGTTGAGTATGGCCACAAACAATACCATTGGAACCGTTGGGAGTTGTGTGTGCATCCGCTAAATCCCCCTTTGCGCCGGGTCTGGTTCTTCGGGGTCTGGCAATGCGGGAGCGCTTTCACTCTCTTCTCCGCCTTCCAATGCTTCCAAAGCCCGGATGCGGCGCATTTTCAGTTTGTATATCATACCCATAACCTGAAGGGTAATCAATGGCATCATTGCGACCACTGCAATCACGCCGAAGGCTTCGGTCATTACGTTTCCCCCCAACGCCTCGCACACACCAATGGTGAAAGGCAGCAAAAATGCAGCTGCCATTGTGCCGGCAGCGGTGCCGCCGGAATCAAATGCGATGGCGGTGAATATCTCAGGCACATAAAACGAAAGCACCAGGGCGATGGCATATCCGGGCAGCAGGATGAACCAGATATTTATGTGATAGATGACGCGCACCATTACCAGCGCCAGTGCAAGGCCCACCGCCACGGACAGGCCGCTCATCATCATGCGCCGGGAGATCATCCCGCTTGTGATTTCTTCCACCTGCTTGTTCAGCACGTGCACGGCGGGCTCTGCGGCAATCACAAAAAAGCCGATCAGGCAGCCCAGGGGGATCAGAATCCATTTCGACGGCAGCGATGCGATGGCTTTTCCGAGAAATGTACCTGCTGGCATGAACCCGATGTTGATCCCTGTCAGGAAAATCGCAAGACCCACAAACGTATAGACAATGCCGACACCAATTCGGATGAGCTGGCGTTTGGGCAGCTTCAGGCGAATGATTTGTGCAAATGTGAAGATCACGACGATGGGGATCAGCACCAGCGCAGACTCTGTCAGAAACTGCACGAAGCCTTTGGCAAACACTGTGATCAGTTCCCCCAGGCTGCTCACTGACGAAACGGCTTCGTAGGCAAAGGCGGAGCCGTTCACATCAAAGAGCATGCCGATCAGCAGGATTGAAAACACAGGACCGATCGAGCAAATGGCGCATAGCCCAAAGCTGTCTTCCTCCGAATTGCGGGAGCTGCGCACGGCGGATAAGCCGATGCCGAGCGCCAGGATAAACGGCACGGTGATCGGGCCGGTGGTGACGCCGCCGGAATCAAAGGCGACAGCCAGATAGTCCGGTGATGTGACGGAGGCAATCAGGAACACCAAACCATACATCACCGTGAAGAGTATGGACAATCGAATCCGGAAGAGGATCCGGAGCAATGCAAGCACCAGGAACACGCCCACTCCCAAAGCCACGACTGCAATCATCCAGGTGTCTGGCACGGAGGGTACTTGCTTGGTGAGCACCTGCAGGTCAGGCTCGGCCACAGTAACCACCACGCCCAGCACAAAGCAGCCAAGCAGCAGCAACCAGGTTCTCCGTGTTTTCGTGAGCTCCGAACCAATGATTTCTCCCATCGGCACAATTGCCATATCGGCACCCAGCATGAATATCACCATGCCAATGAGAAGCATGATTGTGCCGGCAATCACCAGGGCAAGTGTGCCCAGCGGCATTGGCGCAATGGTAAAGTGCAACAGGAGAATCACCGCGCTGATTGGCAGGGTTGATTTGGCTGATTCGATAAACTTGTTGAGCAGGTTTCTGCGCATCCGCATCCCTTTCTGCTTGTCGCATGCGGCGGCCGCAATACTTCAGGCTGTGGATTCCTATTTATACTATCAAGAATCAAACAATGCCTCAAGCAATATGGCAATGAAGAATGGCAGAAACGCCAAAAGGTTCATCCACACCCCGTTGCGGCGCTGCATGCCCGATAGAGCCTTATCCACGGAACCATTTTGTGCATGCCTGTGATAACGCATACACAGCATGAACTTTGCATGGGCCGGTAATTGACGCGGCCAATACATGATGTTAGTATTAATTCTCAAATAGAGGCTTCTGCCAATCGTGCAGTTCAGGAGAAAAAGATGGACTTCAAACAGGAAATTGCCGCCATATTGGCGCCCCTGGTCAGTTTGGACCCGGAGGCTGTGTCTGACTATCTGGAGATCCCGCAGGACAGGAAGATGGGCGACTTTGCCTTGCCCTGTTTCCGCTTTGCCAAGGCAATGCGCAAGGCGCCGCCCGCCATCGCGCAGGAGCTTGCAGCAACCCTGGCCAAGCCGGCATGGCTTGAGCGGGTGGATCCGGTCAACGGATATTTGAATTTTTTCATTAACCGCAGCGTCTGGGCCAGCACGGTGCTGCAGGAGATTGCCCGGAAAGGCGACAGTTATGGTTCGTCAAACGAGGGCGGCGGCAGAAAGATCGTGATTGACTATTCCTCCATCAACATCGCAAAGCCTTTTGCCCATCACCATCTCACCACAACGGCGCTTGGGCATTCCCTGTATCGCATTTTCCAAAGCCTTGGCTATCAATCCGTCGGCATCAATCACCTTGGCGACTGGGGCACACAATTTGGCAAGCAGATTGTGGCCTATAAGCTCTGGGGTGACCGCGAGACGATTGAGCGCGGCGGTATCCGCGAGCTTGTGAAGCTCTATGTGCGCTTTCATGATGAAGCGGAGCAAAACCCATCGCTGGAGGATCAGGCAAGGGCTTGGTTCAAGAAGATAGAAGACGGCGACGAAGAGGCTCTGTCTTTGTTCAACTGGTTCAAGGAGATCACAATCAAGGAAGTTCAAAAGGTTTATGACCAGCTGGGCATCCATTTTGACAGCTACAACGGCGAGGCGTTTTTCTCTGACAAGATGGGCCCCGTCATCGAAGAGCTGCAGCAAAAGGGCTTGCTGAAGGAAAGCGACGGCGCCATGGTGGTGGATCTGGAGGAATACAAAATGCCGCCGTGCCTGATCATGAAGCGCGACGGTGCAACCCTTTATGCCACCCGCGATCTGGCGGCAGCAATATGGCGGAAGAAGGAATACGACTTCCATAAATGCCTTTACGTGGTGGCATACCAGCAGAACTTGCATTTTGCCCAGTTCTTCAAGGTACTGGAGCTGATGGGGCACGAGTGGGCCAAAGACCTGAAGCATGTGAACTTTGGCATGATCAGCATGGAAGAGGGGGCAATGTCCACCCGCAAGGGCCGTGTGATCTGGCTGGAGGATGTGCTCAACGCGGCTGTTGAGAAAGCACTTGATATCATCAAGGAAAAGAGCCCCGGCTTGGAAAACAAAGAGGAGATCGCGCGGCAAGTGGGCATCGGCGCGGTGGTGTTCAGTGTGCTGTGCAACAACCGCATCAAGGACATTGTGTTCTCCTGGGACAATGTGCTCAATTTTGATGGGGAAACGGCGCCCTATCTGCAATACACCCACGCCCGTTGCTGCAGCGTGCTGCGCAAGGCAGAGATTTCTCTGGATGGCGGCAACGACTGGTCCGTGCTTGAAAATGATGACGCGCAGTTGTTGGTGAAAGAGCTGGCCCAGTTCCCGGATGCTGTGAACGGGGCTGCAGACCGCTACGAACCGATGATGATTTCCCGCCAGATCATTGAGATTGCCAAAGCTTATAACAAGTATTATTACGAGCACCGCATCCTCGATGGTGCAGAGGGCGAGATCCGGGCCAAGCTGCTGTTGACGGATGCTGTGCGCACCGTCATCAAGAAGGGCCTATACCTATTGGGTATTGAGTCGCCTGAAAGGATGTAACAAGCAGATGCCGGCAAGGCAGGGGATCATTGTTTGGCCTCTGCCTTGCCGTTTCATCAAGGATAGGCTACTGAATCATCGCCGGATCCATATAGCTCACTTCCCACAGATGCCCGTCCAAATCCTCAAAACTCCTGCCATACATGCCGTCCATCTCCATTGGCGGCATCGAGGGTTTGGCACCGGATGCCATGGCTTTGTCCGC
>JAEYYW010000054.1 GCA_023428265.1 Bacillota bacterium | reverse complement strand
CTGCCGGAGGGAGTTGCATCCACCTGGTATATTCTCCCAACCTTCGTGCAATACTGATGAAGGAGCAAGCGTGCACATTTCTGCACTGACTACCATCAGTCAAGGCACAGGAGGCAGCATCATGAGGATCACCAAGGATAGGGAAACCAGGCGGGCGGAGATCATCGGCACCGCGATCGCACTCTTTCTGGAAAAAGGCTATGCAGACACGATGGTCAGCGACATCGTGAAGAGGGTGGGGGTGGCGCAGGGCACATTTTATTATTACTTCCGGACCAAGGAGGATGTGCTGGACGCGGCGCTGGAGCAGCTCCTGCGGGAAGGTGTGGAACGCGTGGCCCGCCTGGCAGCCGATGACTGCCAGACAGCCTCCGTGCGCCTGGAGGGCCTTTTCCGCATGCTGTTTTCCCCCAGGGGGAGCATTGAAGTGGATGCCCGCTACCGCGGCTTGCTGCAAGACCAATCCGTGCATGCCCGGATGGAAGCGGTGCGCTTCCGGATGTTGCACGGCGTGCTGTCCGATCTGATCGGCGCCGGCATCCGTTATGGCGAGTTCCGCAGGCTCCGGTTCCCCTCGGAGGCGGCGGAAATCGCCCTGAAAGGCGCTTCGGCCTTCATGCGGGAGCGGCACATGCCCCTCGTGGCGGCGGACACGATGCTGGACGCCCTTGCCGAGTTTATGGAGAACCTGCTGGGCATGCCGGAAGGCGCGCTGAACTTCAAAGACCGGGTGATCCGGATTCGGGCATAGCTTCACCACGGAGCTAAACCATTTTTCGGGATCGTTGCCACCGCAATACAGCGTGGCAACTTCTTGTTTTGCAGCTTCACCTGCTGACTGTACCAATGCCGGTCATGCTGGCTGCATGTGACTCGACAAATTGACGATGCCTGTGATGTCTCTTCTCATATCTCAATGAACAAAATCAATAATGTAAACATGGATATTAAAAATATTAATTTTTACTGTTGACATAATCAACTCGGAAGAGTATTATTCTGATTGTAAAACAGATCATTTGAAAGGTCGATGTGAAGATGGCAAAGAAATGGCCCGTCCCCACCAACTGCCCGGTGTGCGGCGGCACATATGTGGTCACACAGCTGCAATGCGACGGTTGCAAAAGCAGGCTGGAGGGGCAGTTCGGCACTGGAAAGCTCAGCGCGTTGAGCGCCGAGCAGACGGCTTTTGTGGAAGTGTTTCTGAGTTGCCGGGGCAACATCAAGGAAGTGGAAAAGGCGCTTGGCATCTCTTATCCCACGGTGCGCTCCAGGCTGGATGACGTGCTGGAGACGATGGGGTACCCCGCCCGCCGCAAGGATGACAAGGGCGATGTGCTGGAGGCATTGAGCCGCGGCGAGATCTCTCTGGAAGACGCCGCCAGCGCCATCGGCAAATGGCAGAAGAAGGACAAAAAGGAAGGGGAGCAGTGAGATGGACAACCAGGTGCGTGAAATCCTGCAAAAGATACAAGCCGGTGAACTGTCTGTAGAGGAAGGCTCCGCGAAGCTCAGGGAGCTGGGATATGAACCCCCGAAAGAAAGCGCCCAGGAAGAGCGGCGGAAGGACAACCGCGGCAGCAGTACCTATACCAGAAACGACGGAGATCTCTGGGACACGATGGGCACAGCGTTCAGCAAGCTGGGCGACGCGCTGGAGATGGCTTTTGACAAGGCGAGGCACGAGATCAAGGAAGCCGCCACGACCATCAACGGTGACATCCAGGGCGATGTGAACGGTGATTTGCGCGGCAGGGTTGTGGGCAGTGTGCGCGGCAACATCAAGGGGAACCTGATCGGCATCGTGGAAGGTGACGTGAAGGGCAGCATCGGCGGCAATCTGGCCGGCACCGTGAAGGGCGACGTGAAGGGCGGCATCAACGGCTCGATGCTCGGTCAGGTGTATGGCGATGTGGAAGGCGACATCAAAGGGTCGCTTGTGGGCAGCGTGCAAGGCGACGTGAGGGGCAGCATCTACGGGCCGATCACCGGCACCGTAAACGGCGATGTGCTGGGCGACATACACGGCCCGTTGATCGGTGTGGTAAACGGCGATGTGCATGGCGTGGTGAAAGGGCCCATCATGGGCAAGATTCGCGGCTCATTCCGTGGCGGCAACTGAGAGGAGAGGAATCATGAACGATAAGTTGAAGGAGATCCTGGAAAAGGTGCAGAAGGGCGAGATCAGCCCCGATGAGGGAGAGTGCTTGCTGGATGATCTGAGCCTGGAAATGAATGGGGATGATTCCTCCGAAGGCGCGCCAGCCTCTGCTAATGCACCCGGCGGCAAGAGCCGGCCGCGGGAACGGGGCCCCATGCCCGGCATGACCGGCAGCATCGCCGGTAATTTCAACGGTGATGTGGAGGGCGGCCTGTTCGGCAAGATCATGGGCGATGTGCGCGGCAGCATCAAAGGGCCGATGGAAGGCAAAGTCATGGGCAATGTGCGCGGTGATATCCTGGGCGACATGACCGGCAGCATCCTGGGGAATTTGGGCGGCTCTGTCAAAGGCAACCTGACCGGCACGGTCACAGGCAACATCCATGGCGGCGTGGAGGGCGACATGACCGGCACGGTGACCGGCAACGTGAACCGGATTGGCGGCAACCTGAACGGCTCTGTCGCCGGCAATGTGCGCGAAGGCGTCGGCGGCAGCCTCAATGGCAAGGTGGCCGGAAACATCGATGGCGGCGTGGCCCGCAACATGGGCGGCAAGGTGCTCGGTAATGTGAAGGGCGGCATCGGCGGCACCGTCACCGGTGTGATCCAGGGCAATGTGCACGGCAACGTCGGCGCGATCGCCTCCACCGGCCATATCAAAACGACTCCGCTGGATCTGTTCAGCACCGTTGGCAATGTTTATGGAGACATCCTTGGAGACATGGCCGGCCGTGTGGATCGTAACATTGAGGGCACCGTGCATGGCAACCTGACCGGCGAGGTGGGCGGCGATGTGCGCGGCGATATCCGCGGCGATTTCACCGGCATTGTGTGCGGCAGGATCCTGGGCAAGGTGTATGGCCGCAATGAGGGAAAAGCGGGCTAAGAGGCCCCACAGAGAGTTTGGATTGCAGCCGCTGCCGTTATCAGGCAGGCTTCATCACAAAGGCGGGATAGTCCCCGCCTTTGCCTTTTATGTAAAAATTTTGTGCATTTTATAAAAATAAGGATACCCCTTAGCCCCCTTTCGGTGTAAAATGATGATACTTATATAAATGCACACACGGAGAGTGAGACGCATGTGGATTTGGCTGACCACACCAATAAATCTGATCATGGTCCTGGCTGGCCTGGCGGCCATTGCCGCCATCATTGCATGCATCTTCACGATGATTTCTGCCAGAAGGGCAAGCCGGTCCGACACGGAAGAGATCCTGCTGCGTGAGTTCAAAGCCATCCGCGATGACACCACCCGGCTGGAGCGCCATGTGCGCGAAGAGGCCGAGCGCACCCGCGTGTCCGGCGAGCGCCTCAACAAAGACAACCGTGACGAGCTTGCCCAGCGCACCGACTCCTTCCGCATGGCCATGATGGCGTCCTTCAACGATTTTTCCGAAGGGCAGCAGAAGCAGTTTGAGACCATCGTGAAGCGCGTGGACGACATGACCCAAAACAGCAACCAGAGCCTGGAGCGTATCCGCAGCGTCGTGGAAGAAAAGGTGCGGCTGCTGCAGGAGGGCAACGAAAAGAAGCTGGACGAAATGCGCGTGGTCGTGGATGAAAAGCTCCAGCGCACATTGGAGGAACGCCTCGGCAGCTCGTTCAAGATCGTGAGCGACCAGCTGGAGCAGGTGTATAAAAATCTGGGCGAAATGCGTAACCTCTCCAAGGACATGGGCGACATCAAAAACATCTTCAGCAACGTGAAAACCCGCGGCACCTGGGGCGAGGTGCAGCTGGCTGCATTGCTGGAGCAGATGCTCACGCCGGACCAATACGCCAGCAACGTGCGCGTGAAACCCCGCAGTGAGGAAATGGTGGAGTTTGCGTTGAAGCTCCCCGGCCAGGGCGACGGCAGCCGGCCTGTCTGGATGCCCATTGACAGCAAGTTCCCCATGGAGGATTATCACCGCCTGGAAGACGCCATGAACGAAGGCAACGCCGAAGCAATGACCCAGGCCGCCAAAGCACTGGAAACACGCATCGTTCAGCAGGCCCGTGACATCCGCGACAAATACATCTCCCCGCCAGACACCACCGACTTTGCGATCCTCTTTCTGCCGGTGGAAAGCCTCTTTGCCGAGGTGCTGCGCCGGCCCGGCCTTTGCGAGCGCCTGCAGCGCGATTACCGCGTGACGGTGGCGGGGCCCACCACACTGGCGGCGCTGCTGAACAGCCTGCGCATGGGCTTCAAGACACTTGCAATACAGAAGCGCTCCAGCGAGGTCTGGGAGCTGCTGGGCGCTGTGAAGCGGCAGTTCAGCCGTTTCGCTGACAGCCTGGAGGCCGTGCAGAAGCACTTGGACCGCGCCAGCAACACTGTGCGTGACGCCAGCAACTACACCAGCCAGATCCAGCGCCGGCTGGACCGCGTGGAAGAGCTGCCCCAGAACGACGCCGAGCGGCTGCTGCCGCTGAAGGGGTTCGGCGGGGAAGAGCAATAGCCGGCAGCAGGTAGTCAACAGTCAGGGGCTCTGCGATGGATTACCGGTGGAATGGAAAGTTTCCATTCGGATATCCTGAAATAGCATGTGCATGCGATCACAGACACCGGATGGATGATAAGGTAAAAACCTTGTGAGAACTGCAAGGGCAATCGGGCAAGCCAAGAGCCCTTGCTTTCCAAATAAAACTTAGGAGGAACAACCATGAAGACTTGGACGTGCTCTCTTTGCGGATACACCTATGACCCCGCCGCCGGCGATCCGGACAACGGCATTGCCCCCGGCACCGCGTTTGAAGACATCCCCGAAGATTGGGTCTGCCCCGTCTGCGGCGCTGGCAAGGACCAGTTCACGGAGGACTGAGTATGTCTGCTGTAAAGGTTGCTCCCAATGTGTGGTGGGTTGGGGCTGTGGATTACAACGTGCGGGATTTCCATGGTTACCGCACCCCCTTTGGCACCACCTACAATGCCTTTCTGCTCACCGGCGATAAGACCGTGCTGGTCGATACCGTCAAGCATGACTTTGCCGATGAGTGGCTCGCCAACATCTCTGAGGTAGTTGATCCGAACAAGATTGACTATATCGTGAGCAACCATGTGGAGCCGGACCACTCGGGCTCTCTGCCCGAGATTGTGAAGCGCAACCCCACGGCGCCGGTGTTCACCTCGCCCAACGGCATCAAGGGCCTGAAGGCCTACTACAAGGGCGACTGGAATTTCAAGGTGGTGAAGTCCGGCGAGACGGTGCGGCTTGGTGATCACCTGCTGCAATTCCTGCTGATGCCGATGGTGCACTGGCCGGACAGCATGGCCACCTGGCTGCCGGAGCTCAAGGTGCTCATCCCCAACGACGCCTTCGGCCAGCACACCGCCAATGCCGAGCGCTTCGCTGACGAGATCGGCATGGATTTCATCTTTGACCGGGCTCGCAACTATTACGCCAACATCGTGATGCCCTTTGGCCCGCCGGTGCAGAAGGTGCTGGAAGAGGTCAAAAAGCTGGATGTGGAGATCATCGCGCCCAGCCATGGTGCCATCTGGCGCTCCGAGCTGCCCAAGCTCATGCAGAAGTATGACGATTGGTCCAACTACCGCACAGACCCGAAGCTGGCTGTGATCGCCTATGACACGATGTGGGGGTCCACCGGCATCCTGGCGGACCGCATCGCCGGCGAGCTCCAGGAGAAGGGCATGGAGGTCAAGGTGATCAACCTGCGCCATGACTACATCTCCGAGGTAATGGGTGAGGCGCTGGAGGCAGACACGATCTGCCTGGGCTCTCCCACGCTGAATCGCGGCATGATGCCGCAGATGGCTGCGATGCTGCACTATATGAAGGGCCTGGGTTTCAAGAACCGTCATGGACGGGCTTTCGGCAGCTGGGGCTGGAGCGGCGAGAGCGCCGGCCTCATCGATGCGGCGCTGAAGGAAATGGGCTTTGAGCTGGAACCGATGCTGAAGGTGCAGTATAAGCCGGATTGAAGTAATACATTACAGAAGGAGCGGGCTTTTGGCCCGCTTCTTGCTTTTCTTCTCCAGTTAATTGCGAGCTTTTCGCTGATTAACCTGAACGGGGATTCTGTTGCTAGGATTAGATTCATTATCGTATAATTCTTATTATCAGGCTAAGGTTTGCACAAGGTGGCACTAACGCGGAAAAAGTAAGAATAAAATAATCGATTTGGGAGAGATTCCAATGACGATCATTATCCCGTCATATGAACCAACTGAGAAGTTGCTTGCCACCGTGTCAATGCTGCGGGAGAACACCGATTGTCGCATCGTGATTGTGGACGACGGCAGCGGCAACTGTTACAGCAACTTTTTTGATGATGCTGCGACGCTCGGATGTACCATTCTTCGCCATGATATAAATCGCGGCAAAGGCGCGGCGCTTAAAACTGCGTTTGCTTGGATGATTGAGAACCACCCGGGGGAGCCGCTGGTCTGTATCGATTCAGACGGCCAGCAACGGATTGAGGATATCCAGAAGATTGCCGAAGCAATCGCGACTGACAGGCGTGAGATGGTGCTCGGAATGCGTATGTTCGAGGGCAACGTTCCTATTCGAAGCCGCTTTGGTAATTGGATCATGCGGTTCCTGTTCCGTGTAATAACAGGTATTTATCTGTATGACACCCAGAATGGTTTGCGCGGTTATCCTCCGTCGTTACTTCCATGGCTGATTACGATCGATGGAGAGCGCTTCGAATATGAGACCAACCTTCTTCTTCATGCCAAGGATGCCGGGGTAACGTTCCGTGAAATCCGCATCCAGACGATCTACGAAAACAACAACAAGGGCTCGCACTATAAGGCCTTTCGCGATTCAGCAAGAATTTACCGCTGCCTCTTGAACTATAGAAGATCAGCAAAAACAATTTAATCGTGAGTTTGCAGTCTGGAACTTAAATTGCTTACAGTAATTGCAGTTTTGGTGGCGGATGAATGATACATTGTGTGGGGGAGAAGTCCATGTGTTGTTTGATTTGCGAACGTATTGATTGGATAAGAAAATCAGCAAATCCATATTGTGTTTATGAACTTGAGACCGGTTATGTGGTAATCGGTGACCACCAGCATTTTTATGGATACACGCTGTTTTTGTGCAAGGAGCATGTAACCGAACTGCATTTCTTACAAAAGGAAATGAGACAGAAACACTTGGAAGAATTGTCGCTTGTGTATGAGGCTGTGTATAATGCATTTCAGCCAGAGAAGTTGAACTGTGAGTTGCTTGGAAACGGAGATGCTCATTTGCACTGGCATCTTTTCCCCCGGAAATCTGGAGATACTCCGCAAAAAGGCCCTGTTTGGTGGTTGCCCAAAGAGGAAATGTATAGCGATACGAAAAGACCCAGTTTGTCTGAGCTGACAAGAATGAAGGAAAAACTGAAACCTGAACTAGAAAAACTCATGCATGCTGAAATGCCGCAAAAGGATACAGGGCCTATCCCACCTGTGAACCGCTAGTTGTGAAGGGAGATTACAATGGATTCATGCGTGTTTTGCAATTACCAGAGCGGCGGCAGGGGGTCGATCCTATTCCACAACGAGCATTGTGTTTGCATTGAGATCAACGATGATGTTCTGGTCGGTTCATGCATCGTGATTCCCAAAAATCATGTGGTAACGATGTTTGACTTGAGCCCCCAGGAATGGGAGGCAACAAAGCTCCTTGCGGATCAAGCAAAAGCGTATTTGGATGTGAAGTATCAACCGGATGGCTACAATGTTGGCTGGAATATTGGTGAGGCAGCCGGTCAAGAGGTTTTCCACGCACATATGCACATCATTCCCAGACACGCAGATGAACCTCTCGCCGGGAAAGGCATACGGCATTGGATCAAGCAAGCATGCAACAAACGGGCATGACAGGCGGTTTATCAATCCTCTATGATGCGCTCATAGGAAATAACATGGCGCAAAAAACCATCAAATTGCTCACCATCAAGCAACCCGTATGCAACAAGCTTCAAGTGCTTCTTGCCGATTGCCTTGATTCTCTCAGCATCACAGGCATCCAGCACTGCGTTGGAATATGCCTGGGCAGCCATCCGGAACGCTTTCTCGCGGCCAGGGTAATCCGGGCCGCATAACCGATCAATCACATGCCATGCTTTCCTGATGTTGCTTTTTTCATTCATAACCATTTATCCTAAATGTATTATTTTGCTTTGGTCTGCACCACCGGCAGCTCCACCAGAAACATCGCCCCTCCATCCACTCCGTTCTCCGCCCGGATCGCCCCTCCATGCTTCTCCACAATGGCCTTAGCAATGGAGAGACCTAGGCCGAACTTGCCCTTCTTGCCCTTGTAAAACCGCTCAAAGAGGTGGGGCAGGTCTTCCGTGGAAAAGCCCGGGCCGTCGTCGCGCACCGTAATGGCAACCATGCCTCCTGAAACATCGGCAGAAATATCAACGGCGGATTTGGCATATCGCAGGCAGTTGCCGGCCAGATTCATCAGGGCGCGCAGCAGCTTCTCCCCGTCGCCGCTTATGGTTGCGGCGGGGCAGGGGCCCATGTGCAGCGTCTTGCCCTCCTTGATGGCGGCGCCTTCCAGCTTTTCCACGCACTGGCACAGCACCTCAGAAATGGAAAGGGGAGAGAAAATGTAAACGCCGTCGGCTGTCTCCAGCCGGGAAAGATAAAGCAGGTCATCCACCAGGTGGGTGAGGCGCAGGCTTTCGGCGATGATCACATCGGCGGCATAGCCTGTGTCGGCAAACACACCATGCTTGATCCCTTCGGCATACCCCTGGATTGACATCAGAGGTGTGCGCAGTTCGTGGGAGGCGTTTTGCAGAAAGGATTTCTGTGCCGCGTCATAATCCTCCAGCCTTTGCGCCATGCCGTTCAGGCTCTCAGCCAGAAAATCGATCTCCTGCGTGCCGCTGACCTCTGAAAAGCGCGCATACTGCCGCCCGCCGATGGAGTGGGCCCAGCGGCTCAGCTTGCGGAGCGGGCCCGCAATGCGCCGTGCCGCCACCGTGGATGCCAGAGCGGCCAGCAGCGTGGAGCCGGCCAGCGTCAGCGCCATGATCGCCCCGAGCCGGCGCACGAAGTCGTTCACCGGCGCAAGGCTCATATAGATCAGCATGTTCCAGTCCTTGTTGGCTGTGCGGAAGGGTACTGCCGTGGCCACATAACCAACGCTGCCATGCCGGATGCTTGAGATGCTGCCATCAGGCTTCACCAGCGAGAGCACCGGCTCCGGCAGCGGCCGGTCAGAGTCCTGATCGGGATAATCCAGCTCGCCGGTGAGCACGAGCACATTTACATCAAAAATCAGCGAAGTTTGCCGGGTGATCTGGGCAGCCTTGGCCTGTGTGAGCACATCCTTCGGGGAATCGGATGCACCTGCCTTGATCAGCTTCACGGTGGTTTCCCGCACCTTGGCGAGCTGGTCGGTGGTCTCACGCACCAGATAAAAACGCACAAACAGCAGCACCGCCGCCGCAAGAAGCGACAGCGACGCTGCCAGAATAATCATGTTTGGCACCAGGATGCGCCCGGCCAGCCTGCGCGTCATCGGGCGCCGCCCCTGGTAAGCTTGAACCCGAAGCCCCACACCGTTTCAATGGCAACGGTGCTGCCGGCCGCAGCCAGCTTTTTGCGCATCCGCTTCACCATGTCGTCGGTGGCCCGGGTGTCTGCCTCGCTCTCGAAGCCCCACACCCTGCTCAGCAGTTCATCGCGGCCCACGGCCCTTCCGCTGTTTTTCACCATGTAGGTGAGAAACTCCGTCTCCATCACGGTCAGGCCCAGGTCTTTGCTGCCGCACTCTGCCTTTTTCCCCTCCGGATACACGGTGATGTCGCCATACTCCAGCGCTCCCGGCGCAGGCCGCGCCGCCGGCTCCTGCTCCAGCCTGCGAAACAGCGCCTTCACCCGCAGTGTGAGCTCCACCGGGGAGAAGGGCTTGACCAGGTAATCATCGCTGCCCAGCATGAGCCCGGCGATGCGGTCGGTTTCGCCGTCCTTTGCAGAAACGATCATGATCGGCACATTGCTTTTGGAGCGGATCGTGGAGCAAAGCGTGTAGCCGTCCACGCCCGGCATCATCACATCCAGCACCAGCATGTCGGCGGGGTTGGCCTCAAAGGCCTTCAGCAGCGAAAGCCCGTCGGAGAAGGCCGTCACCTCATAACCCTCCCGCTCCAGAAAGGTTTTGATGAGCTCGCGGATGTTGCGCTCATCGTCGGCGATGTAGATGCGTTTCGCGGCCATAGCCGCCTCCTGTGATTTGATGGCATTATAGTATCACAATTGGCGCTATATGGCACAAATCAGATGAAAGCTGCCTGATTTCTGCCGCAGTTTGCTGCGATGCTGGGTCAGGACACCGTTGCCGAGGTGCCTCCGCCCAGCAGGTGCGCGATGATCTCCTCGTTTACCAGTTCGGGCTTTTCCATGTTGAGGGCGTGACCGGCGTTCTCCACAATCCTGAAGTTCATGCCATACTTCTGCAGGCTGCTCACCGCGTCGCTGTGATAGGAAAGCCTGTCGCACGCGCCGAGCAGGATCCTTGTTTTCTCCCGGATCGCGGCGATTTCCCCTTCGTCAAACCCTTCCACCTTGTGATAAAACATTGACCGGTTGTTGAAATGCCTCAGCAGATGGGTATAGTGCCGCAGAAAGGCCGGGTACCGATCAATGATCCGGTCAATGGCCGCCAGGTCGCCGCTCATCTTTTTCACCAGCCGCAGAGCGTTTTTCTCGGTGGGGAAGAGGGCCTCCGGCAAAAACACCTTCATCATTCTCCACATCGGGCTTTTGCTGCCCTTCACGGCGATGGAGCCGGCCATGCACACCGCGCGGATCACACGGCCCGACCTTCGGGCGGTGTAAAGCTGCGTGAGATAGGCGCCGTTGGATACGCCTGCCAAATAGACTTTCTCCAGCCCCTTTGCCGCCAGCACACCATCAATCCATTCAGCCTGGTCAAAGCTGCTGAAATACGCCTCGTTTGGTTCGCTCTTGCCGGGGCCGCCCATTGTGTCCACCGCATAGAGCCGGAAATGCCGGGCCAGACCGCCGGCGTTCAGCAGCCACATCAGCGCCGCGTCGTCGCCCACACCATGGAAGAGCACCAGCGGTGGCTTGTCTTCGCCGCCGGCAATGAGCAGGTGCGTGGTGCCAAAGGGGGTGGGCACGTCTTCTTCCTGCACGGCAACACCCCAAGCCGTTCCAGCTCGTCATAAGTTTGCTGGATCAGTTTGCCGCCTTGTTCCGATTTGTACTTGCTGATCATCGGGGGAGCCTCCTTTCAGTCCTGCCGTGGCAG
>JAEYYW010000144.1 GCA_023428265.1 Bacillota bacterium | reverse complement strand
TATCGGGATAATAAGCCATCGAATCGGCGGAATTCCGGAAGCCTGCATTTTCATACAGGGGTCTGCCCATCTTGGTTGCGTGCAGCAGAATACGCTCACAGCCCCGACCCTTGGCCTCCTGCATCAGCAACTCTAAAAGCTGTTTGGCAATGCCATTCTTTCGATGGCCAGGTTTGGTATACATTGCGCTCAAATAGGCCGTGTGGCCGTTCGGGCACCAGTCATTTGGCGGCAGTCGGTAAAACGTGAGTCCGCCCATTGCCACAATCAGCCCATCATTCTCCGCAACCCAAGCCAGATAGCTGCCGTCCGCCATGGCCTCGCGCAAGTATTGAACCGTGTTCTGATGCAACAGCGTGCGGAGGCTCTCCTCTGCGTGCTTTCCCTCAAAAAGCATCTCAACACGCAGTTCGGCCAGAACACCCACATCCTCCGGCGCTGCATGGCGATATTCAATCATGCAGCCCTCCCCCATTCAGCATTCGCGCCAGCTCTCGCACCTGCCTCAAGGCTTCCTGATCCTGCGCGGCAGGCGTGTTGTCGGTGTTATGGGACAGGGCCATGCCCACACGTTTGCCGTTGACAAGCCGAAACAGCGAGTCCGCCAACGCAATGGCAGGCTCCGCCTTGCCGTCTCCCCCGCCCGCAAGTATCAGCCCGCCGCGCCTTGCCTTGCCGGCGAGAGGCCTTTCACCCCGGAACCGGCGGGCGGCGTAATACCGCTGCAAACGGCTGGCCAGGCTCAGAAGCGGGCCGGTCAGCTGGGAGAAATAGAGCGGAGATGCGATCACAACGTTATCTGCTTCTTCCAAAGCCTGATATACGGCCTGCATGCCGTCGTCAATGGAGCAGCCGTCGTGCTTCCAGCAATAGCGGCAGTCGGTGCAGGGGCCGATGCCGTCATCATAAGCACGATACTCCACGATGTCGCCGTCCAGGTGCCTTTTCAACTCGCCCAACAAGGCGGCGGTATCGCCCTGCTTTCGAGGCGAGCCGTTCAGGATCAGCGTCTTCATCTGCATTCTCACACCATTCCCAGATAGCTGTTGGTTTCCATCGGCAGCGTCACCATGCCACCGGTGGAGTATCGGGCAAACAGAGACTCCATCGCTTGGACAAACGTCTGATAGTTGCCGTCACCGGCCAGTGGCGCATAAGAGTTGGACAGGTTGCGGCCCAGAAAACCTTGCAGGTCATGGCGCTCATCATTGGCAAACACCCGATGGTCAAACTGCCCGCCCTGGAAAAACTCGCGAAAGACTGCCGGCTCGTCTTCAATGCCGCCACCGAAGGCCACGAAGTTCGGGCAAAGATCCATGCACACTCTCTCCAGCTCTTGGTTGATCTCCGCATGCATGTCACGGTTGTTCCAAACCAACGAAACCGGAGCACCGGGGCGCAGGATGCGGCTGCATTCTTGCCGGAAGCGCGGGCGGTCAAACCAGTGAAACGCCTGCGCCGCAGTGACGAGGTTGACGCTATGATCCGGCAGCGTGGTGTTTTCTGCCGTGGCGGCAACTGACCGGAACCCGGCCAGATCCCCGAGCTGCGCCTCGGCGAGGGCGCGCATGTCTGCATTGGGCTCCACAGCCCACACCCGCAAGCCCAATGCCAGCAGTTGGCGGCTCAGAATCCCAGTGCCGGAGCCGATATCCGCCACAGCGTCACCGGCCTTCAGCCCGGTGGTTTCCAGCAGATATTCCAGATAGGTGTCCGGATACCGGGACCTGTGCCTGGCATATTGTTCGGCCTTCCCGGTGAACTTCTGCGTGGTGTCCACGGCTTCAACCTCTCATTCGTCACGATTGCGTTTGCCGGTGATCGCATCCACTGTTATCTTCACAATCGCCACCGCCGGCAGGTATTGCTCGATCACCGCGTCTCGCCGGCCCTGCCCCGGTGCAAACCGATCGCACACGGCAATCAGTTTTTCCACAATCTCATCCCGGTCGGTCACGATGTTGGCCCTGCCGGTTACCAGCGCGCTGTCATAATGGGTGATGAACCGCTCCGGCACCACAGCCTGCTGCCCGATCACCAGGAAGGAGACGCGGGGGTTTTGGGCAATATGATCCAGCTTCTTCCCTGTGCGTGCGCAATGGAAGAAGATGCAGTTTTCGCTCTCCGAATAGCAGTAGTTCACCGGCACACCATAGGGCTCTGCATCGGCGGATGCCGTGGACAGCACACCCATGCTGCCAGCTTTCAGGATCGCAAGGGCTTCCTCGGTGGATATGGCGCGATTTGGCATAACGATCTTCCTTTCATTCTTCACACAGGTGCTTGAGCATCCGCCCGGGATTCTCAAGAAACTGCCGGGTGAGCCGGTAATGTTCGGTTTGCTCATAGGGCATGCGGACCATCCCATCCTCAGTGAGGACCAGGATATCGGCATCGGGAAATGCCATCACGATCGGGGAATGGGTGGCCACGATGAATTGCGAATCCTGCCGCACCAGCTCTGCCATGCGGGCCAGCAGCGTGAACTGCCGTGACGGTGACAGCGCCGCCTCCGGCTCGTCCAGGATGTAGAGGCCATGGCCGCCGAAGCGGTGCAGCATCAGAGACAGGAAGCTCTCGCCGTGGCTCTGCTTGTGCAGCGATGTGCCGCCATAACTATCCAGCAACGGCGGGCCGAAGCTCATGATCCGGTCTTCCTCATCGAGCTTCTCCACCTCGGTGGCCATGTTGTAGAAGCTTTCCGCCCGGAGGAAGAAGCCGTCTCTGGGCTTCTTTACCCCTTTGGCCAGAGTCAGGCTGCGGTGCAGCGGCGAATGGGTGTCTCGCGAGGAAAAGTTGAAGTTGCGGGTGCCGCCCTCGGGGTTGAACCCGAAAGCCACGGCAATGCCCTCCAACAGCGTAGACTTGCCGGTGCCGTTTTCGCCGACGAGGAATGTGACTGGTTTTGTCAACTTCAACTCACCAAGGTGGCGCACGGCCGGCAGGTTGAACACATAACCGCTCTGCTCACTGCCTTCCTTCAGGCGCACCCGGCTGATAAAGAGGCTGCTGAAGCCACCTTCCTCCATCAGAAGATCACCAGCTCCACCGGGCAGTGGTCGCTGCCCATCACCTCCGGGTGGATGGCAGCTTCTTTGATCTCGCCCTTGACACGGTCAGACACGAGGAAGTAATCGATGCGCCAGCCCACATTCTTGGCGCGGGCGTTGAACATATAGGACCACCAGGTGTAGGCATCCCTTTGGTCAGGATAGAGGTGGCGGAAGGAGTCTGTGAAGCCGCTGCCCAGCAGCTCGGTCATCTTGCCCCGCTCCTGCGGTGTAAAGCCGGCATTGTTCACATTGGACTTGGCGTTCTTGATGTCCAGCTCGGTGTGGGCCACATTGAGGTCGCCGCACAGGATCACCGGTTTTTTACTGTCCAGTTCTTTCAGGTATGCGCGGAAATCATCCTCCCAACGCATGCGGTAATCCAGCCGCGCCAGCTCTGCCTGGGCGTTGGGCGTGTAGCAGTTCACCAGATAGAAGCCGTCATACTCCAGCGTGATCACGCGGCCCTCCTGGCCATGCTCCTCGATGCCGATGTCATAGGAAGCGGAGAGCGGCAGCTCCTTTGCGAAGATCGCCGTGCCCGAATAGCCCTTCTTCACGGCGCTGTTCCAATACTGGTGATAGCCTTCCAGGTTCAGTTCTGCCTGGTCCGGCTGCATCTTGGTTTCCTGCACGCAGAAGAAGTCGGCGTCGGTTTGCCGGAAGAAGTCCTGAAAGCCTTTGTTCAGGCAGGCCCGGAGGCCGTTGACGTTCCAGGAAATAAACTTCATTGCTATTCTCCCTTTATTCATAAGTTACATAAACTGCGGATACACCCAGGCTGCGGATACTTTCATGAAAAGAAGAAATCCCTACCCCCTTTGTTTTTGCCGAAGGCAAAATTCAAGGGGGGATGTCATCACGTTGCGCCGTAGCGGCGCAACAGAGCAGATGACAGGGGGGATTCACTTTGGTTAGTCCCAACCCAATTATTAGTCCCAACCCAATTATACAGGAATACGCTTCCGCATGTCCATCCAATCAAGCCATCGGCAGCATTGAGGAACCAACAGATATCCCCCGGAATATGAATGGATATACAAAGAAAGGTCGTGAGTAAATGCAACCGGAACAACAGGGCAAGCGGATACAAAGGATTCTCAGCATGTTGCTGCGATACGCAGCCCCGGCTGTCTTTGCAGTCGCTCTGGCC
>JAEYYW010000118.1 GCA_023428265.1 Bacillota bacterium | reverse complement strand
TGCCGTCACAAAGGCGTAAAGGCAGATTTTCAGATATTTTTTATCAATCCCGAACTTCATGCTGCCCCCTGGGTGCCGGATACCACTATTATAATCGAAGCGGATGGCAAGTAAAAGCAAGGGAGGGCAAAAGTTTTGTGCCTCCCGTCTCTTTGCCTATGCACTCACCCCCCAACCCCCTCTCCCACTGGCGTGCGAGAGGGGGAGAGGAAATCGAGTCACGTAAGGCTCCCCCCCTCTCGCATATATGGGAGAGGGGGGCGGGGGGGTGAGTGCTGTAACTGCCAGTGGTAAGGTGTGTGCTCTGGCCCGTTGGGAGCAAAAGCCCTGACGAGGGGCAAGGAGCAGGCCTGAGAAACAGGCATTGTCCCATTTCACGCATCGCGCCATAGGGCCTGCTATGCTATAATATGGATATCCATACCTCACAAAAAACAAATGAGTCCGCACCACATGGGAAAGGCCCGAAATGAGAATTCTGCACACCTCCGACTGGCACCTTGGCCGTATCTTCTGCGGCACGCACCTGACCGGCGACCAGGAAACCGCGCTGGAAAGCCTGACCGACCTGATCGGTCAGGCCGGCATTGACGCGGTTGTGATCGCCGGCGACGTGTTTGACCGCGCCGTGCCGCCGGTGGACGCCGTGAACCTGCTGGACGACACGCTGAACCGCATTGTGTTTGGGCTGAAGAAGCCGGTGATCGCCATCGCCGGCAACCACGACAGCCCGGACCGGCTGGCCTTTGGCAGCGGATTTTTCACCGCCCACGGCTTGCATGTGTTTGGCCAGCCCGGCGCGCGGGGCGGCCTTGTTGTGCTGGAAGACAGGCACGGGCCCGTGGCCTTCTGCGCCCTGCCCTATGCCGACGCCCCCTATGTGCGCGCGGCGCTGGGCGATGAAGCGATCACAGGCCACGAGGAGGCAATGGCGGCGCTGGTGCGCGGGGCGGAAGCAGCCTCCGCCGGGTTTGCACGGCGGGTGGCCGTGGCGCACACGTTTGTGGCCGGCGGCCAGCTGTCTGACAGCGAGCGGCCGCTGTCGGTGGGCGGCACGGTCAGCGTGCCGGCGGGCCTGTTTGGCGAGTTTCAATACACCATGCTGGGCCACCTGCACCGGCCGCAGAAGGCGGGCGAAAACGGCGCCTACTCCGGCTCACTGATGAAATATTCCTTTGACGAGGCCGGGCACAAAAAGACCGTGAGCATCGTGGAGATTGGCTCCGACGGCGCCGCGGCAGTGGAGACGGTGGAGTTGAAGCAACGCCGCGATGTGAGGGTGCTCCGGGGCAGGCTGCAGGATCTGATCAGGACCGCCGAAACCGACACAGGCCGCGGCGACTATATCAAGGCCGTGCTCACCGACGAAGGCGCGATCTTTGACGCGATGGGCCAACTGCGCAAGGCTTATCCCAACGCGCTGGCCATTGAGCGGGAGTTTATCACGGCGGCGGCACAGGGCAAGGCCGTGGCCGGCGACTATCGGAAATTCACAGACTTTGATCTGTTTTGCGATTTTTACATCCAGGTGACCGGCAGGCCGCTGGGCGAGGGCAGCCTGCCCGCGCTGCGCATGGCGCTGGAAGAGCTTGGCAGAGGGGGTGGGGAGCCATGAGGCCGCTGAAGCTGACCATGCAGGCCTTCGGCCCCTATGCCGCCACGCAGGAGCTGGATTTCTCCGAACTCGGCGGCAGGCGGTTCTTTTTGATCCACGGCCCCACCGGCTCGGGCAAGACGTCCATCCTGGACGGAATGTGCTTCGCGCTCTACGGCCAGATGAGCGGCGCGGGCCGCGACGGCGACCGCATGCGCAGCCAGCTGGCTGAACCGGACCTGCCGATGAAGGTTACATTTGCATTTTCCGTGGGCGAGCGGCAATACCGCGTGGCCCGCAGCCCCGCCCAGCGCCTGGTCGCCAAAGGCCGGGAGCGGGATGTGGCCCCGGCGGCGGAGCTGCACCGGCTGGATGACGGAAACTGGGTGCCGCTGGCCTCCGGCGACCGCAGGGTCACCGAGCAGGTGGAGGCAATCCTGGGCTTCAAAGGGGAGCAGTTCCGGCAGGTGGTCGTGATCCCCCAGGGGGATTTCCGCAAGCTTTTGACCGCCGGCAGCCGCGAACGGGAGGAAATCCTCCGGGTGCTGCTGAAGGTGGACGGCTTCCGGGCTATCGAGGAGCACCTGAAGCGCAAGGCAAAGGCGCTGGAAGGCGAGCTGGAAAAGCAGGCCACCACCGAGGCCGCCATTTTGGGCGAAGCCGGAGCGGAAAGCCTGGCGGCGCTCCGGGAGCGCATGGGCAAACACAGCATGGACTTGGACGCATTGGCGGAGCGCCTTGCGGCGCTCCGGCTGGTATGGGAAGAGAAGCGCAAAGCCGTGACAGCGGGCAAGGCCGCCGACGGCAGGCTCACGGAGCTTGCCCAGGCCGGGCAAGCGCTGGAAGCGCTGCAGAGCCGCAGTGCAGAAATTGAGGCGATGGCGCAAGCGCTGCGCCGGGCGGAAGCCGCGGCAGCACTTTCAGACGCCGAGGCGGCCCTCAACAAGAGAGAAGCGGAGCGCAACGGCGCCGCCACCGCGCTGGAGAAGGCCGCGCAGGCAAGCACCGATGCGGAGCGGGCACAGGCGGAAGCCAACCGGGCGCTGGAGCAGGAGCAGGCCAGGGAGCCGGAGCGTGCGAAGCTGGCAGAGCAGATCGTGCGGCTTAAGGACGCGCTGCCCCAGGCCAGACGGTTCGGGGCGCTGCGGCAGGCCGCGGAGCAGGCGGCAGCTGCGGCGGCCGAAGCACTTCGGCTCCGGCAGCAGGCAGAGCAGGACCTGAAGCGAAACGGCGAGGCCCAACGGCGGCTCGCCGGTGAAATTGCGGCGCAGGAGCCGGAGGCACAACTGCTGGCAGAGCGCAAGGCCTCCTATGAGCGGCTCGCGGAGCTGGCGGGAAAACGCGCCGCGCTGGACACACTGGCCGCGCAGGGCGCGGCGCTCGTCGCGGCGGAGGCTGCCGCCCGGGTGGCTGCAGAAGAAACGCAAACCCGGCTGGACGGGCACCGGGCCGGCCTTAAGGAAGCAAAGCGAGCCTGGGAGAGCGCTCAGGCGGCGCTGCTGGCAGCGGAGCTGGCGGAAGGCGCGCCCTGCCCGGTGTGCGGTGCAACGCACCACCCGGCAAAGGCTGCCATGCCGCTGGGCACACCAACCCAGAAGGAACTGGACGAGCTGGAAGACCGGGCCACGGAGCTGGAGGCAGCCCTGAAGCGGGCGGAAACCCGCCGGGCAGAGGCCGGGCTGGCCTTGGCCCGCCACCAGGAGAAAGAGCGGGCGCTGCAGGAAGCGCTGGGCCCGCTGGCCGGCCAGCCGCTGGAGCGGGTGCGGGAGCAGCTCTTGCAGGCGGAGGCACAATGGAAAAGCGCCGCCGGGGCTGCCGGGGCGATCACCGGGCTGAAAGCCGCCCTTGCGGAGGAAGACGCCAAGCGCCCCGCGCTGGAGCAAGCCCACGCCGCAGCGCTGGCGGCCCACGAGCAGGCACAGTCATCAAGCACTCGCGCGCAGGCGGAGTTGGACGCGGCGATGGAGCAGGTGCCGGAGAAGATGCGCGACAGCGCCGTCATCGAGCAATTCCTGGCCCGCAAGGAAGCACAGGCGGCAGAGCTCAAACTGGCGCTGGAAACGGCGGGCAGGCAAGCCGGCGACGCCGCCGAGCGGGCATCTGCCGCCAAAGCGGCTCTGGCGGCGGCCCAAGCGGCTCTGGAAGCAGCCGGGGCAGCCCACGAAACCGAGCGGGAAGCCTTTGCCAACCGGCTGGGCGACAGCGGCTTTGCCTCGCAGCAGGATTATGAAACGGCCCGGCAGACGCCTGCCGCAAGGGCCCAATGGAAGCGGGATACAGAAGCCTGGGGCCACGCGATGGCCGCCGCCGCCGACAGACTGCGCCGGGCGGAACAGGATGCCCAAGGCCTTGCCGCCCCCGATCTGGCGGCGCTGGAAGGGGCGGAGCGGCAAGCCGGCGAGCAAACCGAGCAGGCCCTGCGGGAGCACACGGCGCTGGCCGGGCAGCTGGAAAGCGAGCGCGGCTGGGAGAGGAAGCTGCTGGCACTGGAAGAGGCCATCGGCCGGCTGCGGGAGCAATATGCCGTGATGGGCGATCTGGCCAAGGTCGCCAACGGCGGCAACCCGCTGGGGCTCACCTTGCAGCGGTTCGTGCTGGGCGCGCTGTTTGACGATGTGGCGCAGGCCGCGACGGCGAGGCTACGCATCATGAGCCGGGGCCGCTACATGCTGCAGCGCACGCTGGAGCGGGCCAGGGCCAACAGCGCCGGGGGCCTGGAGCTGGAAGTTTTCGACGAATACACAGGCCAGGCAAGGCCGGTTGCCACACTATCCGGTGGGGAATCCTTCCTGGCGTCGCTGGCGCTGGCGCTGGGTCTCAGCGACGTGGTACAGTCGCACATGGGCGGGCTGCATCTGGAGACGGTGTTTGTGGACGAAGGGTTCGGCACGCTGGATCCGGAGGCGCTCGACGAGGCCGTCAAGGCATTGCTGGAGTTGCAGGGTGCCGGCAGGCTGGTGGGCATCATTTCCCACGTGCCGGAGCTCAGGGAGCGCATTGACGCGAGGCTGGAGGTGCTGCCGGTGGAAAAGGGCAGCAGGGCCCGCTTTGTGGTGGCATGAGTAATCAGGAAAAACGGGGGATGCATATGAAGAACAAAACGTCATTGCTGCTGAAAGGAGGCGCGGCGCTGGTGTGGGCGCTGGGCGGCCTGATCGCGCTGTGGCTGTGGTTTCGCTGGAAACCGGAAGTGAACGACCCCGGCAACTGGGCCGCAGCCGCCGTGGCGCTGGGCTCCTTTTTGGCAGGGCTTCTGCCCTGGGCGCTGGGAGAGATTGTGGCGATCCTCCACGACATCCGCGCGAAAGGCATTGCAACGGCACCCGCATCGCAGGCAGCCGCGGCCAAGCCTGGCCTTTTCGTGGAAGACATGGTCTCCTTTCAGCCGCCGGAGCCGGAGCCGGACCCGGTGCTGGAGCAGGTGGAATCGTTCATCTGGGTGTGCCCGGCCTGCGGAGAGATCAACCTGTCCGCCAGCGAGGCCTGCCGCATCTGCAAGGCGGAAAAGCCAAAGGAGGAAGCAAAGGCCTGAGAAGTGGCGGCCCATGGGGAGGCCTGCGGTCACACATCGCGGCCCGCCATCATGTATTATAGAAGCCACATAGTCTCAGGAGGCAACCCCATGCCAGGCTTCCAATGCACCCTTGACCTTTCCGGCCTACCGCAGTCAGTGCGTCGGGGCGAGCGAATCCAGGCCAGCGTTTTGGTCAGGCAGGCCAACCAGCCGGTGAGCGCCGCCGTGATCGCCGCCGACACCTACGGCATCAGCCAGAGGCTGAAGCGGCTGGACACACAAACGTTTTTTCTGGATCTCACAGTGCCCTTCATCGCGCCGGCCGGCCAGTTCCGCTACTCGGTGTGGGCCGTGAGCGAAGCCGGCGAGCGCAGCCAGAAGCAGAGCGGCGCCGTCACGATCCGGTAACCGGCAAAGCCAAAGGATTGATACATACCGCAAAAAGCATGCAAAGGATGAATGTGATGCACAGCACCTATCAGGAGATTCAAGCGCAATACCAGGCCCTGGGGCGGACGCTCGCGCTGGCGGAGAGCCGCCATGGCGACGTGAAGCGGCTGATGGACCGCTGCCAGCCCCGCTTGCTGGTTTTCCTGGGCTGCGGGTCCAGCTATTGCCTGGCCCGGTCGCTGGCGCTGGCGGCGCAGCTGAACCTGGGCATCCCCGCTCTGGCGCTGCCGGCCGGCGACTGCATGCTCCATGCCACACGATATGAGCAGGCAGCGGAAGGCGCGCTGGTGGTGGCAATTTCCCATTCAGGCCGCACCAGCGAGGTAATCGAGGCCACGGAGCGCATGAAAAACGCCGCCAAGGCGCCGGTGCTGTGCCTGTGCGCCACGGAGGGCTCGGAGCTTGCCGCTTTGAGCGACCTGGCGCTGGAAATGCCCTGGTGCTACGACCAGAGCGTTTGCCAGACCCGCGCCGTGTCCTGCCTGTATGCCGCGGGGATGGCGCTGATTGCCCATCTGGCAGGCAACGAAGCCCTGCTGGAAGGCCTGGGGCGGGCAGTGGCCGGCGGCCCGGCCTTCCTGCAAAGCGCGGAGGAAGACCTGGCCAGAGTGGCCCGGCAACCCTGGAGCAGCGTGGTGTTGCTGGCCGACGGGGAGATTGCCGGCATTGCCGCCGAAGGGGCGCTGGCATTCCAGGAAATCGCAAGAAAACCGGCGGTGCACCACCACCTGCTGGATCTGCGGCACGGGCCCATGGTGATTGTGGGGCCGGAGACGCTGGTGATCGCCGCGCTGACCGACGGCAATCAATACGAGCTTGCGCTGCTGGGTGATGTGGCAAAGAAAGGCGCAAGGCTGGTGGTGGTCAGCGACATCCCGCTGGACGGCCTGCCCGACGGGGCGCTGAACCTGAGCTTTGGCAGGAGCCTGCCCCATGGGGCCAGGGGCCTGCCCCTGATCCTGGTCGCGCAACTGATCGCCTATCACCGGGCCGTGGCCGATGGGCTGGATCCGGACCACCCGGAAGGATTGGAGCCGTGGATCAGGCTGTAACGACAGATCCCCCCTGCCGCCTGAGGACGGCATCCCCCCTTAGGCGCAGGCAAGCCTGCTTAAGGGAGGGTTAGGAGGGAGACGAAGCATATAGACAACTGTATCGCTTAATCAAGCACCTCCCCACCCTACCATAAGTCGGTGCGCTCAGCACCGACGATTAGGGGGGGATGTCGCTCACAAGCGACAGGGGGGATCTGTTGCTTGGTGCCTACCGTTTTTCCATTGCACTGCATACGCAAGCAAGCAAACCACCGGATAAACCAAAAACCCATACACTCCCAGGATCCCATGGTTCACATACTCACCTGTTGGAAAATAGGAAAAAGTCCAGACAATATCGGATGACTCAAGCAGAATCAATTGAACCAAAACTGCAATCGGTATTTGCGTTTTTGCTTGCAGAACCAAAAAAGAAACAATGCTGCAAACCACAAGGCCAGCCAGGAACAACTCCCAACAAGCAAAGCTGTTGATGGACCGCACAGCGGTAACCATTTCTATCACCCAATCCATTGTATTCAGCAAAGATAAGAAAAAGGGTATGCAAACGTGCATACCCTTTGGTAATATCCCCCCTGCCGCCTGAGGGCGGCATCCCCCCTTAGTCGCCGATACTATCGTATCGGCTAAGGGAGGGTAAGGATTGTGTGAACCACAGGCTTCCCTCCCTACCCTCCCTTAAGCAGGCTTGCCTGCGGCCAAGGGGGGATGTCGCTCACAAGCGACAGGGGGGATCTGGTAGAGAGACTGGTAGTCAAGGCTACCGGCTCACCGTGCGCACATATTTGTTCCACGTCAGCAAGTAGTACAGCCCATACAGCACCGCGTAGACCGCTACAATCACAACGAAGATGCCCGTCAGATCGGTGTTAACGAATTTGCCCAGCGGCACCGACGCCATGAAGGAGTTGACGGTCGCCAGCACCAAAGGCGCTCCGAACACGATTGCCAGCTCCCCGGCGATGGCCTGTTTCAGCTGCCCCCGGCCAATGCCCAGCTTGATCAGCGCGAGGAATTTCTCGCGGTCTTCCAACGCCTCCATCGACATGCGGAAGTAGAGGATGCTGCCGGTGGCCGTGAGGAACAACAGCCCCACAAACACGCCCACAAACATCATCACGCCGAAGAGCTGACGGCTTTCCTGATAGAATTCATAGAAGGTATAAAGCTTCGTCTCTCCAGACCAACCTGCCCGCAGATCCGAAACCAGGGCGGCAGCCTGCAAGTCGTTGTCCAGCACATAGCCCATCAGCGAGATTTCCTCCACATCCGGTTCGGCGGCGACTTGCGCATAAAGGCGATCGGTGACCACTAGTGAGCGCGTAAACCGCTCCAGAGACATATGGATGCGCGTGCTGGTGCGCTCAATGGACAGTTGCCGCTCCTGGCCCCCCACGGAGATCGCAACGTTTTGGCCATCGTTGCGGCCGAATGCACTGACGGCGGAGGAGTGAATCAGCACCGTTGACCCATCGCCGGAGAGGCTGATCCTCTCCTGCCAGCCCAGCGCCTCGGCAATGGCGTTGTATTGGCTCTGGCTGACGACCTGTATGGGAGAGCTCTGCTCCGGATTCATTTTCAACCGGACGGCATGGATGGGCACCTTGTGCAGCAGGCGCACCTCCGCGTGCTCCTGAATGGCCTGCTCCACGGCACTCTCCAGCGCGGCGTCAGCACGGATTTCCAACGAGAAGGGCCGCTGGGCACGGGCGCTGCTTTGCGTGATGGCATAGAGCCCGCAGCAGCAGAGCACCGCGCAAAGCGCCACAGTGGTGGTGATGGCGATCGTGCTCAATGCCCCCACGTTGCCCCGATAGCGGTGCATCAGCTGCGTGACCGTGATGAGCCGGGGGCCGCGATAAAGCCTGGCCTCGTTTTTGCGGCTCAAGTGCAGGTAGAGCGTGGCCAGCCCCAAAAAAGCCAGCGCCGTGCCGACGCACACCAGCGCCACGATGGGCACCCAAAGCAGCATGTTCATGCCCTTTGCGACTGAAAGATAATAACCATACCCCAGGCAGAACACCGCCAGAGCGCCGACCACCCAGGTCAGGGCGGACGCCTTCATCAGCTTTTCGGCCTTTTTGCTGGCGTTGATGAGCTCGATCAGGCTGCTGCGGCCCAGTAAAAACGCGCCGTGCAGGCACACCACGGCAATCACGCCGGCAAAGAAAATAGCGCTGATCCCGATGGCCAGGCCGTTGATCTCAAAGGGCACAGCCATCGAAACCGACATCACATTGAGCAGCAGCATGATCAGCAGCTTGTTCAACAGCACGCCCGCGGCGATGCCGGCGGCAAAGGCCATCACGAGCACGGCGATGTTTTCCAGCACATTGAGGCGGATCACCTGCCGCTTGGACATGCCCAACAGCATGTAGGTGGCAAACTCCTTCTTGCGGGCCTTGGTGAAGAACGAGTTGGAATACCAGATGAAGAACGCTGCGAAAAACGCCGTGAGAAACGCCCCGATGCCAAACAGCACGCCGGTGGTCTGGAACTTGGACGCCACGCCAGTGACGCCGCCAAAGCAGACGGACAGAAACAGATACAGCACAAACACGCTGAACGCGGAGCTCACGAAGTAGGCCCAATAGTTGCGGAAATTCCGGCGGATGTTGCCGAGGGCCAGCTTAATCAGCATTACCGTTGCCTCCCCCCATCACGGCCAGCACCTGCAGAATGCTCTGGTAGAAGGCCTTGCGGGGCATGTCGCCGCGCCGCAGCTCATTGAAGAGCAGGCCGTCCTTGATGAACACGATGCGGTGGCACCAGGAAGCGGTGAACGCGTCGTGGGTGACGATCAGGATCGTGGTGCGGCTCTGTGTGTTCAGATATTCGAGGCAGCCCAGCAGCTCCCGGGCCGACTTGCTGTCCAGCGCGCCGGTGGGCTCGTCGGCCAGCACCAGGGCGGGGTTTGTGATGATGGCCCGGGCAGCGGCCGCCCGCTGCTTCTGCCCGCCGGACACCTCATAGGGCCGTTTGTCCAGCACATCCACAATGCCCAATGAACGGCTCAGCCCGTCCAGCCGCTTCTGGATCTCGGCATGGGGCGTTTTGGCCAGCGCCAGCGGCAGCACGATGTTTTCCTTTAATGTCATCGTGTCCAGCAGGTTGAAATCCTGAAACAAGAAGCCCAGACGGCTGCGGCGGAAGTCGGATAGCGCAGGCTCGCGGATCTGCGACACATCGCGGCCCTCAATGGCCACGGTGCCCGATGTGGGCCGGTCGATCGTGCTGAGCACATTCAGCAGCGTGGTTTTGCCGGAGCCCGAAGGCCCCATGATGCCCAGAAACTCACCGGCCTGCACCGACAGGTCGATGCCGTTCAAGGCCGGGTATTTCATCGCGCCCAGACGCGAGCCATACACCTTGGTCACTTTCCTTGCGGTCAACACTTCCATGACGGAACCTCCAAATGAAAACTCGGCCGATCA
>JAEYYW010000024.1 GCA_023428265.1 Bacillota bacterium | reverse complement strand
GCCTTGGCCGGCCCAAGGGTGCTGGAGCACATGGTGGATACCGTTTTGAACTTCGAAGGCGACAACATGCACTCCTACCGCATTTTGCGGGCTGCCAAGAACCGCTTCGGCTCCACCAATGAAATCGGGCTGTTTGAGATGCGGGAAACAGGCATGGCGGAGGTGAGCAACCCATCGGAAATGCTGCTTTCCGACCGTGCCAACGGCCCCGGCTCAATCGTAACGGTCAGCGTGGAAGGCACAAGGCCGGTGCTGGTGGAAATACAGGCGCTGGTGTCCACCACCGTGTTTGGCACACCCCGGCGCATGGCCACCGGCATCGACTATAACCGCATGGCGCTGCTGATCGCGGTGCTGGAGAAGCGGGCAGGCTTAAGACTTTTTGATCAGGACGTTTATCTGAATGTTGCCGGCGGCCTGAAGCTTGATGAGCCCGCCGCCGATCTGGGCGTGGCGCTCGCGATCGCATCGGGCCTCCGCGGCCGGCCGCTGCCAGACGGTGTGGCGGTTTTCGGCGAGGTGGGCCTCACAGGGGAAGTGCGCCCGGTGGGCCGTGCGGAAACCCGCCTGGCGGAATGTGCCAAAACGGGCTTTACCACCGTGGTGCTGCCAAAACGCAACCTGAAAGGGGTCAAGGCTCCTGACGGGTTGGAACTGGTCAGCGTGCAGACGGTGGAGGATGCTTTGAACCTGCTGCGCTGATAGACCTCCTACCGCCCTCTGCGGAGGGCACCTCCCTCCTGGAGGGAGGCGAGAAAGGTTTGATCATATGCTCCAGCCGCGCAACACGAATCTGCTGAAACGAGCAAAAGAACTGCGTAAGAACATGACGCCGCAAGAAAGAAAGCTGTGGTATTTGTTTCTGGCAAAATATCCTGTACGGTTTCAACGGCAAGTCGTGATCAAAAGCTTCATCGCAGACTTTTATTGTGCCAAAGCGTTATTGGTTATTGAAATAGACGGAGATCAACACTACACGGACGACGGTTTGGCATATGACAATGAACGCACAGGTATATTAATGAGCTTGGGATTAGAGGTAATTCGATTTCATAATGATAATGTAGAGGGGAATTTTGCTGATGTATGCAAAAAGATAGAAGAAGCAATCAAAACTAGAACCGGATTACTTGAGAGACGTCGCATGGATTATCATAATAATAAGATGGGATAAAAATATATACTCCTTCTTGCCTCCCTCTTGGAGGGAGGTGCCGCCATCAGGCGGCGGAAGGAGGTTCCTAATGACAAAAGCATTGTGAGGAGACACCATGGCTCAATATTATTCCACCTTTCCCGCCGGGTTCGAGCCGGCTATTGAAGAGTTCATTGCCCGCGACATGCCCGGTGTGCAGCTGCTGCGCACGCTGGAAGGCGCTGTGGAGTATAAGCGGCGCGGCACCCTCACCGAGATTCCGACGTGGTTCAATAATACATTTCTGTGTCTGACCACCTTTGCCCGGGCCCCCAAAGACCCGATCCAGCACATGGTGCGCCTGGCCTTGACGAGAGGCGTGGATTCCGAAACAATCCTCAATCACATGCCGGATGGCGCAGCCACGTTCCGCGCGATGTTTATGGTGGACGGCCTCATCAGCCACACCGGCGAGAAGACAATGGCCAAGGCCGAAGCCTTCCTGGCGGATATGTCCGGCCTCAGACCGGGCCGCGCGCTGCCGGATGTGGAGTTCTGGTTTCTTTATCGAAGCAAGGAGGGCCTTGGCTTCCTGCTGATGAGGCTCACCTATCGCAAGGAGCAAGGGCAGCAAGCACGGCCGGGCGAGCTCAGGCCGGACATTGCAAGCCTGCTCTGCCGGCTCACCAACCCCAAGCCGGGCGAAACATTCCTGGACCCCTTTGCCGGAAGCGGCGGGATTGCCCGGGCAAGGCTGCGCACACCGGCAGAAAAGGTGATCGCAGGAGACATCGCTCCCTCTGCCGACCTTCGCTATGCCCTGCGCGGCGCCGATAACGGCACGATACTGAAAATGGACGCACTGGCCATGGCAGACATCCCTTCCGGCTCCGTGGACGCCATCGCCTGCGATCCGCCATGGGGCGACACCATGCCGATTGCCAACGCGCAGACTTTTTACGGGAAGTTTGCCGCCGAAGCCAAGCGGGTTCTCAAGCGCGGGGGGCGGCTTGTGATGCTGACCGCTCTCAAAAAGGAAGCGGAAGAAGCCCTGGTGATGAATTTCGCGCTGGACGGGCGGCTCGAAGTGCTGGTTGCGGGTAAGAAAGCAACGGTGTTCATATGCCGCAACGCTTGAGCCGATGCCATTAGGATTCAGAAATGTTTAGCAAATGTTCAATGTTTTTTCATAAGTGCTATGCTATAATTGGGTGTCAGAATTGACAAAAATGGAGGCCTGAATGCGAAAACTGCTCAAAGTAATCCTTGTGCTGATTGGCGCTTCGTTGGGCGCCACATTGGTTTTTTTGGGGGTCAGCCTTTTCAAGGATCTTGGGGTGCTCAGCGCCAGCAGGTATTTGCCCTTCTGGCTTTCACTGGTATCATATGTTGTCTTTGCGCTGCTCGGCGGTTTCTTGTTCCTGCTGATTACCCCCTCCTTCTTCAAGTTGCTGGACAGTGTGGAAAACACATTGAAGACCCGCCCGATCGCCGACTTGGTTGCCGGTGTGATCGGCCTGGTGATCGGCTTTATTCTTGCCTTCTTCGTGAGCCAGTTGATCAACCTCATCGGGTTGCCATGGCTTTCCATCCCGCTGATGGTGCTCGTGTATCTGCTTTTGGGCTACAGCTGCCTGACCATCGCGGTCAACCGCAGGCACGAGCTGAATTTTGTTGCGCTGATCCGCAAGGCAATGGCCAACCGCGAGGGAAAAGCTGGCGGCAAAGACGGTGCCTCTGAGGAAGCACTTTCCCAGAAGCTTCTTGATACCAGCGTGATCATTGACGGCCGTATATTTGAGATCTGCAAGGCCGGTTTCCTGGAAGGCAGGCTGATCGTGCCCTCCTTCGTGCTGGACGAGTTGCGCACGATCTCAGACAGCGAGGATGACCTGAAGCGCTCCCGGGGCCGCCGGGGTCTGGACATCCTTGCAAGGCTGCAGCATGAGCTGGCCCGTCCCGTTGAAGTGATGAACCGTGACTTTTCCGAATTGGCCGATGTGGACAGCAAACTTCTAAAGCTGGCCGGCGAAATGGGCGCCAAGGTGATCACCAACGACTACAACCTCAATAAAGTAGCACGCGTACAAAACATCAGGGTGCTGAACATCAACGAGCTCTCCAACGCCGTAAAGCCCATCGCGCTGCCCGGTGAGGACATGCACGTCAAGATCGTGAAGCCCGGCAAGGAGCAGGGCCAGGGCGTGGCCTATCTTGAAGATGGCACGATGATCGTGGTGGAAGGCGGCGCCCGCTATATCGATGAGTCGGTGCAGATTGTCGTGACGAGCTCGCTGCAGACCTCGGCAGGCAGGATGATCTTCGGGAAACTGGCATAAGTCAAGATAGAAAAGCCGGGCGCTGCCCGGCTTTTTTGTTTGCTTTATTACACTCTAGTTATAGGCCGGCAGTCACAGGATGGTGCCCCCGCCCACACATTCCTCCCCGATATAGAGCACCGCTGCCTGACCCGGCGTGATGGCCCGCTGGGGTTTTTCAAATGTGAGCAGGCCCTCGCTGCCGTCAAGCTCAAAACGGGCTTGTTGGTCTGGCTGACGGTAGCGCACTTTGGCGCCGCAATCAAAAGCCCGGGCCGGCGGCGTGCCGGCTGTAAAGTGCAGGTCGCCAACCCGGCAGCTTGTGGAGTAAAGCTCCGGTGAGTCGTTGCCCTGCCGCACATAGAGTATGTTGCGCTCCAGATCCTTGGCGACCACAAACCATGGCTCGCCGCTGCCCCTGCCGCCGATGCCGAGGCCTTTTCGCTGGCCGATTGTGTAATACATCAAGCCGTCGTGCCGGCCGATCACTTCGCCCTCCGGCGTGCGCATCTGGCCGGGCTGGGCCGGCAGGAATTGCTGTAAAAATTCTTTAAACCGGCGCTCGCCGATGAAGCAGATGCCGGTGGAGTCCTTCTTTTCCGCCACGGGAAGCCGCTCCCGCGCAGCGATTTCACGCACGTCGCGCTTGAGCATGCCGCCCAGAGGAAACACTGCCTTTGACAGGGGCTCCTGCCCCAGCATGTAGAGGAAGTAGGATTGATCCTTGGAGCCATCCACCCCTTTGAGCAGCCTGAACACGCCGTCTCGCTCCTCGCTGCGGGCATAATGACCGGTCGCAAGCCGGGCGGCTCCCATCTGCTCGGCGAAGGCCATGAGCTCCTTGAACTTGATTTCGCGGTTGCAAAGCACATCAGGGTTCGGGGTGCGCCCCAGCCTGTATTCGCTGAGAAAATAGGCAAAAACCCTGTCCCAATATTGCCGGGAGAAATTCACGCTGTAATAGGGAATGCCGAGGCGGTCACAGCAGCGGCGCACATCATCCCAGTCGGCGGCCGACGTGCAAACGCCGTCGTCCTCTTCCTCCCAGTTCTTCATAAACACGCCGACCACATCATGGCCCTGCTGCTTCAGCAACAGGGCCGCAACGGCGGAATCGACTCCGCCGGACATCCCCACAACAATGGTTTCAGGCATTGAATCACGCTCCGGGGGTATTATAACACATTCCGGGGAGCGACTCATAGCCAGGCCTTACAGCTCGCCGCGGGTTACGGCGTGGCACCTTTTTGCAGCACATAGATGAAGTGATTGGCCTCCCGCAAGGTATGGTCTGCCAGCAGCGGCAGAATGATTGACCGGATCTTGCATTGCAGTATGCCGCTTGTGCCGGCAGCCTTGAAGTCCCTGATGTCCTTGGTGGCATCCAGGCTCTCGGCAGTGACTTTGGGGATCATCGCCGGATTGTTTTGGGCCTGGATGGACTCCGCGGTCAGTTCATCGAACTCTTTCCCAAACATGTCGGCCTTGTCAAACAGTGCTTGCTCCGTAGGATCCAGCAATCCGCGGATAAACTTGGCGTGCTCTGCCATGATGCGGTTCCAGAACGCTTCCTCATCGACCAGGTCTTTCTCATCGCGGATATCGTTGCCTGCCTGCAGCCTGGCAAGCATGCCGTGGTAATGCACCGCCTCGCGCAGAATGTGATCGATCAGCAGCGGATAGTTGGTCGTGAACAACTGGCAGGTCAGCACGTCGTTCAGCATTTTGCTCTTGAGGCCAGCCAGGCCTGACACCGCGGTCATCGCCCTTTGGTTCAGGTCGAACACCTTGTTTTCGAGCCCCGGAGCCACCGCCCTGCCCGGCTGCAGGTTCAGCTCGCTTTGTGTAATTGCCATGTCAATGGGCAACCCGGTGTAAAACTGGGATGCCTGCTCGGCGTCCAGAGTGTATCTCGTCACGAATTGGCCGGCATTGGCTGCCTGCGCGCTGACCGCACCGTTGGCAAGCTGCACCGCTTCCTGCAGAAGCATGCTGAAATGCCTGGCAAACCAGGTGGCATCCTGAATGTACTTTGTGTTCTTTGGCGGCAGCGAGGCTGCCAGGAAAAATGAGTGCTCCTTCATGATGCGCAGGAAAAAGAGATCCAGGCTCAATGACATTTGTACAAATTCTTCCCTGGATAACA
>JAEYYW010000181.1 GCA_023428265.1 Bacillota bacterium | reverse complement strand
AAGCACAACATTGTCATGTTCCATCCATTTGCATGTTTTTTACAATATTCTGTATTTTCATGTTAAGAAATGTCTGATATACTACGATATATGGTTTAAATAACAATTATTGTTTATTCATCCCTCCCGGAGGGTTCAATCGATATGGCCAACCTGCCAGACAGACTGATGCAGCCCCGAGAGCGTGAAAGGCCCCGGCATGCCGAGCGGCCGTGGCTGAACACCCTTCGGAACCACATTTCCGGCGTCACCGGAGACCACGCGGCGGAGTTCTGGCCTCCATTCCGGGAAGACCTGCCCGCTTACTACAACTACAGGCTGGAGCACATCAAGCTGGTGGAGCGCGACGCGCTGCACATCCATTCCGTGGAGCGCGGTGATCTGGATGTGCTGCTGGCGGCTGTTTGGGCCCATGACCGCTTCCAGCCGCAGTTCGGCGGCGAGCAGCACGCCGAGCTTGGCGCGCAGTGGGCAAGGGATTATCTGAAGTTTATCCGCTTCCCCGATAGCAAAATACAGGATGTGTTTGTGGCAATCCGGTGGCACAACCATTCCGATATGGACATCCCGGAAAAATATCACGAAGCCCGCATACTGTGGGATGCCGACCGCCTTGCCCGGCTGGGCGCGGCCGACATGCTGAACTTCGTGCTCTGCCACACCTCGGTGGATTTCCTGGGTGGCCTGGAGCACAGCAGCCGCTTCACCACAGGGTCGGTGACGATCCGGGACTTCGCGCCGCTGCTGCTGGAGCGCAAGCCGCAGGCATATCGGGCCGATTTCTTCTATTTTGATGAGTCGCGCCGCATCGCCAAAGAGAGGATCTCCGCAACCCGCGCCTTCCTGGAAAGCCTGGAAGGGCAGCTGTCGCTGCCAAGGCCGCACTAAATACGCTGATTCACGCAGCAAAAACAAAGGCGGGCCCCACAGGGCCCGCCTTCACTTTTACATCGTCACTACAATTGAATCGTAAAGCTGCCGGTGAAGCACTCCGGTGTGACAACCGCCCCTTGCCGGCCCGCAGTCACCTGAGCGCCCTGCACGCCTTTGACCGACTCGATGCCCCGAAGCACCAGCGAGTAGGGCTTGCCCGCCCCCGCCGCCGCCACGGTGATGGTGCTGCCCGAGCGGCTGGCCGTCACATCCAGCTCCACCGCGGCATTGCTGCCTCGCACCGTCGCCTTTGCGCCGCATCCGTCGCCGAGCTCAAACAGGTGCAGCGCAACGCCGTCGGCAAAGTCATAATCCACCTCGGTGTTGCTTTGCCCCACCGCCACAATGGAGTTGGGCCGGGCCATCAGCGGCAGGCTCATATAGCCGTGGTTCTCACGGACCCACCGGCCGCCGGAGACCTTCTGGCCGGACAGGAAATTGGTCCACACACCTTCAGGCAGATAATACTCCACATCGCCGGATTCCTCAAAGACAGGAGCAACCAGCAGGCTGCTGCCCAGCATGTATTGCCGGTCCAGCGTGCTGCACGCCGGATCGCCGCAGAATTCCAGCACCATCGCCCGCATCATCGGGATCCCCTCGCCGGAGGCCTCGCAGGCCATCGCGAAAAGATAGGGCATCAGGCTGCACTTGAGGCGGGTGAAATGCCGGAGCACATCCACAGCCTCTTCGTCAAACAGCCACGGCACACGATAGGAGGAGTTGCCATGCAGGCGGCTGTGGGAGGAGAGTAGGCCAAACGCCGCCCAGCGCTTGTAGAGATCTGCCGGCGCGGTGGCCTCAAACCCGCCGATGTCATGAGCCCAAAAGCCAAAGCCGCAAAGGCCAAGCGACAACCCGCCCCGCAGACTTTCCGCCATGCTGGGATAGGTGGCGGTGTTGTCGCCGCCCCAATGCACCGGGAACTGCTGGCCGCCCACCGTGGCCGAGCGGGCAAACACCACCGCGTCGCCCCGGCCCCGCTCCCGCTCCAGCAGGTCAAACACGGCCTTGTTATACAGATAGGTGTAATAGTTGTGCATCCGCTTCGGGTCGCTGCCATCATGCCACCGCACATCGGTGGGAATGCGCTCGCCGAAGTCGGTCTTGAAGCTGTCCACCCCCATTTCGAGCAGCGTTTTCAGCTTGCCCTGATACCAGGCAACAGCGTCCGGGTTGGTGAAGTCCACCAGCGCCAGGCCCGGCTGCCACAGGTCCCATTGCCACACGTTGCCCTCCAGGTCGTGGGCGAGGTAGCCATGCTCCATGCCTTCGTCAAACAGCGGCGACTTCTGACCGATATAGGGGTTGAGCCACACGCACACCTTCAGGCCCTTTTGCTTGAGGCGGGCAATCAAGCCCGCCGGGTCGGGGAAGACGTCGCTGTCCCACTGAAAATCACACCACTGGTATTCCTTCATCCAGAAGCAATCGAAATGGAACACATGCAGCGGGATGCCGCGCTCCTCCATGCCGCCGATGAAGCGCGTCACGGTGCCCTCATCATAATCAGTCGTGAAGGAGGTGGAGAGCCACAGGCCGAAGGACCATGCCGGCGGCAGGGCCGGCCGGCCCGTCAGCGCGCCGTAGTTGCGAAGCACGTCCTTGAGCGTGTCGCCGCCGATGATGAAATACTCCAGGCACTCGCCCTCCACACTGAACTGGGCCTTGGAGACGCTTTCCGACGCGACTTCAAAGCTGACCAGCCCGGCATGGTTCACAAGCACGCCGTAACCCCTGTTGGTCACATAGAAGGGGATGTTTTTATAAGCCTGCTCGGTGTTGGTGCCGCCGTCTTTGTTCCACACATCCACCGTCTGGCCGTTTTTCACAAACGCCGTGAACCGCTCGCCCAGACCGTATACGCATTCCCCCACGCCCAGCCCCAGCTGCTCCCGCATCCAGGTCTGGCCGTTGCTCCCCTTGATCCAGGCCATGTCTTTGGTGGCGCTTGAGGTGAGAGGCTTGCCGCGATGGGAGAAGCTCACCTTCCAGCCGCCGCCGGTTTTGATGGCCACGGACAAACCCCCGCTGGTCAGCACCGCGCCGCTTTCCTCCTGCGTGATCTCCACAGCGGGGCTGCCAAGGTTCAGCGAAAACTCCGGACCCTGCTTGCGCCTGCCCCTGAAGTGCTCCGCACGCACACGGATCACATCCGGCATTGGCGAGCTATAGGTAATCGTGAGCATTGGGCCGGATAACGTGTCGCCGCGGTGGATGACCGGGCGCACCGGTGCATATACCGTAATCTTGTCGCCACTGATCTCCAGGCTGTGGGCTTCGGCAGGGCAATGAACGCTATACCCCTCCCGGGTGAGCCATTGTCCGTCTGAAAACTTCATCAGTTCCCCCAAATTGTGCAATATTTGATGCTATTATACCGCATATGGCCAAGTCATGCTTGTGATATCATCATCATCAGTTGCACAATTTTCATATGTCAACCCGCCGCGTGGTGCTTCTGCTTATCCGCAATCCGGTAGCCTACACCCCGCACGGTCTCGATGAGGCTGGCGTTGTCCGGGTCATCCTCCACCTTCATTCTCAGGTGGCGGATGTGAACATCCACCGTGCGGGTCTCTCCCGAGTAATCATAGCCCCACACCCGGTCCAGCAGCTGCTCACGGGTGAGCACATGCCCCTTGCGCTCTATCAGGCAGCAGAGCAAGTCAAACTCCTTCATCGGCATTGCCAGCTCCCGCCCGGCCTTGGTGACTTTTCTCTGGCTGATGTTCACCGTGATGTCACCTACTTGCAGGAGTTCGCCCCAATGAGCCATCTTCCGCTGATCCGCGCGGCGGAGCACCGATTTGATCCGGGCGACCACCTCGCGCATGCTGAAGGGCTTGGTGATATAATCGTCCGCGCCGATTTCAAGGCCCAGCACCCGGTCCAGTTCCTCGCCTTTGGATGTGACCATGATGATGGGTGTGGCGCCGGCCGTGGCGCTGGCGCGCAGTCTTCGGCACACCTCCATGCCATCGATGCCCGGCAGCATCAGGTCCAGCAGCACAAGCGCCGGCGGAGAGGCCAGAATGCCGGCAAGGGCCTCCTCCCCACTGCCATACTCCACGGTCCTGTAGCCAGCCGACTGCATGTTGAACACCAGCAGGCCGCGGATATTCGGTTCGTCTTCCACCACCGCAATCAACGCTTTCTCCGGCATAACACCCTCCCGCAGGTTCAATCGCAATGTGTCAGGTGGGCGTGCTTGCCGCTGATGTTGAAGGCCACCCACTCGCCGATGTTGGTGGCGTGATCGCCCACGCGCTCCAGATATTTGGCGATGAGGATCAGGTCGATGGCCCGATCCACAATTGCAGGGTCTTCCTTCATCATCTTGGACAGCTCCAGGATCACCTTTTCAAACAGTGTGTCCACCTCATCGTCTCTGCGGCAGGTCGCCACCGCCATCACCATGTCGTTGTTTACAAAGGAGCGAATGGCGCTGTGCACCATCTCGCGGGCGACCTCCGCCATCCTGGGGATATCCACCAGAGGCTTGACCGGCTCTTCACACCCAAGCCGCAGCGTGATCTCCGAAATGTCTGCGGAGTGGTCGGCAATGCGCTCAATATCGGTGATCATCTTCAGCACCATGCTGATCAGCCGCAGATCGGCGGCGATGGGCTGCTGCCTCGCAATCAGCTCCAGGCACAGGTTTTCGATCTTCTGCTCCAGCGCGTCTATTCCGTCGTCTCCGGCAATGACCTTTTTGGCTAAATCCACGTCGCGGTTTTTCAGCGCCGTCATCGCCATGTCAATGCTGGCTTCGGCCATTGTAGCCATCTCCAGGAGCAAATCCCGAAGCTCGGTGAGCTGTTCGTTGAATACATGCCGGTTGGTCATAATCTCTCCTCCTTGTCAGCCGAATCTGCCGGTAATATAATCCTCGGTGCGCTTGTCCTTCGGCGTCTGAAACACCACCGAGGTCTTGTCGTATTCCACAATTTCACCGTGCAGGAAGAACGCCGTGCTGTCGGAAATGCGTGCGGCCTGCTGCATGTTGTGGGTCACGATGATGATTGTGTAATCCTTCTTGAGCACCTCCATCAGGTCCTCTATCTTCAGCGTGGAGATCGGGTCCAGCGCGCTGGTGGGCTCATCCATCAGGATCACCTCAGGCTCCACGGCCAGAGTGCGGGCGATGCAAAGGCGCTGCTGCTGCCCGCCGGAGAGCCCAAGCGCGTTTTGCTTCAGGCGGTCCTTCACCTCATCCCAGAGCACGGCGCTTTTCAGGCTCTTTTCCACGATCTCATCCAGCACCTTGCGGTTGCGCGCGCCGTGCACCCTGGGCCCATAGGCAATGTTGTCATAAATGCTCATCGGGAATGGGTTAGGCTTCTGAAACACCATGCCCACTCTCTTGCGAAGGGCCACGATGTCATAACCGCTTTGATAAATGTCCTCCCCGTCCAGCTCGATCAGGCCCTCCACACGGGCGTTGGGCACCAGGTCGTTCATGCGGTTCAGCGTTTTTAAAAACGACGACTTGCCGCACCCCGACGGCCCGATCAGAGCGGTTACATATTGTCGGTTGATCTCCAGACTCACATTTTTTACAGCGTGCAACGCGCCGTAATACAGGTTCATACCCTTGATTTGAAGCACATACGGATCCATATCGTCAATTCCCCCCGATTCTCTTGCTCATTTTTTTGCCCAGCACGTTTGCCGCCAGATTGATGAGCAGCACCAGGATTACCAGCACTGCGGCCGTGGCATCACTCTGGGCGATTTGTTCTTTGGTGGATCCCTCCGTGGCAAGCACATACAGGTGCACGGCCAGTGTGCGGCCCGAATCCATGATGCTTTTGGGCAGGCGATACACAATGCCCGCCGTAAAGATCACAGCGGCTGTTTCACCGACGATCCGCCCGATCGAAAGGATCAATGACGTGAGGATGCCGGGGAAGGCCGAAGGCAAAACGATCCGAAACAGCGTGTAAAGCTTGGACGCACCAAGCGCCAGGCTGCCCTCGCGGTAAGACTCCGGCACGGCCTTAATGGCTTCCTCGGTGGCCCGGATGATTGTGGGCAGCACCGTGATGCTCAGCGTGAGCGCCCCGGTGAGCAGCGACCACTTCAGCCCCAGAAGCATGCCAAAAAACATGAAACCAAACAGGCCGAAGATGATCGACGGTATTCCGGCAAGGCTTTCCGTAGTGAAGCGGATTGTGCTCACAAGCACACCGGGCCGAGCATATTCCACCAGATAAATGGCGGCAAACACACCGATCGGCGCGGCGAACAGCAGCGTCAGCCCGATGATATACACCGTGGAGACAATCATGTTATAGATGCCTGAGGAGCCCGCTTTGCCGGGCATGAAGCTGCCGGTCAGAAACTCCCAGGAGATATTGGGGATGCCCTTGATCATGATATAGGCAATCAATGCAACCAATGTGGCTGTGGTCAGAAGCGCGCTGGTATAGATGAGCGCCTTGGCTGTGCCATCGGTTAGTCTTCGGCGGAGGGTCATGATTGCACCTCCCGCTTTTTCAGTATGCCGTTGATGATGATGTTCAGCACCATGATGATCACAAACAACACCACACCTGTGGCAAACAGCGCCTCGCGGTGCAGGTCTTTGGCATAGTTCATTTCAAACGCGATGTTGATCGTCAGCGTCCGGACCGGATCAAACAGAGACGTCGGGATTTGCGGGATATTGCCCGCCACCATGATCACGGCCATCGTTTCACCCACCGCCCTGCCAATGCCAAGCATCACCGCCGCCAGAATGCCGGAGCGGGCCGCGGGCAGTGTCGTCTTGAAAATGGACTGAACGTGTGATGCGCCAAGGGCCAGGCTGCCTTCTTTATAAGCCTTTGGCACTGCTTTGATGGAAGACAGCGAAATGCTGATGATCGTTGGCAGTATCATCACAGACAATATGACAATGACGGCCAGGAGGCTGAAGCCTTTGTTATCAGGATTGTTGACGGTGAGCGTGCGGATGAACGGCACGATGATGGTCATGCCGAAGTAGCCATAGACCACCGACGGAATGCCGGCAAGCAGCTCCACACTGGGTTTTACGATGTTATACAGCCACTTGGGCGCCAGCTCCGCCAGGAAAACGGCGGTCA
>JAEYYW010000151.1 GCA_023428265.1 Bacillota bacterium | reverse complement strand
CATTCATCCAGGCCAGCATCAGAACCGCGCCGGTCTGCGTATCCTGTGCCACGGCGGGCACAATGCCATTTTCGTTGTATTTGATGGTGGAAAGATCACCTTTGATGTTCAGCATATTTCCTCCTGCATGCGCACCGGGATGCCCCGCTGCCTCATAAACTGCTTCACTTGATTGATTTCCAGCTCCTTGTAGTGGAACAGCGACGCCGCCAGCACCGCATCGGCCTGGGCTTGCTCCACCACCTCTGCGAAATGCTCCAGTGTGCCCGCGCCGCCGGAGGCGATCACCGGGATGTTTACCGCCGACGTGACGGCATGGGTGAGGGCGATGTCATAGCCGGCCTTGGTGCCGTCGGTGTCCATACTGGTGAGCAGGATCTCCCCCGCCCCCCGCCGCTCTGCTTCCACGGCCCATTCCACAGCGTCCCGCCCGGTGTTCACACGGCCCCCGTTCAAGTAGGCGTCCCATCCGCCGTCAGGCCGGCGTTTGGCATCGATGGCCACGACCACGCACTGTGTGCCGAACCGCCACGCAGCTTCGTTGATGAAGTCCGGGTTTTTGAGCGGTGCGGAGTTGATCGAGATCTTGTCTGCGCCGGCCTTCAGAATGCGCCGGAAATCCTCCAGCGTGCGGATGCCGCCGCCCACCGTGAGGGGGATGAACACCTGTTCGGCCGTGCGGGAAACCACATCCAGGATGATGCCGCGCTTGTCTGAGGAGGCGGTGATATCGAGGAAGGTGACTTCGTCTGCCCCTTCTTCATTATAACGCCGGGCGACCTCCACCGGGTCACCGGCATCGCGGATGTCCACAAAATTTACGCCTTTGACCACGCGGCCGTCACGCACATCGAGGCATGGGATGATTCTGCAGGTCAGCATGATTTTCCTCCCTCCGCGATGGCTTCTTCCAGCCGCACCGCGCCAGTATAGATGGCCCGGCCAATGATGACGCCGGCAGCGGCAATCTGCTTTGACTGAGTCACATGGCCGAGATCAGCCACGCCACCGGACACGATCACATCCAGGCCGGTGCCGTCAATCAGCGCCTTCGTCGCCTCAAAATTGGGGCCGGACAGCATGCCGTCGCGGGAAATGTCGGTGTAGATCACGGTGCGCACACCAGCAGCCTTGACCCGGAGGGCAAGAGCAAGCGGCGTGACATCAGATGCCTCCGCCCAGCCGCGCACAGCGACAAGACCATCCTTGGCATCGATGCCCACGGCAATGCGGTCGCCATATGCGGCAACGGCTTCCTTCAGAAATTCTTCGTCTTCCAGCGCGGCGGTGCCCAGGATGGCGCGGCTCACGCCGGCTTCAAACACCTGCTGCAGGCGCTCCATGGACCTGAGGCCACCACCCAGCTGCACCGGGATATGCACCGCCGCCACAATGGCCCGCACGGCATCAAGATTGCGGGAGTCTCCGGTAAACGCGCCGTCCAGATCCACCACGTGGAGCCATTGCGCGCCCTTCTCCGCAAAGGAGCGGGCGACAGCCGCCGGGTCGTATCCGTAAACCGTGGCCCGTTCCATGTCGCCCTGCTGCAAGCGGACGCACTGGCCGCCCTTCAGATCAATCGCCGGATAGATGATCATAACAGCCCTCCGAAATTGCGGAGGATCTGCATGCCCACATCGCCGCTTTTCTCCGGGTGAAACTGCGTGGCAAACAGGTTGCCGCGCTGCACGGCAGCGGTCACCGGGATGCCGTAGTCCGTCGTGGCAGAGAAGATCGACGGATCCGCAGGGGCGGCATGATAGGAGTGCACAAAGTAGACATACGCCTCCCCCGGCAAGCCTTTGAAAAGCGGGTCGGGCTGCAGGATTTTCAGGCTGTTCCAGCCCATGTGGGGCACCTTGCGGTCACGTGGCAGCGAGACCACCTGGCCGGGCAGCAGCCCCAGCCCCTCATATTGCCCGCCCTCGGTGCTGCTTTCAAATAGCAGTTGCAGCCCCAGGCAAATGCCCAGAAAGGGACGGCCTGAGGCGATGAACTCCTGGATCGTGGGCACCAGGCCCGTTTCATCGAGGTTCTTGATGCAGTCAGCAAAGGCACCCACACCGGGCAGCACGGCCCCATCTGCACGGGCAAGCACGGCGGCGTCACTGGTGATCTCAGCGGAAACGCCGATGTGTTCAAAGGCCTTCTGCACGCTGCGGAGGTTGCCCATGCCATAGTCAATGATCGCGATGCTTGCCATCACAGCACCCCCTTGGTGGAGGGGATGCCCTGCTCGCGGGGGTCGATGGCCACAGCCTCACGCAACGCCCTGCCCAGCGCCTTGAAGAGCGCCTCGATCTGGTGGTGGGCATTCTTGCCGTAAAGCACCTTCACATGCAGCGTGATGCCGGCAGCGAAGGCGAAGGCGCGGAAGAACTCCTCCACTGTTTCGGTTTCGAAATCACCAAGTCTCACCGATGGAATAGCCGCATCAAACACCAGGAATGGCCGACCGCTGATGTCCAGCGACACCATCGCCAGCGTTTCGTCCATGGGCAGGAAGAATGTGCCGTAGCGGCGGATGCTCTTCTTGTCACCGAGCGCCTTCTGGAACGCCTGCCCCAGCACAATGCCGGTGTCTTCCACGGTGTGGTGGCAGTCCACACCCACATCGCCGTCAGCCTTTACGGTCAACTCAAACAGCCCATGCGTTGCCAACAGTGCGAGCATGTGGTCGAAAAAGCCGATGCCGGTCCCGATCTGCGCGCTGCCGTTGCCATCCAGGTTGATCTCGGCAAAGATCCTGGTTTCCGCTGTGTCTCGGCCCGCCGCTGCCTTGCGCATGTCAGTTTCCCTCCTCAAAGCGGATTCGCGCCGAGTTGGCGTGGGCGTCCAGCCCCTCGCTGTCGGCGAAAACCGCCACATCCTGATAAACCTCTCGCAGTTTCTCACTCGAGCAATAGATCACGCTGGACTTCTTCACGAAGTCATCCACCGAGAGCGGCGAGGAGAACCGCGCCGTGCCGCCGGTGGGCAGCACATGGTTGGGGCCGGCCATATAGTCGCCCAGCGGCTCCGGGCTCATGGCGCCCAAAAAGATCGCGCCCGCATTGCGGATGGCGCCAAGCCACCGCATAGGGTCCTGCACCAGCAGCTCCAGGTGCTCCGGCGCCAGCTCGTTGGCCAGATCAATGGCCTCCTCCAGCGAATCCGTCAATAGGATCGCGCCATAATCGGCAAGGGAGCGGCAGGCGGTTTCGCAGCGGCCCAGAAGCTTCACCTGCCGGTCCAGCTCGTCATTGACCCTCTCCGCAACTTCGCGGCTGCAGGTGACGAGGATTGCCGAGGCCATCGGGTCATGCTCGGCCTGGGCCAGCATGTCTGCCGCGGCAAAGCGGGGGTTTGCGGTTTCGTCTGCCACAACCAGCACTTCGCTGGGGCCGGCAATCATGTCAATGCCGCAAGTGCCAAACACCTCGCGCTTGGCGGCGGCCACCCAGATGTTGCCGGGGCCGGTGATCTTATCCACCTGTGGCACTGTGGCCGTGCCGAAGGCCATCGCCGCCACCGCCTGGGCTCCACCCATTTTATAGATGCGATCCACACCGGCAATTCTCGCGGCGGCAAGCGTGTTGGCATACACCTTGCCGTCCTTCATCGGCGGCGTGGCCATAATGATCTCGCCCACACCGGCCACTTTAGCGGGGATCACATTCATCAGCACCGAAGAGGGATAGGCAGCCCTGCCGCCGGGCACATAAACACCGGCGCTGGCAAGGGGCGTGATCTTCTGCCCCAGCGAAATGCCGCCGGAAAAATCCATCCAGCTCTGCTGCACCTGGCGGCGGTGGAAGTTGCGGATGTTCTTCGCAGCCCGCTCCATCGCGGCCAGCACAACCGCAGGCACCGTTTTGATTGCTTCCTCGATCTCCTGCCCAGTTACGAGCAAGCCTTCGGCTTCGAGCTTCACGCCGTCGAATCGCTCTGTGTATTCCAGCAGCGCTTCATCGCCGCGATTGCGCACATCATAGACGATGGCAGCAGCGGCTTTGCGCACATCCTCCGGGATGCCGCGCTGGCGCCCGGCCAGCTTTTGCAGCAACTCGACCTTGCTGCCACCGGTGAGGTCCGTGATCCCAATCATCGTTTCCCCTCCTCCAATGCCGCGCCCATCGCCTCAATCAAGGGCTTGATGCGGCCACCTCTCGTTTTAAGGCTTACGCGATTGACAATGAGCCGGGCGCTGATGCCGCAGATTTCATCCAGCACCTCCAGGCCGTTTTCTTTGAGCGTCCGCCCGCTTTCCACAATATCCAGGATGACGTCGGACAGGCCTGCCAGTGGGCCCAGTTCCACCGAACCGTTGAGCTTGATGATGTCAATCGGGATGCCTTTTGCCCCATAGTAACTGGCGGCGATGGCCGGATACTTGGTGGCGACCCGGAGGTTGGCCGCGGTGATGGCGCGCTCCCGGCCCTGCGGATATCCGGCGATGCACAGCCGGCAGCGGCCAAAGCCCAGATCCAGCATTTCATAGACCGAGCAGCCCGCTTCCATCAGGGTATCCTTGCCCACTACGCCGATGTCTGCGGCACCGCGCTCCACATAGACCGGCACGTCGCTGGGCTTCACCAGCATGAAGGCGGTCTGGCCGGAGGTATCTTCCATGATGAGCTTGCGGCCAATTTCTCGGGTTGCGCCGCAGTCCACATCGCAGCGCTCCAGCAGCTCGATGGCCTGCTCCGCCAGTCTGCCTTTGGGCAGCGCAATTGTCAGCTTGCTCATGCACGCTCCCCCTTCCGCCAGACTTCGCGGAATTCACCGCCGCTCCAGCACAGTGCAGCCTTTGCCCCCCTGCATTCGGCGTAGTCGGCAAGCTCGCGGCTGGATCCATAAAACTGCTCCACCCTCAAACCTTTGCCGCGCAGCATTTCCAGTGCCTGCAGCGGCTGCGGGCCATCTGCCGTGTCAAAGCATGCCACGGCATCCAGAGCCAGAGCGGAGGGCAGGCTGCCCTGCCGTTCCAGCGCAATCAGAACGGGCTTGATGGAAAACGCAAAACCTGTGGCCGCCATGGGCTTGCCAAACTCCTCCACCAGCCCGTCATACCGGCCGCCGGCCAGCAACTGGTTGCCGAAATACTTGGAAATGCCCCGGAAGATGATGCCGGAGTAATAGTTGATGCTCTGCACCATGCCCAGGTCAATGCTGATATAGTCATCCACGTCATAATTGGCCAGTGCGTCCAGCGTGCGTTTCATATAATCCAGCGCGTCGCGGCAGGTTTTATTGGAAGTGAAGCGCTCTGCCGTCTCCAGCACCTCCACGCCGCCATAGAGCATGGGAAGCTCCAGAATCCGGTTGCGAAGGCCGCCGGATATGCCGGCCTGCTGCATCAGCAGCTCAATGGCCAGCAGGTTTTTATCTTCCACATGGCGGCGCACTTCCTCGGTCTGGCTTTCGGTGAGCCCTGCCTCCTGCATCAGGCCCTTGAAAAACTGCACCTGGCCGATGTCGATCTGAAACTCCTTCAGGCCTGCCTCCCGCAGCACCGATATCGCCAGTGCGATCACCTCGGCATCGGCCATGGGGCCGCTCTGGCCCATCAGCTCCACGCCAAGCTGCGTGAACTCCCGCAATCCGGCACCCATTTCGGGGCTCGTGAACTGGAAGGCCTCCCCCACGTAAAACATCCGAAGCGGTTGCCAGTGGGCAAGCCTGGTGGCTGCCACGCGGGCCAGCGGCATTGTGATGTCTGGCCGCAGCACCAGGATCCTGCCGCTGCTGTCGGTGAGCTTAAACAGGCGCTCCGGTTCAAAATCACCGATCTGGCCTCTGAACGCTTCCATGAACTCCATGCAGGGCGTCTCAACTTCGTCATAGCCCCAGGAGGAGAAACAGCGCCGCGCCTTTTCTTCGATCTCGCGTTTATGGGCGCATTCCTCCGGCAGATAATCCTGCACACCGGGCGGAAGATGCGTTTTATGGTTTTTCATTTCTTCCTCACTTTATCGGTTCATCACTTTATCACGCTAATGTAATTATAGTACCCAACACCGGTCTCGTCAATCCATTCATCGGATGATTCCAGCATAAGATTATCCGGCTATACCGCACAAATGTTACAAAGTGTCAGGGCGGGAAGCACTTGCCGCCCACCTCAGGATTCAGACAGCTTGTTATACTCCAGCACCTTCATCGCAAACCGCGCCGACACCGTGGCAGGCCCTCCGCCCATCTCAATGCCCACGCCGATGGCCTCGATCACCTGCTCCTCCGTAGCTCCCTGCTTCAAAGCCTGTGTGATATGCCACTGCATGCAGGACTCGCAGTTGATCACCACCGAAATGCCCACTGCGATCAATTCCTTATCCATGCAGCCAAGACTGCCAGCCTCAAAGGCTTTTTCCTCAAAGGCAATGAATTTCCGGAATACCTCGGATTTCTTCAGATAGAAACCGTTGGCAAGCTTTCTGTCCCTGATGATTTTTTCGATTTTCTCACGGTCTGACAAATCCATACTTATACCTCCCCAGGGTGTTCAACCTATGACAAACATGTTATTCTAATTACCAGAACAACGCAAGGGAGCAGGCTATGACGTTTCTGGAAGCACTGCGCAAAGCCAACGTGAATGATGCTGCCATTGATCAGATCATGGGTGTGGAGTATCCCCATGATGCTAATCCCAAACAGGACAACGCCAACTTCATGGCCGCGGCGATGCGCAAATGCGAAGAGCTGCTGGAGTTTGACCAGATCGCCGAAGTGATGTTTCACCGTGCGTGCTGCAAGAGCGGTTTCCGGCTGAGCAACGCAAAGCAGCTTGCCAAAGAGCATGGAGACAAGCCCTTGCCGGAAAAGCTGGAACTGCTGGGGCGTCTGCAATATATGGGCAAACCCTGGCTCACGGAAAATGGAGACATCCAGACTGTGGGCATTGGCCAGATGGATGCTTGCCCCTGCTGGAATTTCTCGGGCTGCGTGCCGGTGAACGGCCCGATGCCCCTCTCCTATTGCCTGTGCTGCGCCGGGCATTTCCGGTTTCATTATGAAAAGGCGCTGGGGGTGAAACTCCGGGTGAAACAGGTTGTGTCTTCCAACATCAACAGCGGAGCAAAAGAACCGTGTGTGTTTCTGTTTCAAATCATGGGAGCATCTGCAAAAGCCAAAAGGCGGGCCTGAGGCCCGCCTTTTGCATAGGTTTCCGTTAGTCCAGTTTCCCTTTCAGCAACCCCACCGGCATCGGCGCGGGTTTCTCACAGGTGCTGTTGAGCCGGTAGACCAGCCCCTCACGGCAAGCGTCATGGAACGCGTGCATGATGTCCAGCACATGGAAGGTCAGATCCACATTGGCGCGATGCTTGCGGCCGGTCCTGATGGCATACGCCATGTCCGCCACGCCAACACCACGGCTGTTCACCGCATAACCGTGCAGTATCGGAATCTCCTGCCAGTTGTCCATGCCGGGCTTGCGGAAGAGCACCGGCCCGCCAAAGGTGTTGGGGTCCGGCACCGACAGCGTGCCGAGGCTGCCGTAGATTTCAATGCGGGGCAGATTGGCCGCCCACACATCAAATGATGTGATGATCGTGCCGATGGCTCCGCTGGCAAAATTCATCAGGCCTGCCACATGGGTGGGCACTTCCACGTCCACAATGGTGCCGTACTTCTTCTCCGAAGTGATCGTGCGGGTCGGGAATGTGATCCGCGTGGAGCCGGACACACTTTCCACCGGGCCCATCAGGTTCACAAGCGCCGTGAGGTAATAAGGCCCCATGTCAAACATCGGGCCGCCGCCCACTTTGTAGTAAAACTCAGGATCCGGATGCCAGCTCTCATGGCCGTGGCAGGTCATAAACGCCGTGCAGGCCACAGGCTCACCGATCCAGCCGTCCTCAATGAGCTTGCGGCAGGTCTGAATGCCGCCGCCCATGAAGGTATCCGGCGCGCCGCCGGCGAGCAGGCCCTTCTTCTCAGCCAGCTTCTTGATCTTCAGGCCGTCTTCCCGCTCAATGGAAAGGGGCTTTTCCACATAGACATGCTTGCCGGCTTCCAGCGCCGCCAGGCAGACGGCTGCGTGGTGCGGCGGAGTGGTGATGTTGAGAATGATCTCGATCTCCGGATCCTTCAGCATATCCTCCACGGTGTCATAAATGACCGGGATGCCATACTTTTCAGCGGCAGCCTGAGCTCTGGACTTATCCAGATCCACAACGGCCTTTACTTCTAGGATATCAAACACCTTGGTCATGTTTTCAAAGTAGATTCCGCTGATGTTGCCGCAGCCGACAACACCCACCTTGACCTTCTTCATGTTATCCCTCACTTCAGCGTTGTGTAATCCAGGCCGCGTTCCACGGCAATGGTCTTGCTTTCCGCAGCCCACAGCATGCCGCGCAGCATTGTCTCCTGCGCCTCGGGAATGTCAAACACGTCGTCATGGTGGCCCAGCGACGAATAGAACACGCGGCCATAACCCCACATCTTTGTCCAGAGCACCGGAATATCAACCGCGCCGTTGGTGGTGTGATAACCTTTGGCCACCGGGAACCGTGTGGTTGCCAGCACATCCACCGCCGGGTCCACATGCACGTAATACTGCTCGCTGGATACATTGAAGTCGTCAATGCCATACACAATGGGGCTGGAGCTGTTCTTCTTGATGTTGACCACATAGGGGGTGCCGTCGTTGCCGGGGTGCGCCACCCACTGGCCGCCGGTCATAAATTGCCACTCCGTCTCATTACGGAAGCTGTCGCACATGCCGCCGTGGCAGCCTGCCAGGCCCACGCCGGAAGCCACTGCCTCAATCACAGGCAGCATCTGCTCGCGCTTGATCGTGCCCATCGTCCAGCAGGACACAATGAGATCCAGCGCCTTCAGCTTTTCCACATCCAGATAAGCATCCAGCGTGTCAGACACCTCTACCTCAAACCCGTTTTCACGAAGAAGCCTGGCAAACCTCTGAGAAACCTGGACCGGCTCGTGGCCGTCCCACCCGCCTTGGACAATCAATGCCTTTTTCATAATCTGCCCCCTTTCGTTTGCCACCATTATACCCAGAGAATCATTCCATTTCTCGCCATCCTTTACGCGGCGGTGGACATTTTTTGCGTTTCTTGCTATCCTTAAGCCATCAGAACTCTTCGAGGCTGCCATGCACGCAATCCATGAGGATAGGTCTTATGCCGGCGGTCTGCCGGTGGTGGCATATGAATCCAGAAATATGAAGTTTCCCGCCCATTGGCATGCGGACGTGGAGCTGCTCTGCGTTTGCGATGGCTCCCTGCTGGTGGGCATCAACAATGAATCCCACGTGCTGCACAAAGGCGACGTTGCGGTGTGTTCCAGCGGAGACATCCATTTCTATGACAACAAGAGCTGGGAATCGGTCCATCGCATGATCATCTTTCGGCCAGAGCTTGTAGACAACGCCGGCGGTTGGCCCCGGGGGTTTGTATTTTCCACGCCGTTTGTGCTGAATCAAGGCCCGCAGGAGCTCTATCAGAAGTTTAATGCGGCGTTTGCGATTCTGCGCGCGGAGACAGCCCGGTCTGACCAGGCTTCTTCCATGCTGATACGAAGCAGCCTTCTGGGCTTATGTGGGGAAATTGCCAGAGCGGTGCCGACAGAACCGGTCACAGTCAGGAAAACTGCCCACAGGCGCCATCGCCTGAAGGGAATGCAGGAAGCACTTTCCTTCATTGAATCCAACTTCATGGAAAACATTACGCAAAAGGACGCCGCCAATGTGGCCAACATGAGCGTCTGCCACTTCTCAAGACTGTTTGGAAGCATCGCAGGCGACAGCTTCAAGGGTTATCTGAACCAGCTGCGCGTCAGCAAAGCCGAAGAGCTCATCAAAACAAGTGAAGAAACGATGACCGACATCGCCTATCATTGCGGGTTTGGATCCGTACGGTCATTCAACAGGGCATTTCTATCCCTGCGGGGTGTCTCACCGTCGAAATTGCGGGAATAAGAAACCCCTCCCCCGATTGGGAGAGGGGCACTGTGCATATCTCACGGTTTCCAGCGCAGCCGGGGCTTGCGGGCGGCGGCCACTTCGTCCATGCGGCCCACCGGCGTGGTGACCGGCGCGGCATGCAGCTCGTCCGGGTTTGTCCGAGCAAGCTCGGCGATCTCAATCAGAGCGTTCACCGCGTAATCCAGCGTCTCGCAGGACTCTGTTTCGGTGGGCTCAATCATCAGCGCCTCGTGCACGATCAGCGGGAAATACATCGTGGGCGGGTGAATGCCATAATCAATCAGCTTTTTCGCCACATCCATCGCCGAGCACCCGGTGCTCGATTTCAACTGATCCGCTGAGAGCACAAACTCATGCATGCACTGTCTGTCATAAGGCAGCGTGTAGTGGTCTTTCAGCTTCTGCATCATGTAATTGGCGTTAAGCACCGCCGCTTCCGACGCCGCTTTCAGCCCCTCCGCTCCGAGCGACTGGATATAGGTCATCGCCCGCACGATCACGCCGAAGTTGCCGTAGAAGCTCTTCACAGGCCCGATGGAAAGCGGCCTGTCCGAATCAAAGGCGAACGCGCCATCCTCCCGCTTCACAACAACCGGCGATGGCAGGAAGGGCTCCAGCGTCTTTTTGCAGCCCACCGGGCCGCTACCGGGGCCGCCGCCGCCATGTGGTGTGGAGAAAGTCTTGTGCAGGTTCAGGTGCACCACGTCAAAGCCCATGTCACCGGGCCGGGTGGCGCCCATGATCGCGTTCATGTTGGCGCCGTCATAATAAAGCAGCCCGCCGGCGTTGTGCACGATCTCGGCAATCTCGGCGATCCTGGTCTCAAACAAGCCCAGCGTGCTGGGGTTGGTCAGCATCAGCGCCGCCGTGGTGTCGTCGGCAGCCAGCCGGAGGGCTTCCACATCCACCCCGCCGTCCGGCGCGCTGGGGATCTGCACCACGGAAAAGCCCGCCAAAGCGGCGCTTGCCGGGTTGGTGCCATGGGCAGAATCAGGCACAAGCACCTTGGTGCGTTTCTCATCGCCGCGATGGCTGTGCCAGGCCTTGACCATCGCCATGGCCGTCCACTCCCCGTGGGCACCGGCAGCCGGCTGGAGCGTGAACGCGTCCATTCCGGTGATCTCAGCCAGCCAGCTCTGCATTGTGTGCAGCACCTCCAGGCATCCCTGGGCGGACTCCGCAGGCTGGAGCGGGTGGATATCGGCAAAACCGGGAAGCCTCGCCACATCTTCATTGATCTTGGGGTTGTATTTCATCGTGCAGGAGCCCAGCGGGTAGAAGCCGATGTCCACGCCATGGGCCCGGCGGGAAAGCCCGGTGTAGTGACGGATCAGGTCCACTTCAGACACCTCCGGCAAAGCCGGGGGAGCCGCTCTCAGAAACTCCTCCCCCAGCACCGGGCGTTCTGCGGTTTTCGGGAAAGCGGTGCAGCGCCTGCCCGGCCTGGACAGTTCAAACACCAATGGTTTCACGCTCCTCATTCCCCCACCACCTCCTTCAGAGCCGACACAAGCTGGTTGATCTGCTCCACGGTGTTGAGCTCTGTGCAGCAATACAGCATGCTGTTGCGGTGCTCACTTCCCAGGAACCCCAATGGCAGGCCTGACAGGATGCCCCTGCCGGCCAGATGCTTTTCAATGATCTCCGGGGCAATGGTCGATTCAATGACGAACTCGTGGAAAAACTGCCCGCTGAACTTCATCTTCATGCCCTGCAGCTTGCAGATTTCCATCGCGGCAGCGTGAGCCCGCTCCATGGAGAGGCACGCGGCTTCCCGCAGGCCAGCCGGGCCAACCGCGCTCAAGTAGACTGCCGCCGCCAATGCATTCAGCGCCTGGTTGGAGCAGATGTTGCTGGAGGCCTTCTCACGGCGGATGTGCTGCTCGCGGGCCTGCAGTGTCAGCACGAAGCCGCGGTTTCCGTCATGGTCGGTGGTTTCACCGGCGATGCGGCCCGGCAGCTTGCGCTGCATTGCCTCGCGGCAGGCCATGAAGCCCAGATAAGGGCCGCCGAAATTCAATGGGTTGCCCAATGGCTGGCCTTCGCCGATGGCGATATCAGCCCCCCACTCGCCCGGTGTTTTCAACAGCCCCAGCGAGATGGGGTTGCAGGACAGCACCAGCTTCGCGCCGCCTTGATGAGCCAGGCGCTCGATGGCCGCCACATCCTCCAGCTGGCCCAGAAAGTTGGGCTGCTGGGCAATCACGCAGGCGGTGCCATCATCCACCAGCCGGGCCAGCTCCCCGGCATCTGTGCGGCCGTCACGGATGCCGGCAACCGCAAGCTCCACCCCGGAGGCGTTGCACCATGTCTTCATCACGGCCAGCGTCTGCGGGTTCACCGCGCCGCAGACCACCGCCTTGCGGCGCTTTCCGTCCAGGCACATGGCGATGGCCTCGCAGGCTGCCGTGGCACCGTCATAGACAGAGGCATTGGAGGCATCCATGCCGGTGAGCTCGCAAATCATTGTCTGATATTCGAAGATTGCCTGCAGCACGCCCTGGCTCACCTCGGGCTGATAAGGCGTATAGGCGGTGTAAAACTCACCGCGGGAAATCACATGGCCCACCACCGACGGGATATGATGCCGGTAGGCTCCGGCCCCCCGAAAGCAGACTTGATATCTGGCGTTCTTGGCGGCGAGGGCCTCCATGGCCTGCCGCACCTCCATCTCCGTTTTGCCGGCGGGCAGGCGGAGGGGCCTGCGCAGCCTCAGCGCTTCGGGGATGGAGCTGAAGAGCTGGTCCGTGTCCGCCAGCCCAAGGCTGGCGAGCAGACCGGCAGTCTCCTCCTCCGTGTGGGGTATGTATGACATGGGCGTCTCCCTTCTATAGCAGCGCGGCGTATTCGTCGGCGGTGAGCAGTGTGCCCCCGCTCACGTCGGCAAGGCGAAACAGCCACTGGCCGTAGGGATCCTTGTTGAGCAGCTCCGGCTCCCCGTCCAGCCCCCCATTGGTCTCCAGCACTGTGCCGGACAGGGGGCAGAACACCTCTGACACGGCCTTTACAGACTCGATGTTGGCGGCAACCGCGCCGGCATTCAACGCTGTGCCCACCGCAGGCAGTTCCACATAGACAATGTCACCCAGGGCGTTTTGGGCAAACTCTGTAATGCCCACCGTGGCGGTGCCGTCGGCTTCCAGCCGGACCCACTCGTGATCCTTGGTATAACGCAGTTCACCGGGAATGTTCATGATTTGGCCTCCTGTCTTTTATAGAACGGTAACTTGACAATGGTTGCTTTGAGCAGCCTGCCGCGCACATCCACTTCGACCTCATTGCCAATGATGGCGTGCTGCGTGTTGATCATGGCCATGGCGATGGGTTTCTCCAACCAGGGAGCTTTTGTTCCGGATGTAACCAGGCCGATGGGGCAGCCATCCAAAAGCACCTGGGCGCCATCGCGGGCAATGCCCTTGTCCATGATCTCCAGACCGCACCGTTTCCTCATCAAACCAGCAGCCTTTTGCCCGGCCAGGGCGCTCTTGCCGATGAAATCATCTTTCTCCAGCTTGACGAACCGGCCAAGGCCGGCTTCCAGCGGTGAGATTTCCGCCGAGAGCTCATGGCCGTAGAGCGGCATTGCCGCTTCCAGCCGGAGTGTGTCGCGCGCGCCCAAGCCCGCCGGCACCAAGCCCAGATCATCCCCCGCTTCCATCAGGGTTTCCCACAGAAACGGCGCATCGGCAGGCTCGACATAAAGCTCAAAGCCGTCTTCGCCGGTGTAGCCGGTGCGGGAAAGGATGCAGACACGGTCAAATAGTGTGATGATTTCAAACGTGTAGTATTTGGGCGGGATATGTGCCTTATCGATCACCTTTGACAGGATCGCCTCGGCTTGCGGGCCTTGCAGCGCCAGCTGGGCGTATCGGTGCGACACATCCTGAATCTCAGCCTCAAACCGATTGTGGTCAAGCATCCATTTGTAATCCTTGTCTTTGTTGGAGGCGTTCACAACCACCAGGTAATCGTCCTGAGCAAGTTTGTAGACCAGCACATCGTCCACCGTGCCGCCGGATTCATAATACATTGGGCTGTAGCGCACGTCGCCGGGCTGCATGCTGGTGAAATCATTGGTGAGCAGGTATTGCAGCTGGCGCTGGGCATTGGGGCCTTTCACCGTGATCTCACCCATGTGTGACACGTCAAACAGCCCCGCTGCCTGCCGCACCGCCCGATGTTCGGCGATGATGCCCTCATACTGCACCGGCAGCTCCCAACCGGCAAACTCAACAATCCTGCCGCCGTACTTCAAATGGGTTTCGTAAAGTGGTGTGCGAAAGGGCATGGCGATCCCTCCTGAAAAATAGAATGAGGCGCAACCGTAGTATTTACGGTTGCGCCTCTGTTTTACTACCTGAGAGATTCTCCTCGCGCTGTTGCGGAGGATTGCCCCGTCGGCGCCTGCAAGCAGGCTTTCCAGAGATTCGTCGCGGCACGGTCCAATTTGCCTGAGAGGTTCTGCGCGTTGCTCCTTCGGCGCCGCAATGAACCGCTTTTCAGCGATGCACGACGGTCTCTCCCCTGCCGGTCATCCGATATTCAATTGCCACTTCATTATATCCAGCGATGGCAATGGCTGTCAATCAAGGCTCTCTTTCTTTTTTTTGCGATATTCCATCACAATGTTGATGTAGCCGTATTGCAGCATGGAGATCACGTTCATCGCCACGGCCAGATACATAAACCAGGCGTCATATGGCTGCACATACTCGTGCAGAAACAGCAGCATGATTGCCAGGAAATAGGCCGCGGCGGAGATTTTGCCATACAGGTTAGCGTAAACCACCTTTTTGAAAACGAAATAAATCAACGCGCCGCCCACCACCATCAGCGCTTCCTTGATGATCACCACGGTGAGCACGCCGGGGGTCAGAAACCCCCGCAAAAACATGCAGACGAGCGCGGTCACCGTCATGAGCTTGTCGGCGATGGGGTCAAACACCTTGCCCACGTTGCTGATCTGGTTGAATCTCCGGGCGATATACCCATCCACAAGGTCGGTGGCGGCGGCGATGATATAGATTGCCATTGCCGCCAGGGGGTTGTTGTTCA
>JAEYYW010000087.1 GCA_023428265.1 Bacillota bacterium | reverse complement strand
ACCAGGTTGCCCCCGGCTGGACGGTGAGTGACCGCGACCGCGCAGCCGGCACCGAGTCCAGCCCCGACTATGAGCGGCGCGTGCCGATGGGGCGCCGGGGCACCGACCAGGAAATCGCCAACGCCGTAGCCTTTCTGGCCAGCGGCCTGGCCAGCTTCATCACCGGCGCGATTTTACCGGTGAGCGGCGGCACCGTGATGCCGGCAATCTGAGCCTGTCGGCCCCTCTGCCACAGAAACACAAAAGGCCTCCCCCGCACGGGGGAGGCCTTCTTTCTTCACAGGATTGGGCTATTTTGCCGCCAGCTTATCGGCCACCAGCTTGCCGGCGTTTTTCAGGATCTCCACATTCTTCTCCGCAGTGGGGTCGCCCACGGCAATCACCACATAATAGCCGTTGGCCATCATGTGCAGCCCCGGCGCGGTGATAAAGGCATCGTCACCCACGCCCTCCACGGCCACGGGGTCCTTGGCGTTGCGCTTCAGCCGGTCATACAGATCTTTGGGCACGCCGATTGTTTTCAGGTCCTCCGCCCGCTGGTGGACGGTCAGCTGTAAAAAGCGGCCTGCGCCGGCGTCATAAAAGGCGAAAGACATGCCTTCGGCGGCAATGCCGCTGGGCGGTGTGGCCGCCCCGGCGGACTGCTCGGGGATCTTTTCCACACCCAGCAGCTGAGCGGCTTCCTGCGCAGAGATCAGCTGCTCGGGCTTAATTTCGGGGTTCATCGTGGGAGTGGGGCTGGGCGTCACGCCGGAGGGCAGCGGGCTGGCCGTAATCTCGGGCACAAAGCCGCCCGTGCAGCCTGCCATCAAGCCGCCGATCATCACAAGCAGCAACGCTGCGATCAAACCTTTTTTCATTGGGATTCCTCTTTCTGATGTCAATCGGCAATATGATATCACATCATGGATGCGAAAAAAACCCCGGAAGCGGGAAAATGGCGCGATCGCGCAGGCCGGCGCGGGCGCGGCTGATCTCGGAGCGGAACGGAGCCGGATTTTGACAAAGATTTCCTGTTGTGTTTTCTGCCGAAGCGTAATATCATATGTATTAGACGAACTGATGTTCTTTATTTGCGCAAGACAGGTGATCGCATGGCACGGACAATCCTGCATTCTGACCTGAACTCATTTTACGCTTCGGTGGAATGCCTTTACAACCCGGAGATCAGAGACAAGCCTGTGGCGGTGGCCGGAGACCCGGAAGCCCGCCACGGCATCGTGCTGACCAAAAACCAGATCGCCAAGCAATATGGCATCATCACCGGCGAAGCCATCTGGCAGGCCAAACAGAAGTGCCCCGGGCTGGTGGTCGTGAAGCCCGACTATCCCAAATATCTCCGGTTTGCCCGGATGGCGCGGGAGATCTATGCCGACTACACCGGGCAGATCGAGCCCTTCGGCCTGGACGAGGCCTGGCTGGACGTGACCGGCAGCCGCAAGGGCGACGGAAAAACCATCGCTGACGAGATCCGTGGCCGGCTGGCCGCGGAGCTGGGCATCACCGCGTCTGTGGGCGTGGCGGACAACAAAATCTTCGCCAAGCTGGGCAGCGATATGAAAAAGCCCAATGCCACCACGGTGATCACAAAGCAAAACTATCGCGAAAGCGTGTGGCCACTGCCGGCCGGCGAGCTGCTGTATGTGGGGCGGGCCACGCAGCACAAGCTTTATGACCGGGGCATCTTCACCATCGGCGACATCGCCACCTGCGACCGGGAGCAGCTGCGCGCCCAGCTGGGCAAGTGGGGCGAAATGCTATGGACATTTGCCAACGGCCTGGACGGCTCGCCGGTGGCCTGCATGGGCGACGAGGCGCTGATCAAGTCCATCGGCAACTCCACCACCACGCCCCGCGACCTGGTGTGCGAAAAGGATGTGCATATGACGGTGTGCGTGCTGGCCGAAAGCGTGGCAGCCCGCCTGCGGGAGCATGGGTTCAAATGCCGCACGGTGCAGATCCACATCCGCGACAACACGCTGGTATCCTTTGAGCGGCAGGCCAAGCTCAAACGGCCCACCCAGCTGGCCTCCGACATCATCCCCCTTGCCATGGAGCTGTTTCGCGACAACTACCGCTGGGAGCGGCCCGTCCGCAGCGTGGGCGTGCGCGGGAGCGACCTCACCGACGCCTCCGGCAACAAGCAGCTTTCCTTTCTGGACGATGACGTGCGGGAAGACCGCCGCATCCGCCTGGAAAGCACAGTGGACAAGCTGCGGGAGCGCTTCGGCCACTTTGCGATCCAGCGGGCCGTGATGATGGACGACCGGCAGCTCACCGGCCTCAACCCCAAGGATGACCATGTGATCCACCCCGTATCCTATTTCTAAGACCGGAGGCCGCGAGATGGCGCGCAAAGTGTTTGTGAAAGTGAACCTGGATGTGGAGCCCGACGGCAGGATGACGCCCCGCTCCGTGACGTGGGAAGACGGCCGGGTGTTTGAGGTGGACCGTGTGACTGACGCCCGTCGGGCCGCCTCGATGAAGGCAGGCGGCGCCGGCATGCGCTTCACCTGCATGATCCGCAGCAAGCAGGTGTATCTGTTTTATGAGGAACCCCGTTGGTTTATGGAGGGAAAAGATGCATAATGGATTGAAGCCCCCAGGAAAGGACTGACTGCCATGTGCGGCCGCTACACCGTGTTCACCGAGGAAGAGGTGATCGAGATGCGCGAGATCATCAACGAGGTGAACCAGCGCTATCTGAACACACCGGAGCACGCCAAGATGAAAACCGGCGAGATCTTCCCCACCAGTGTGGTGCCTGTGCTGGCCGGCGGCTCGCAGGGCGCCGAGCCCCGGCTCATGGCCTGGGGCTTCCCCAAGTGGCAGGGCAGCGGCGTAATCATCAACGCCCGGGCCGAAACGGCGCTGGAAAAGCCGCTGTTTCGCGGCTCCTTGCTGGACCGGCGCTGCGTGGTGCCCTCCACCGGGTTTTATGAATGGAAGCATGTGGACGGCAAAAAGAAAAAGGATAAATACCTACTCACGCTGCCGGGCCAGCGCATGCTCTACATGGCCGGGTTCTATAACATCTTCCGCGACCCGCTGGGCAAGCCCTTCACCGGCTTTGTGATCCTGACAGGCGCCGCCAACCAATCGGTGGCCCCGCTGCACGACCGCATGCCGTTGATTGTGGATGCCGATGAAATCGGCCAATGGCTTGCGGGCGGCCCGGCCATCGAGCGCATCCTGCACAAGCCGGGCCCTGCCCTGACGCTGGATCTGGTGGGCTGATACTCAACTCTTCGTTTATGCAGAGGCTGTTATCAAAGGATTGTTTGTGTTGATATATTACATAGAAACGCGGAGCCTTCTTCAGGCTCCGCTCTAAGACCAAGAATTGTATTCATAATCAAGTATTGAGAAGATAAACGAATCTCTCCACTTCCCTTTTTGAAATTTGTGCTCTCTCAAGCAACCTTCTTTTACCATTCCAACTTTCTCCAGCACTTTTGCAGAGCCAATATTCTCAGGATGGCAGGTAGCAAAAATTCTGTGTAATTTTAAGCCACTAAAACCAAACTGAATCAAAGCATTAGCGGATTCCGAAGCATATCCATTTCTCCAGAATTGGCTATCAAAACAATATCCAATAGAACCTTCTTTATTGCTTGTATTTGTGATATGAATACCGCATCCTCCAATAAGCACATTATCCTTTTTCAATATTACAGCAAACTCATAATCACTTCTCGGATTTTGTAGCTTATATTCAAGAGCCTTATGTAAAAACAGGCATACAATGGTAGTTATATTGGTTCATTTAGGTAAGACCTTGTTCGTTCTTATTCTAATGAGAATGAGATGGCTAGTTATGTAAAAACTATTCTAGACAAAACAGCCTATAAAAACATACAAAGAATGCCCGACATCACCACGGCGGCCAGCATGCTGATCAATGCCGCCGGGATCGTGTGGCGGGTTCTTTTGATGCCCACCGACCCAAAGTAGACTGCCACGGTGTAAAAAATTGTCTCCGTGCAGCCCATGATCGTGCTGGCCACCCGGGAAGCCGGCGCGTCCGGCCCCAGCCTGCGGTAAAGGTCATCCAGAATGGAAAGCGACGCCATGCCGGAGAAGGGCCGCACCACCACCAGCGGTGCCGCGTCCGCCGGGATGCCGATCCACTCCAGCGGTTTGGCCAGCAGCCCGCACAGCAGCTCCAGCGCGCCGGAGGCCTTCATCATTTCCACCGCCACCATGATCGCGGCCAGCGCCGGCAGCACCGAAAGGGAGGTCTGCACGCCCTTGCCAGCGCCGCGCACGAAGCTGTCATACACCGGCGTGCCGCGCAAAAGCCCCCAGCACACCACCGCCGCGATCAGTATGGGCAGCACCCATTCGCTCATCGGCATGTCCCTTCCGCAGCAATGCAGCACCCCACAGTTGGCTCGCCTTTGATGAAGTGCGCATAGAATTACCACATATATATGCGGTGGAACAGGCACATCAATACCATGACCCGGAAATGGGAGAAATACAAACAGCTGGTTTTTACAGAAATAAAAGGCGCTATTTTGCTTAGGGCAAACACTGTGATTGCTCATTCATGCTTAGGCAGTGCCTTGTAGCCGACAAGCAATCTTCCCACTGGCCTCGTGGTAATCAACTTACCTGATTTTGCAAAAAAAAGCCCGATTATGCTAAGCCTGTTTGCCAACGCAATCATATGTGTAACTGTTATTCAGAAAAACCAAGAAAGGGAAGTATCATGGAGATTAGCGGGTATGCACCAAGCGAAGATACACAAAGAGGCCGATATCTAACCTTCGCACTTGGTGGCGAATCGTTTGGCCTTGAAATCACCTATGTCAAGGAAATCGTTGGCATACAGCCCGTCACACCGCTGCCGGAGGCGCCGCCGTACGTCAGGGGCATTATAAACCTGAGAGGTCGGATCATCCCCGTCATGGATGTCCGGCTTCGGTTTGCCAAAGAGGAAATCCCGTACACAGACAGGACTTGTATCATCGTAGTTGAAATCATGGACTTATCAGTCGGTTTGATTGTCGACAATGTCGCAGAGGTATTGGCGATTGATGACAGCAATATCGTCCCTCCGCCAAATCTCAAAATAGACACACAGAACCGATA
>JAEYYW010000062.1 GCA_023428265.1 Bacillota bacterium | reverse complement strand
GTGAAACATCCCTATGACCGCGGCGTGAAGGCAAGGCTGGGTGTGGATTTCTAGCCGGACACAATGCACGCCGCCGCTACTAGCATCTTCTCCCCGATTCATCTTATAATACCGGTATTACTACGATACGAACCGGAGATCCCATGAACATCCTGCTTGTGGAAGACGACGCCAATCTGGCCCTCGGTGTGGAATACGCACTGAAAAACGAGGGCTATTCCGTTTCCATCGCCAGCAACGTGTCCAAGGCAAAAGAGCTGCTGGGTCAGAGCTATGACCTTGCGCTGCTCGATGTGATGCTGCCCGACGGCACCGGGTATGACATCTGCCGCCTCATCCGCAGGCAGAGCTCCATGCCGGTGATCTTTCTCACGGCCTGCGATGAGGAAGTCAATATTGTGATGGGCCTGGATCTGGGCGGAGATGATTATATCACCAAGCCCTTCCGCATCCGGGAGCTGGTTTCACGAATCAAGGCCGTGCTGCGCCGAACCGGCCAGGCCGGTGAGGATGGCGGCAGGCTGATGAGCGCCGGCCTTGCGGTCAACACACTGGAAAGCCGGGTGCAGAAAGAGGGCCAGGATTTGGCCCTGACAAGCTTGGAATACCGCCTGTTGCTGGCGTTGATGGGAAACCCCCATCAGGTGCTGGGCCGCAGCCGCCTGCTGGAGACAATCTGGGACATTGACGGTGAGTTTGTGGACGACAATGCCCTGTCTGTCTACATCCGCCGCCTGAGGGAAAAGCTGGAGGCGGGGCAGGGTGAACCGCCGCCCATTGTGACGGTGCGCGGCGTGGGGTATAAATGGGACGCCGATGTCAGGAGGGTGTGACATGGCCAGGCTTTGGCGCAACCCGGAGTTTAGAGCCCATACGAAACGGCTGGCTTTGTTGTTTTTTCTGCTGGCTGCGATGATGGTTGTGTTGGCTGCCGTGCTCACGAAGGCATTGCAGGCCGCGGTGGTTGACCAGGCATCCGCCCTTATCGGCAAGGTTGCTGCTGCCCGCCCGGAGGTGCTTCCCGATGTGGTCGGGGCTGTGGTCGTGCCCGCTGAAGCCGGGGATGTGGCGTTGGGCAGGCAGGTTCTCTTAAGCTATGGATACGGCACCGACGCGCCTGCAAGCAGTGACCCAATCCTGGTGGGCAAGCTGCCCTGGCTTTATCTGGCGGCGGTCGCAGTGCCGCTGCTGGCGGTGGCCGCTTCGCTGGCGATGGCAGCAGGCGGCTACTCGAAGATTTATCGCAAGGCCCGCCGCATCGCCGAAGCCGCCGAAAAGGCTGTGGACGGTGATTTTTCCGTTGTGCTGCCCGCCGGTGAGGAGGGGGATTTTGAAATCCTGGGGCACCGGTTCAACCAGATGGCCAACCGCCTGAAACTCAACCTGGAGCAACTCATGGCGGAAAAAGTCTTTTTGAAAAACACCATATCAGATATCTCCCATCAGCTGAAGACGCCGCTTTCCACCCTTGTGGTCTATAATGACCTAATGTCTGAAAATGAGATGATGGACCCCGCGCAGCGCCGCGAGTTTCTCGCCCTGGGGCGGCTGCAGCTGCAGCGGCTGGAGTGGCTGATCCAAAGTCTGCTGAAAATGGCCCGTCTGGAGGCCGGCAGCATACAGTTCAGAAAAGAGCCTGTGCCGCTGCGCGGTGTGGTGGATGAGGCGGTCTCCGCACTCTCCGCGATGGCGGCGGATGCCGGTGTTGCCGTGGCGGTGCGCGAGCTTCATCCGGATGCCTCAATGATTGGGGACGGCCCGTGGCTTGCCGAGGCAGTGATCAACATCCTGAAAAACGCCATTGAGCACAGCCGCGCCGGCAGTTCCGTCACAATAGAGCTGGATCAGACGGCGCTCACCGCGTCGCTGGCAGTCCGCGACCGCGGGGAGGGGATTGACGCGCAAGACATCCCCCATGTGTTCGAGCGGTTTTACCGCAGCACCAGCACAGTCAAACCCAACAGCGTCGGCATTGGGCTGGCGATGGCGAAGGCCATTGTGGAGGGGCAGGGCGGCAGCCTCACGGTGAAGAGCAGAAGAGGGGAGGGCAGCTTGTTTGAAATGATGTTTCTGAAGACATTGCAGTAATTCTATTCTATTACCGGTGCGCCAGATGAACCTGTCTTTGATTTGACCTTTGGTTTCAACCGGCGTTATCATAGTTGCCAGAACGATATGGCACAAAGGGGAGAACAGCATGTCTGTACCAACCAGAGAGGAAGCCCTTGCGCTGCTCCGGGAGTATAACAAGGAGGAGTGGCACATCCGCCACGCCCTTGCGGTGGAGGCGGCGATGCGCCACTTCGCCACCTATCTCGGGCAAGGCGAGGAAGAAAAGTGGGCCGTGGTCGGCCTTTTGCACGACATTGACTTTGAGCAATTTCCGGAAGAACATTGTGCCAAAGCGCAGGAGATCCTGACCGGGCGCGGCATTGACGAAGGCGTCGTGCGCGCCGTGGTGAGCCATGGCTGGGGCTTGGTTTGCGATGTAAAGCCGGAGCACACGATGGAAAAGGTGCTCTATACCATCGATGAGCTCACCGGCATCATCGCAGCAGCTGTGGCGGTGCGCCCTTCCAGGAGCATTCTGGATCTGGAACTGAGCTCGGTGAAGAAGAAATTCAAGCAGCCGAGCTTTGCCGCCGGCTGCTCCAGAAAGGTGATTGAGGACGGCGCAGCCATGCTGGGCCTGCCGCTGGACACCATCATTGAGCAGACAATACTTGGTATGCGCAGCCAAGCCGCAGAGCTGGGCTTGCAAGGCAACTTGTCGTGATCATCGCAACCAAAACATAATGTCAATGCAGGGGCCGGGCTCCGCACCGGTCACAAACATTGGCAAGAGACGCTCCCAACGCCTCCGGCATATGATGCACTATCATCTGCCGGAGGTTTTCTGATGGAGAGCGGACGCGCCACATATCCGGGCCAGCCTCCTGTGTGCGCCGCGATGCAGCGCGACATGGATGCGCTGCGTGCCGAAAGTCCGATCCAGCAGCAAAGCGACGATATCTTCAGGGGTTTGGCCCAAAAAACGATGATCGTCGTGGAATCGGTCACGGAGACGGAGCTGAAGTTCCTGAACAAACCGCAGCTTTTCCATGGCAATTATCAATACCGGTTCTGCCCGATGCGCAGTTATCCATATTACGAAGAGGCTGATCTCACCGGGAACCGGTATTATGTTGTGCAGGATAATTTCGGCGTGTGGCTGGGGTTTGCCTATTCAATGCCAGATTGAACTTTCTCACTGCTGAACCAACTAAGGCGATTCTTACAATTCTGTAATCTTCCCAAACACTTTCCATTCATCTTGACTTGCTATACTTTCTGCTGTAAACCGCAATCATTTTACTGGAGGAAGAATAGATGGAAGTCATCAGAACCGAAAACCTTACCAAAAGCTACGGAAAAGGCGAAGCGAAAATCGACGCGCTGAAAAACGTAAATCTCACAATCAACCAGGGCGAGATCGTGGCCGTGATCGGCCCAAGCGGCAGCGGCAAGAGCACGCTGCTGCACATGCTGGGCGGTGTGGACCGGCCCACCTCCGGCAAGGTGTTTGTGAACGGGGAGGACATATACTCTCTGAACGAAAAGCGCCTTGCGATTTTCCGCCGCCGCAACGCCGGGTTCATCTTTCAAAGCTACAACCTGATCCCGGTGCTTACCGCCGAGGAAAACATCATGCTGCCCCTTCTGCTGGATAACAAAAATGCCAGCCGGGACTATATGGACGAGTTGTTGCAGCTGCTGGGCCTGGAAGACCGCCGCCGGCATTTGCCCAGCGAGCTTTCCGGCGGCCAGCAGCAGCGCGTCAGCATCGGGCGGGCGCTGGCATATAAGCCATCCATCATCCTGGCCGATGAACCCACCGGCAACCTGGACCGCCGCAACGGCCGCGAGATCATCGAGCTGCTGCGGGCCTCCGTGAAGAAATATCACCAGACTCTGATCATCATCACCCACGACATCAACATCGCCAGCCAGGCGGACCGCATCATCAACATTGAGGATGGAATGATCACTGCGCAGAAGGAAGTGGTCTGATGAAGAGTTATATCGATATCACCAGCAAATATCTGCACGTGCAGAAGAAGCGCTCGGTGCTCACAGTGATCGGCATAATTCTCTCCGTGGCGCTGATCACCGGCGTCGGCGCCATCTTCTTCAGTATGTTTGACGCCAACATGCGCATGACGATCCGGGAAAACGGCAGTTACCACGCTGCAGTGAAAAAAGTGCCCGGCGACAAGGTGGCTGTGCTGCGCCAAAACATCGGCCTGGAAGCAGCCGGTGTGGCGGAAGACCTGGGCTTTGCCGCCTATTCCTCCAATGGCAAGAGTGATACCGACCCGCCCTATAAATATCTGTCTGTCCGCCAGATGGATGGGGGAGCGTTGTCGCTGCTGCCTTATGAGCTTGAGGATGGCCGGATGCCGGCCGCAGAAGGCGAGATTGCCCTGGACTACTGGACTGTCAAGTATTTTTCCGGTGATGTGAAGCTGGGCAGCAAGATCACACTGGATCTTGGCACCCGGTCCTTGCCCGATGGCACACCGCTTCTGACCGATGAGTACAGCGACCCTTCGGAGTTATTCGCCAAGCGCGAGTCCAGGCAATACACGCTGGTCGGGCTGTTGAGACCCAACTATATTGACAACCGGAACTTCGGCAGGGCTGTCGCCTTTGTGGATCCGGCCTCATTGCCCAAGGACGGCAGCTATACGGTTTATCTGAAGATGAAGTCCATTGTGGATATTCACAACCAGACCAAGCGTATGGTGTCTGCAGCCGGGATCAGTGTTGCAGAGGGCCAGGCAGCAGTGACCTTCAATGATCGGGTCCTCCGGCTCTATGCCCAGAGCCTAAATGAAATGCTGAATACTAGCATGCTGGCAGTGTTCGGCGTCATCATTCTGCTGGTCATCATTGCGACCATTGCGGTGATCTACAATGCATTCAACATTTCTGTGATTGAGCGCGTGTCGCAGTTTGGTTTGCTGCGATGCGTGGGGGCCACCCCAAGGCAGATCCGAAACATTGTGTTCCGTGAGGCTCTGATTCTGGGCGCAATCGGCATCCCAATCGGCATTGTGTGCGGCGCCATCGCGATGGCCATTGTGTTTGCCGTGATCTCCGCCGTTGCGCCGACTTTGGTTCGGGGCGGCATGCGGCTGATCATGTCACCGTATCTGGTGCTGGCCAGCGTGTTGATCGGCGCGTTCACGATCTATCTTTCCGCGCTGCTGCCTGCCCGCAAAGCCGGGAAAATATCACCGATGGAAGCGGTGCGCGGCACCGGCGCGTTCAAGAAGGAGAAGTTTCGCAAAACGGACCGCTATCGCGTCGTGCTGAAGCTCTTGGGAGCTGAAGGCTGGATGGCGTGGAAAAACCTTGGCCGGAACCGCAAGCGTTTCTATATCACGGTGTTCTCCATGGTAATCAGCATTGTGCTGTTCATCGTGTTCAGCTCCCTGGTGCAGTTCTCCTTCCAATCCGGCGTGGTGAATGACGCCGATGTGCCCAGCTATACGGTAACAACCAGAAACTTCAAGCAGGGGTTGGGGTGGACCGATCAGGAAATCGCTTCGCTGCGCGGCATGCAGGGTGTGGATTATGTGTTGAGGAACTCCGCAGCCTGGGGGGGAGAAGCGGTTTTGCCGCGAAACAAACTGAACGACAGAGCCGTTGAACTCCTCCAGGATGGATATGGCCTGGAACTGGGCAATGATGTTGTAAAGCTTGCCAATGGAAGCCTGATCTGTTATGGAGACGAATCGCTTGACACCATGCTGGAAAGCCTCGGAATCAAGCAAATCGATCGGGAAGCATACCTCAGCGGCCAGGGCATCATTCTGATCAATGGTGCAGCGCTTTACGACAATCAGAACAACAGGGTGGTTCTGGCTGACTTGACCAAGCTCACCGTCGGAGATGCCATCGACATTTCCTTCCCCCTTCCAAACAAGGAGGGTGATGAGTCGGAGCATGTGGAGATGATCACGCGGAAGGTCAAGGTGCTGGCCGTAGTCGAGGAAGGACTGTCCGGAGATGTGCGGACCAATGGCGGCATTATGGCCATCGGAGCGGAAAAGCTTTATCAGGAGCTTGCTCCCGTAATTCCGTTCCCCAGCAAGGTGGTCGTCATGATGCAGGAAAATGCGGACCGCAGCCAGGTCAAGGCCTACCTGGAAAAGTATGACGGGGATTATAATGTATATGACTTTGATGAGGCCGCAAAGAGCCAGAAGCAGATCTGGGTGGTGCTGAGTATCTTCCTGTATGGTTTTGTGTCGGTGATCTCGCTGATCGGCTGCCTGAACATCATCAACACGATTAGCACCAACATCATACTTCGCACCCGCGAGCTGTCCGTGATGCGCGCCATTGGAATGGCCGAGAGCAACGTGCGGCGGATGATCGCGATGGAAAGTGTGCTGCATGGCGCGGCGGCCGCGCTGGTGGGATCTGTCGCAGGCACCGCGCTGTCCTGGTGGATCTACAACACCATGATTTCTGTGCGGGAATTCCCCTGGTCGCCGCCCTGGGTCCAGATCCTGATCGCGGTGGGCGTATCCGCGCTTGTGGCCATGGTGTCAGCATTGGTGCCGCTGAGACGGATCAACTCCGGAGTGATCATGGAGGGCATCCGTGGCGAGGAATAGGTAAAGTTGAAATTCTCTCTCCCGATTGCCGGGAGAGAGTTTTTTATTGGAACTAAACCACGTTTTTTTTCGTTCTATATGTTGGAAACAAGGCCATGTCGTCGATTGGGTTGCGTCTCCGCAGTATTTGCGGTAAAATGCGGAGATGGCCTGGGTGATGAACATACAACCGGCGATATGGTCGGCATACTATACAGACGGGTGGTAGTAATCAATGAAGCAGTTTTTCACAAAAAAGAAGATCATTGCCGGCGCGGTGATACTGGTTGTGCTGTTATTGGGTGCCGGTGTGGTCTTTGCCGCGACAACGTGGAGCCAAATCACCAGCAACCAGATGGATCTTTTCAAGACAGCGGCGCCCATCCCCTCGGAGACGCCGAAGGCGACAGCGGATCCCGGCACACAAACTCCTGGGGCCACCGATGGCACCGATGAGCCGTCCAACACAGCGCCGGTGGCGACCATTGACCCGCAAAAGGAAATCGAGGACCAGGCAGATCAAGCCATGATGAAGGATACGCTTCATGTGCTGCTGATCGGCGTGGACTACTCGGAGGAGCGGGAAACCTGGAAGAACAAACTGAACTTCAACTCCGATGTGATGCTGCTGTTGGTGATCAACTTCAAGCAGAACAAAGTGGATATGATCTCTTTCCCGCGTGATACCTATTCCAAAATCTATAATCTGGACAACTCCGGCGGCAACAACTTCTACAAGTTGAACTTCGCGTTGGCGGCCGGCGGTGGCATTAATGACCAGGGCTTTATGAACGTTTGCAAGAGCGTCGAGGGGCTGCTGGATAAGAAAGTGCCGCCGATTGATTATTACATTGCCGTAACAATGCCGGCCGTCAAGGAGCTCACCGATGCCGTCGGCGGTGTGGAATACAATGTGGACATTGACTTCAGGATTCAGGGCCGCGAGTATAAGAAGGGGCTGCAACACATGAACGGCCAGGCAGTGCTGGATTACTGCAGGGTGCGCAAAAACTCGGGCACCGGCTACATTTCCGGCCAGCAGGGTGACCTGAACCGCGTGAACCGCCAGAAGAAGATGCTGGTGACCGTGTTTAAGAAGCTGCAAAGCGACGCCACAATCTTCACCGTGCCAAAGATCCTGACCAGCATGCAGGACAAGGTGTTCACCAACATGAACTACAAGCAGCTGGCCGCGCTGGCGCTCTTCGGCAAAAACCTGAAAGAAGACAAGATCACGATGCGCACGCTGCCCAATACCGGCACGGTGAACATCTTCAACTACAACTTTGTTCTGCAGGACCAAGCCGGGCGAGTCAAGATGATCAAGGAAATTTACGGCGTGAACGCCGACCGGCTGTATAAGTTCGATTCCGGTTATGCCCGCCTGCTTTGGGCCTATATGAAGGGCGAAACGTGGATGCTGGAAATCGTGAAATGGCGCAATGCCGATGCGGCCAAGCCGCTGGAGCAGCAAAAGCTGATCATTCCGGAAGACAACGCCAAGCTGGACGCGTTGATCAACAGCACGCAAAAGCTGATGCTGGAGTATAGAGACACCTTGTATTCGAGCAGCAAGCCTGTGGTATCCAGCGGCCAGTGGAACGAGCTGAACAACCAGGTGGAAGCCTTGAAAAAACAGGCTGACAGCATGTTTACCAAAGCCGGCTACAAGGCCAACTGGAAGGTCACCACGCCGGAAGTGCTCAACATGGCGGAATAACAAACGATCCAAAGGCTGTCCGAAGAGGTCGGACAGCCTTTTTGCTTTCATTGCCATAATCTTCTTGACCATGAACTGCCATCAAACGCATAATCCGGTGGAATTGAAAAGATACTATACCCACAGAGAAAAAGGAGGGAAAATGCTTGAAAGCCACCGGCATAGTCAGAAGAATAGATGAGCTGGGAAGAGTGGTTATTCCCAAGGAGATAAGGCGCACACTCAGGATCCGGGAAGGAGATCCCCTTGAGATATTCACTGACCGCGAAGGCGAAGTAATCCTGAAAAAATACTCGCCCATCGGTGAACTGGGTGAATTTGCCAAGCAGTTTGCCGAGAGCCTGAACAAGTCCCTTGGCCATGTGGCGTGCATTGCCGACAGGGATGCGATTCTGGCAACTGCAGGCACCACCCGCAAGGAATACCTGGATAAGGCGTTGAATGAGGCTGTAGAGCAGCTCATGACCGAGCGCAAAAACCATCAGGCGGAAGGGAAGAACGGCACAATGCTGCCGATCACTTCTGATGAGGAAGACGGAAGCGGTTATTCAGCCCAGACCATCGTGCCGATTATTTCAGAGGGTGAGCCCATAGGCGCTGTGCTCCTGCTGAGCAGGGAGCCAGGCGCGCAAATGGGTGATACCGAGATGAAAGCGGCCAAGACGGCCGCAAACTTCATGGGAAAGCAGATGGAGCAGTGAAAAGCTTCGGCATGTTCCGGCTTCTGGCCGCGCGGAAACCGCGCGGCTTTCCTTTTGGCATACCGGAAGCTGCGCGGTTGTATACTTTCCTATGTACGGTTATAATGATGAAGATGTGACCTGGCAGGTGAACGATGAGCAGGAAGAATTTCCTTCAAGGCGCTGCGATTCTGGCCCTTGCCGGAGTGGTTGTGCGCATCATCGGCGCGATTTACCGCATCCCTCTGACCAACATTCTGGGTGACGAAGGCGTCGGGCTTTATCAGCTTGCCTATCCGGTCTATGGGTTGCTGCTAACGCTCTCAACGGCAGGCGTGCCGGGTGCGATTTCAAAAATGGTTTCGGAGCGCATGGTGCATCATGACAGCCGCGGTGCGCTTCGTGTGTTTCGTGTGAGCCTGGTCATTCTCACTGTGGTAGGGTTCCTGTCGGCAGTGGCGATGGCGCTGGGCAGCGCTCAGATCTCAAAACTGATTGCCCTGGGCAAGGGCCCCCAGGCACAGCCCAGCATGCTTGCCGCCGCGCCTGCGTTGTTCTTTGTGGCCATCATCACCGCATATCGAGGCTATTTTCAAGGCCTGCAAAACATGACGCCCACCGCCGTTTCACAGGTGCTGGAGCAGCTGATCAAAATAGTGCCCGGCTTCTTCATTGCCGCGCGGCTCAACAAGATCAGCGTGGAGCTTGGAGCTGCCGGGGCGATGTGGGGCGTTGTACTGTCGGAGATCGTGGCGCTTGGCTATCTGATGATCGTTTATGCCCGGAAAAAGCGCAGCCTGGATGTTGATCAACAGGAACCAATGCGGGCCCCCGCGGGCCATGTGCCGGAGTCTTTCCGCGCAATCGCGTCAAAGCTGGCCGGGTTGGCGCTGCCCATGATGGCCGGTGCAATCTTTTTGCCGCTGGCGAGCCTGGCCGACGCGGCAATCGTGATGAATCGGCTGCAAGGGCTTGGCTACAGCGACTCCACGGCCCTTTCGCTTTATGGAATACTGAGCGGCATGGTCAATGTGCTGGTAAATGTGCCGGGAGTGCTGTCGCTCTCGCTCAGCACGAGCCTGATTCCGGCGATCGCTGAGTCCTGCGAGCGGAAGGACATGCGCTCGGTGGAGCGGAAAAGCCGTGTGGGCCTTCGCATCACGATGCTGGTATCGATGCCCTCCGCCGTGGGGCTGGCTGTGTTGGCCAGACCGGTCATGGATCTGCTCTATGGGCACTCCGGCACGATGACGCCGGAAAAGCTCACTGTGGGAGCAGGCCTGCTGGTCACCTCGTCCATCAGCGTAATCTTCCTTTCCATCGTGCAATCGACCAACGGCTCGCTGCAAGGCCTTGGAAGAGTCTATGTGCCGATGGTGAGCCTTGCCATCGGCGCTGTCATCAAGATCATCCTCAACTACACGCTGGTGGGCATACAGTCTGTCACGATCTTCGGCACGCTGGTGGAGGTAAATATCCATGGCGCGCCAATCGGCACCATTGTCTGCTACCTGGTGCCTTCGATCATCAACCTTGCGTATTTGGCCAGAGCCACAGGCATGAGGCTGGACATTGCGGGGATGTTGATACGCCCCGGGCTGGCGTCATTATGCATGGGCCTGGTTGCCTGGCTGATGTGGTTTGCGCTCAATGGCGGCATTGGCAGCCGGTGGGCCACTGTGCTGGCGGTTCTGGCTGCCATACCGGTCTATGTGGTGTTTGCGGTGCTGTTTGGCGTGCTCGGGCGTGATGAGCTTTCCTATATGCCAGGCGGTGCCAAATTCTCCGCGTTTTTGGCCCGGCACAAACTGTTGCGAGGATAGGAGGATCTGGATTTGCCAAAGATAACAATCGTTGGGCTGGGCCCCTGGGAGAAGGGGCACCTGACGGAAAAGGCCCTGGCCGCGTTGCGTGGCGGTGAAACAGTGTTCAGAACAGGCCGGCATCCTGCTGCTGAGGCCTATGTTGCCAATGGAGCCGCAACGCTGGATGGTATGTATGAGGCGGCTGAGGATTTTGGAGAGCTCAATAGCGCCATCGCCGAAGCAGTGATCGGTTTGGCGGAGAAGCATGGCGAGGTGGTTTATGCCGTGCCCGGCCAGGGGCTTTCCGGAGACAGCACCGTTGCCGAGCTGATTGCCACCGCCAGGGGGTGCGCGGAGCTGGCTTTTATTCCCGGTGTGGAGGAAAGCGCTCCTGCGGCGCTGCAAAGCGCTGCGCTGACCGGCATCGGCGCGGAGACCTGTGCTGTGATTCCGGCGGAGCTTCTGGAGACACGAAGGATTGACAAGTCACAGCCGCTTGTGGTCACGCAGATCGACAGCAGGCTGACGGCAGGGCAGGTCAAGCTCAGGCTCGCCGCGTATTTCGGAGACCGAGCCCGCGCCGTTTTATCCATCGGCGGCAAGCTCCTGCCCATTGTGCTGGAAGAGTTGGACAGACAGACGGGTTATGACCACCGCACAATCCTCTGGCTGCAGCCGGCGGACGATCACGAAGCCCGCTATGATCTGGCGGACATCACCGCCATTATGGACAGGCTCAGGGGGCCTGGTGGCTGCCCATGGGACCGCGAGCAGACCCATGAAAGCCTGAAGCAGTATTTGCTGGAAGAAACCTACGAAACCATCGATGCGATTGAAAACGACGACATGGATGAGCTCCGCGAGGAGCTGGGAGACGTGCTGCTGCAGGTGCTGTTTCATGCCAGGATCGCGCAGGAGCGCGGTGACTTTGACATCATCGATGTGGCAGACACGGTGAGCCGCAAGATGATCCTGCGCCACCCGCACATCTTCGGCAGTGTTCGGGCCGACACCCCGGACGATGTGATGCGCAACTGGGACGAGATCAAGAAGGCGGAGAAAGGGCAAGCCACAGAGTCCGGCATGATGCGGCGTGTGCCGCAGGCGATGCCGGCGGTGCTGCGCAGCATGAAAGTGCAGGCAAAGGCGGCCCGTGTGGGGTTTGACTGGAACGATGTGTGGGGTGCTTTCGGCAAGCTCGAGGAAGAAGTGCTGGAGCTTAAGGAAGCCATCAGTCAGGGCCTGGGGGATGAAAAACTGGCCGATGAGTTTGGGGATGTGCTGTTCGCTGCAGTCAATGTGGCCAGGTTCATCGGTGTGCATCCGGAGTTTGCGCTCAATGGCACGGTTGGCAAGTTCATCCGCAGGTTTGAGCATGTTGAGAAGCGTGCGGCGGAAACCGGCCGGGCTCTGGAGACAATGACGCTGGAAGAAATGGATTGTTTTTGGGATGAGGCAAAGGCTCTGGAATCGCCGCAATTGACATAAATAGGGGATTCTGTTTAAAAATACTTGCGTAATAACGGTAAATATATTAGAATGAACCTGCTTCAGTACCAAAGAATACTTTGAGGAGGAATTATCGTGAATAAGGCTGAGCTCATCTCCGCGATTGCGGAAAAAAGCGAACTGACAAAAAAGGATTCTGAAAAGGCGTTGAACGCCCTGTTGGATTCCATCACCAGCGCCCTCAACAATGGCGAAAAGGTGCAGATTATTGGCTTTGGCACATTCGAGGCCAAGAAGCGCGCTGCCCGCGAAGGCATTAACCCCCGCACCGGCAAAGCCATCAGCATTGCCGCCGCCACCGTGCCCTCTTTCAAGGCCGGCAAGGCATTCAAGGATTCCCTCAAGTAAATCTCAAGCAATAATGCATGATATAAGGCGGGTAGTAATTACCCGCCTTTTGGCAGTTTTTTGAGGCAGATTTGCCTCTGGAGGATGAATATGCGCCTGGATAAGTTCCTGAAGGTTTCAAGGATCATCAAACGAAGAACGGTCGCCAACGAGGCCTGCGACGTGGGCCGTGTGAGCATCAATGGCAAGCCGGCCAAAGCCTCAGTGGAGGTCAAACCCGGCGATCTCATTGAGATAGCGTTTGGCAACCACACCGGCCGCTATGAGGTGCTGGATGTGCGCGAGGCTGCGTCCAGGCACGGCGCGTCGGAGCTCTATCGCGAAATCAAGGAGGACTGACCGATGGTCTGCGCCGTTATTGTGGCAGCCGGCCGCTCCGCCCGCATGGGGGGCGGAGACAAGGGCATGATCAACCTCGGCGGCAAGCCGGCTCTGCGCCGCTGCCTGGAAGCCTTTGAGGCATGCCCCGCCATCGACTGGATTTGCCTGGTTACCGCGCCGGAACGCCTGCAGGATTGCTCCGGTCTGGCTGCGCGGTGGTCCATCGGCAAGCTGAAAACAGTGGTGGCCGGCGGGGGAACCAGGGGCCAATCGGTCTATCATGGTCTGAAGGCCCTGCCGGATGGCTGCCAGGTTGTGGCCATTCAGGATGGAGCCAGGCCGTTTACCACGGCGGAGATCATTGAAAGAACGATACGGTCTGCCTGTGAGAAGGGCTCTGGCGTGGCAGCCATCAAGAGCCGCGACACTGTGAAGGTTGCCGGTAATGACGGATGCGTCCGCTCCACGCCCGACCGCAGCACGATGTGGAATGTGCAGACGCCGCAGACATTCCGTTACCGCATGATTCTGGAGGCATATGAAAAGGCATCCGCGGCCGGCGTGGATGCAACCGACGACGCAGCCGTGGCTGAGCTGGCCGGCCACCAGGTGTGGCTGGTGGAGGGCTCTGCAGACAACATCAAGCTCACCACGCCGGAAGACATTCGCCACGGCGCGGCGATCATCGAGGCCAGGGAAGGCAGGGGTTACGGCATGAGGATTGGGGAAGGGTATGACGTGCACCGGCTGGTGGAAGGCAGGGCGCTGATACTGGGCGGTGTGGAGGTCCCGCATGGGCTGGGCCTTTTGGGCCACTCCGACGCCGACGTGCTCACCCATGCCGTGATGGATGCTTTGCTGGGTGCGGCGGGCCTGGGTGACATCGGCCGCCATTTCCCCGACAGCGACCAGCGCTATCAGGGCATATCCAGCCTGCTGCTTCTGGAGCATGTGGTGTCCCTTCTGCGGGAGCACGGCTGGAAACCCAGCAATGTGGACGCCACCGTGGCGGCGCAGCGGCCCAAACTCGCGCCTTACATCAGCAAGATGCGGCAAAACATTGCCGGGATACTTGGCGTCGATGCGGAAGCTGTCAACGTCAAGGCCACCACCACGGAGCGTCTGGGCTTTGAAGGCAGGGAAGAGGGCATGTCTGCCAGAGCGGTTGCATTGATTGTGAGGATGTAGCCCGGAAGGGGCGGGACTCCATGCCCGCCCCATATACGAATGCGATATGTTTACCGGTCGGTCATTTGTTCCACAGGTTCACCACTACAACGTCCTTAAAGTAGTGCTTGATGATATCTTCGGCGGTTTTACCATCGCTGGCCATCTGGAAGGCTCCCCATTGAGACATCCCCACACCATGGCCGAAGCCCTTGCCCTTCACGGTCAGCTTGCTGCCGTCGAATTTGAGATCTGTGATCCATGTGGAGCGAAACTTGATCGGGTCCATCGCCAGGCGGAATTCCGGCGCGGAGATCTCGTTGCCGTTCACAATCAGCGTGGTTGCCCTGCCGGAAGGCCCGGTCTTGCCCAGCTTGATGTCGGAGATTTCCTTCTCCGCGCCGATTCCCATCTTGGTCATCGCCTCGCTGATCTCATCGGTGGTGAACGTGTTTTCCCACTCGGTGAATTCCTTCGGGGCTTTGGACTCATCGGAATCAACGGAATGGATGTAGGGCGGGTTTTCCTCCTGGAAGTTCAGTCCTTCCAGTGCGTCGGCGGTCTTGCCGCCCGACGCCGAGTGAAACCAGGCGCGGATGAACTGGCCGTTGTGGGCGATTACCATGCCGCTTGTGTCGTTGACTGCCTTTTTGATGTTGTCATCAATACCGGCGGCGTCATAAGCCTGCGATTCCTCCGGGTCTGTGGAAATATCCGCGTCGGGGCTCACCTTGCTGGTTGCGTTTTCGGTCAGGAAATGCATCAGGAAAGTGCGGGCGATGATCGCCTGCGCCTTCAGTGCCTCCGCCGGCCAGTCCTTGCGCATTTCACCGGCCAGCACGCCGCACAGATATTCTTCCGCCGGGAGCTCTGAGATTTGCTTGGTTTTGATGTCATAAACCTTCAGGATCATCTCATTCGCCGTTTTGTTGGCGAAGCGCTCCGGAAGTTTTGGAACCTCGGCGTTTTGCTGCGCTGCCGATGGTGATGCCGCCGCAGACCCAGCCGGTGCTGCGGAAGGAGAGGGCGCGGGGGTCTTGATCGGCTGCCTGCAGCCTGCCAATACCAATGCGGCCGCGAGCAATATTGCAAACATTCGCTTCATGGAAATCCCTCCAGGTGCTTACTTTACTGATATTTTCTACGAATTGAGCGACAATAATACGCAAATGGGTTTTTTTCTTTTGGCTGGAGGCTGTATAATAGTGCCATTGTTTTGGGGGGAATATGCCAAATAAGAGGATCGGCCAACCGCGGGGGATGAAGCTGGGGCAGCATTTCCTGTTTGACAAAGGGATACTGAGCAAGATTGCAGACACCGCCGGGCTGTGCTGTGACGACTGCGTGCTGGAAGTGGGCCCGGGCCTGGGCACGCTCACGGAGGTGTTGGCCTCGCGGGCCGGCAAGGTTGCAGCCGTGGAGCTGGACGGAGCGCTAATCCCCCGGCTGCGAGAGCGGCTGTCACCGCATACCAACACCGTCATCGTGCATGCCGACATCATGAAGGCTGACATGGAAGCCATCTGGCGCGACACCTTTGAGGGCAAGCCTTTCAAGGTGGTGGCCAACCTGCCGTATTACATCACCACGCCGGTGATCATGCGGCTGCTGGAGAGCGGCCTGCCCATTGTGAGCCTGACCGTGATGGTGCAGAAGGAAGTGGCTGACCGGCTCGTATCCGAACCCGGCAGCAAGGATTATGGCGCCATCTCGGTGGCCGTGCAGTTTCGCACGGAGGCGGAGCGGTCCTTCCTGGTGCCGGCAGGAGCCTTTTCCCCGCCGCCCAGGGTGCAGTCGGCAGTGCTGAAAATGGTGGTTCGCCGCGAACCGCCGGCTGCCGTGCCGGATATGGCGATGTTTGAAAAAACCGTGCGCGGGTGCTTTGCCGCCAGGCGAAAGACGCTGCGCAACAATGTGGCCGCCTCATTCGGCATCAGCGGTGACGAGGCTGCCCGTTTGCTATCCCTTGCCGGGCTAGACCCGCAGGGCAGGGCTGAGCAGCTGGACCTGGCGGCGTTTGCAGCACTTGCCAGTTGCTTATACCACGAAGGCCTCCGGGCCAATCCAAAGACTGGAGAATGAATTTGTACAACAGCAAATTGGAAAGCATCCTTCCCCGCGTGGAGCGGCCCGCCCGCTACACCGGCGGAGAAGTCAACACCATCGTCAAAGACCCGTCCACTGTGGACATCCGGTTCGCGTTCGCGTTCCCGGATGCCTATGAAATCGCCATGTCCCACCTCGGCACCCGCATTCTGTATCATGTGCTGAACAGCCGGGCGGACACCTGGTGTGAGCGGGTCTTCGCTCCCTGGGGAGATATGGAACGGGAGCTCAGGCAGGCCGCCATCCCGCTTTATGCGTTGGAAAGCGGCGACCCAATCAAGGATTTCGACATCATCGGGTTCACGCTGCAATATGAGATGTGCTACACCAACGTGCTCAATATGCTGGATCTGGCCGGTTTACCGCTCAAGTCCGCCGAGCGCGGCCCCGGCCACCCCCTGGTGATTGCCGGCGGCCCATGCGCCTATAACCCGGAGCCGTTGTGGGAGTTCATTGATTGCTTCGTGCTGGGGGATGGCGAGGAGGTCACCGGCGAGATAGTGGATGCCGTGAAGCAGGCGAAGCGCGACGGCCTCTCCCGCCACGAATTGCTGCTCCGCCTGGCCGCAATCCCCGGCGTCTATGTGCCGATGCTTTATGATGTGCGCTACCACGAGGACGGCACAATCCAGTCGATCAAACCAACCTCCGCCGGAGTGCCTGCCGTGGTGGAAAAGCGCGTGCTGTGCGATTTGGATGCAGCACCTTGGCCGGACAAGCCGATTGTGCCCTTTCTGGATGTGGTGCACGACCGGGTGACGCTGGAGATATTCCGGGGCTGCACCAGAGGCTGCCGCTTCTGCCAGGCCGGCACGATTTACCGGCCCGTCCGCGAGCGCTCGGTGGAGACGTTGGTGCGCCACGCGGCGGAAAGCCTGAAAAACAGCGGCTATGACGAGGTGTCGCTGTCTTCCCTCAGCACCGGCGACTACAGCCGCTTTGCGGAGCTTGTTGCGGCGTTGAAGGCCGGCCCGTGCTCGGGCAATGTGTCGCTGTCACTGCCATCCTTGAGGCTGGACGCCCATGGCAAGGAATACATGGACTCGCTGGAAGGGGGCCGGCGCACGGGCCTGACAATGGCCCCGGAGGCCGGCACCCAGCGCATGCGCGACGTGATCAACAAGAACGTTACCGAGGAAGACCTGATGCGAAGCGTCCGCGACGCGTTTGAAGCCGGGTGGGACAAGGTGAAGCTCTATTTCATGCTTGGCCTGCCCGGAGAGACCGACGACGATTTGCTGGGCATCGCCGATCTGGCCAGAAAGGTCATCAGCGAATACCGGAAGCTCCCCAAGGAGAAGCGGCGCAGGCCGGTCAGCATCCTGGTGAGCACCTCCAACTTTGTGCCGAAACCCCACACACCCTTCCAGTGGGACGGGCAGGACACCGTGGATGAGCTCATCCGCAAGCAGAAGCTGCTGAAGCAGGCTCTGAAAATCGGCGGGGTGGACTACAGCTGGCATGACGCCAAGCTTTCGCTGCTGGAAGCGACGTTTGCCCGGGGCGGCAGGCTAATGTCCGGGGTTTTGCTGCGGGCTTGGCAGCAGGGCGCCCGGTTTGACAGCTGGCGCGAGCATTTCTCGATGGAGCGCTGGCAGGCCGCCTTTGCCGAAGCCGGCGTGGACCCTGCCTTCTATGCCAACCGCAGGGCGGGGGAGGATGAGATCCTGCCGTGGGACCATCTGGGCTCCGGTGTCTGCAAGGATTTCCTTTGGGCTGAGAGGCAGCGGGCTGAGGCAGGCGAAACAACGGAAGACTGCCGTGACGGCTGCCTTGGATGCGGCATGCAGAAAGTGTGCGGAGGGGCAAAATGAGAGCGGCGTTCAAGTTTATTAAGGGCGGGGCCACTCGCTACATTGCCCATCTGGACCTGATGCGCGCGATGAACCGCGCAATCCGCCGGGCCGGGCTGCCTGCCCAATATTCGCAGGGCTTCCACCCGCACATCGTGATGTCTTTTGCCCAGGCTTTGGGGTTAGGATACCTGTCTGAAGGGGAATATATGGAAATCGCCCTTCCCGATGGCTACCCGCTGAAGCAAGCCATGGATCAGTTGAACGGCGCACTGCCTGACGGACTGAAGGCCACCGGCGTGTGGGAAATCCCCAAGGGCATGGCCACGCTGATGGCGCAGGTGACCGCTGCCCGCTGGCGCATTGAGTTTGCCGGGCCGCTGTCAGAGGATGAAGTGAAGCGGTTCAAAGCCCTGCTTGACAGGGTGACCATCGACGTGGTCAAAGACGGAAAAAACGGCCCTGCCGCCATGGAGATTCGCAAGGGGATATACTCCATTGAAATCAACAATGGTGTGGCGGAGCTCTTCCTTGCCGCCGGCAGCGCGCTCAACATCCGGCCCGAGCTTGTGGTGAAGGCGGCCTTGGGCACGGCGGAGCCGGCACGGGCAATGATCCGGCTGGACCTGTATGCAACGAAAGGCGGGCGGCAACTGCCGCTTTCTGAGATTTTTTAGTTGGAGAATTGACCGTGGAAAAGATCATCCTGGCTGACGTGAACCCCTACCAAACTCGCGTGGCGCTGCTGGAAAACAATGATCTTGTGGAGTATTACGTGGAGCGTCCGGGCCGCGAGCGGCTGGCCGGCAACATCTACAAGGGCGTCGTCCGTAATGTGCTGCCCGGCATGGAGGCGGCATTTGTGGATATCGGTCTGGAGAAAAACGCCTTTCTCTACATCGGCGACATCGCGCTGGACAGCAGCGACTTTGAGTTTGGGGAGAGCCAGCAGAAGATGGAGCCCCGCCTGATCCGCCAGGTGGTGCGTGAAGGGCAGGAGCTGCTCGTGCAGGTGCTGAAAGACCCCTCCGGCACAAAGGGCGCCCGCATCACCACCAACATCACGCTGCCGTCGCGCCTGATGGTGATGATGCCGCGCATGGAATATGTGGGCGTCTCCCGCCGCATTGAGGATGAGGGCGAGCGCATGCGGCTGAAGCGCGTGGCGGAAGGCTTGCGCCCGCAGAACGTGGGCCTGATCATCCGCACTGCGGCGCAGGGTGTGAGCGAGCAGGAGCTTGCCGATGAAATCCCCTTTCTGATGGACTGGTGGCACAGTCTGGAGGTTTTGGAGAAGAAAACCACCGCGCCCAAGGAGCTTTATCGCGATCAGGGCCTGGCTGTGCGCGCGTTTCGGGATATGTTTGATCGCGACGTGAAGCGCTTTGTGGTCAACGACCGCAAAACCTGCGAGGAGATTCGCCTGCTGATGCAGGAGCAGGGCATTCCGGAGGGCGCTCTGGAATGTGCGGACGGAGCCTATGACATTTTTGACCGGTTTGGAATCGAGAGCGATATCAAACGCACGTTTCAGCGGAAGAGCTGGCTCAAAAGCGGCGGTTACCTGATGATCGATCACACCGAGGCGCTCACCGTGATCGATGTGAACACCGGCAAATATGTGGGCGACGACAACCTGCAGGAGACGATCTTCCACACAAACCTGGAAGCCGCCGCCGAAATTGCCCGCCAGATCCGCCTGAGAGACATCGGGGGCATTATCCTGATCGACTTCATCGATATGGAGACCGAGCAGCGCAAAGACGAGCTGCTGCGGGCCCTCAAGGAGGAGCTGAAGCGTGACCGCACCCGCACCAATGTGCTGGGCATCACGCAACTGGGCCTGGTGGAGATGACACGCAAAAAGATCCGCCAAAGGGTTTCCACAATCGTGCACTCCACCTGCCAGGTGTGCGGCGGCTCCGGCCGCGTGCTCACGCCGCAGTCGGTGGCGCTGGAGATCCTGCGGCAATACCTGCGGGCAAAAGACAACCTCACCTGCGACAGGCTGCAGCTGAAAGTTCATGTGGAGGTGGCTGATTATCTGGAGAAGAGCGGCATTGCCTCGGAAATGAAAGATGTATTGATCTCCGCCAGCCGCGGCTGCCATGTGGAAAGCTTCAAGCTTTCACCGGTGGTCAAGGGCGGCGATGGGGAATAAACTGCCGGCCTTTACCGGATTTGCCCCGTGCTGTATAATCTGGATATGAAATAAAGGGGTGGGGTATGCACAACAGCGACAGCACCAACAAAATATTGACGATTCCCAACGGGCTCACTTTGGTGCGGTTTGTATTGGTCGGCGTGATGGCCTGGTTCTTCCTGAACAACAACCCCCTGGCGGCAATGGCAATCTATATCATCGCCGCCGCCACCGACCTTGTGGATGGGTATATCGCCCGGAGATTCAACCAGATCAGCAACGTGGGCAAGGTGTTTGACCCCATCGC
>JAEYYW010000142.1 GCA_023428265.1 Bacillota bacterium | reverse complement strand
GCCTTGGTGAACCAGTTTTCCCATTTTGCCAGCAGCATCAGCGTTTCAAAAGAGACAGCCGCCACCACCGGCAGCAGCGCCAGCCGCATCAGAAGGCGCGCATACCACTGGCCACTCCAGCCGGTGAGCGCAAAGATCAGCACGCTGATCACCATCACAATCAGCAGAAAGCTGGTGCCGCAGCGGGGGTGCCTCGTCGTGAACTTCTGCGCGTTTTCCGGCGTGAGAAGCTCGCCGTGCTCGTAGCAGTTCACCACCTTGTGCTCGGCGCCGTGATATGCAAAGAAGCGCTTGATATCCGGCATCAGAGACACCGCAGCCAGATACAGGATGAAGATCGTCAGCCGCACGCCGCCCTCAATGAGGTTCAGCAGGAAGTGGTTTTCCACCGTCTTTGTCAAAAACCCGGACAGCAGCTGCGGCAGCACAAAGAACAGGCCGACGGCAAGGGCCATGCCCAGCACCATCGCAAAGCCGGTGGCGATGTCCATGGCTGATTTCCCGGTCTTTTTGGAGATCCACTGTTCAAACTTGCCCGGCTCCTCCTCAATGCCCATCAGCGTAGCGGACGCGTTGATGGACTGGATGCCGATCACCAGCATGTCTACAAAGCTCACCACGCCGCGCACAAACGGCACCTTGCGATACCATGCCTTTTTGCCCGGCTTGACCAGCTCCTTTTTCTCCAGCGCGATGACGCCCTGAGGTGTGCGCACGGCCACCGCCATACGCTCCGGGGCGCGCATCATCACGCCCTCCAGCACGGCCTGGCCGCCGATCCTGCTGTTTTTTCTCATGATCTCTCCGTTCGGGCGGAACCCCCGCCAATGATATAGAGCTATTGTAACATAGTTCACCCAACCGAAAAACATAAAAGAACCTAAGGAAATAAGGAGCAAACAGGGATAGCGAGATGGTACGAAGCGCCAAACCGCGGCCCTTCGGCACACTCCGGAGCCCACAGGAACGTAAAGAAACGCAGAACGGGGTGTTTTCCCCATTCTGCGTTGCCTTGTACAATCTCAGATTCTACAGCCCGTAGCGCTTCTTGAAGCGATCCACACGGCCGCCGGTATCCACGAGCTTTTGTTTGCCCGTGAAGAACGGGTGGCACTGGGAACAGATTTCCACCTTGATCTCCTTTTCAGTGGAGATGGTCTGGAACCTCTCGCCGCAAGCGCAGATCACTGTGCTCTCGCGGTACTTGGGATGGATGTCCTTCTTCATTGCGTATTCACCTGCCTTGCCGCCTCTATGGATCATGACCGGAGTCATTCGGATAATACCCGTAAAGAAACGCGAATGTTATTATATCGAATAGGGAGGCTTAAGTCAATAGATGAAACGGTATTTGCCTCAGAAATTAACCATCAAGCGGGACTTCCATCCGGATGTAGCCCTTCTGTTCAGCATCATAGGTGTCAAAGCAAAAGACCAATCCAGTCTTTCCGACCGGCACCATATAAACATACACGGCGCTGGCTGTTTCATCTGCAGCGAACCGGTACACATAGGGATTCTCCTTGTCAAGCTCCATTGCTGCAGGCTTATATTGCTTTCCTCCGACATCTAGAAAAAATTGATCTGGATCATCGGGGAATGAGAGATCCCTATTCTGTTTATTAACAAACCGCACCCGCACAAGAATAAACTCATGATCCTGTTTCAACTCCGCCAAACGATGCTTTTGGGTTCGTTCCATACCAAGCACAGTGAGCTGGATATTTCCCCAGCCAATCACATCGCCGGGTTCAAACTGGCTGGTCTTCTCCTGTTTGGAAGAAGAACCAGCCGCAAGAAACAGGAACACCGCAGCAACAGCAAGCGAAAGCAATACCTTTCGGACAACGTGTTTCTTTGTCATGGTCAGCCCTCCCCTCCAGGAACAGCATGATCCTTACTCCATATATACAACCGACTTGATGGAGCCGCCGTTTTTGGTATACGTGAAAGATAGGGATAAACCGGTTTGCCCTTTTGGAATCATGTAGACATAGGTTGCCTTGGCTTCTTCTTGAGGTTCAAAGCGATGAACATAGGGATTTGCCTTCTCCATCTCCATCGCAACCGGCTCATATGTCTGGCCGTCTTCCGACAGGAAGAATAGATCCGGCTCGGTTGGAAACCACTGATCCGTTGAGGTGTTATTTTGAAATGAAACGTGGATCATGACAAACTCAAAGCCACTTTTCAGTTCCAGTTTCTGATACTGCTGAAGCCGGAGGATATCAAGCACTTTGACGTCCAGATCGCCCCACCGGATCGTGTCCTCCATCACATAGTCGTTGACTTGCGGGGCCGGGGGCGATGTAGCAACCAACAACGCCAGAAATATTGAAGTAACGGCAATGGTTAAGAGAGCCCTAGCAACCTTTGATCTCCCCGACAGGATAAACACCTCCTTTTGGCAAGTGGATCAACGCGGAGACAGCCAGCGCCAGCAGGCCGGTGAATACATCCATCAGATCAAAGGTGCCGGAGATCGCACCGGTGCCCTGTAATATCTCATAGATCACATAGAACACGGCGAGCGCCCCCAGGATAACCAGCCGCCACCGGGGCGCAGACTCCCTCCAGATCAGCAGCAACGCGTTGGCAAACGCAAAAAGCCACAAACCGTCGGGCAAACAGAACAGCAGCCATTCGGTAACCGGATTCTCTGGCAGCGCAACAAGAGCACTCGAACGCCCAAGAGAGACAAAACCTAACTCGGCATGCTGCAGCCACCTATGAAACAACAGCCCAACCGGTCTGAACAGCAAATAGAGGAGTGATCCGGCCATCACCGGAAACACAACATCGGTCAGCGCACGCCATGACAGCCATTTCATCCTCATGTGGCACTCACTCCGAGCCCCGCTTGGGCATTCATGGTGGTTTCATGCATAAGGGGTACGCAACAATATAATCAAAATGTTACTGGACATACCGCTCCAGCAACCGGATTGTGTTTTCCAGCGCCTTTTTGTGGGTGCGCTCATAGCCGTGGGAGGCATACACACCGGGGCCGATCAGGCCATGGCGCACGTCGTAGCCAGCCCGCAGCGTCACATCCACATCGGAGCCGTAGTAAGGATAGATATCCACGGCATAGGCGCAGCCGGCCTGCTCCGCCGCGTCAATCAGCGCGTTCACCACGTCGTAGTGGTATGGCCCGGCAGAGTCCTTGGCGCAAATGGAAACCTTGGTTTCATCGCAGCCCAGGTCGCCGCCCACGGCGCCCATATCCACCGAGATCACCTCCACAACGCCCTCCGGGATGCCGGAGGCCCCACCGTGGCCCACCTCCTCGTGCACAGTGAAATAGAGCCAGACCTTCCGCTTCAGGGCCAGGCCTTCGCTCACCATCCGGGCAAGCGCCAGCAGGCAGGCGCTGCCGGCCTTGTCGTCCAGGTGGCGGCTTTTCAGAAAGCCGCTTTCGGTCACGATGGTGCGGGGGTCATAGGCGATGTAGTCTCCGGGGCCGATGCCCAGTTTCTTCACATCTTCTGCGGAGGCAACTTCTTCATCCAGCAGCACCTCCATCGCGCCGTCGTCCTTGTTCACCTTGTCCGTATTGCCGAACACATGCACCGAAGGCTTGTCACACTGGATCGTGCCGGTAAACGTTTTTCCGGAGCGGGTAAAAATTGTCACATTCTCCGTGGCGGCGTGGAAGTGGCTGTAGCCGTTCAAAGGCTCATAGCGCAGCCTGCCGTTTGGCTTGACGGAGCGCACCATCAGGCCCAGCGCGTCCACATGGGCTGCCACCAGCAACCCTTCGCCCTGGCCGCCCAGGCAGCAGAGCACCGCGCCCTTGTTGGTGAGTTTCGGCGCGAAACCCAGCCGGGCAAGCTCGTCCATCAGGTATTGGGAAGCCTGCTTCGTGTAGCCCGTGGGGCTGGGAATGCGGCACAGCGCAACGGTCTGCTCAACGGCGTAATCCAATATCTCCAGCTTCATCGGTCATTCTCCGTTTCATTTGATCGCGGCGGCCAGCGGGTCGCGCACAAAGCCCATCATCAGGATCTGGCCTTCATTGAAGCCACTGGGATCGGTGCGCTCCAGCAGCACCAGGAAGGGGCGGTTCACTGCCAGCGTGGGGATGTCGTCTTTGACGCCCCGGCGATAGGTCACCGTGGGGTCCGGTTCTTCCAAACCGCTTTCATCCACCACCAGCGACGCTTTGTGCAGCACGTCGGAGATATATAAGCCCTTGCCCATGCCGCTGTAGTCGGAGCCCTCCCCCAGATATTGGCTCAGGCCCGCCTGCTCCAGCACCGGCATCACGGAGCCGGCATATTCCAGGCTGAAGCGGGGCAGCAGCACCCTCTGCTTGGACCACTCCGCCTTGCCCAGCCATTCGTCATGCCGGGCGGCGGCCACCGGGATGAACTCACGCAGGCTCATGTCCTCCGGCGGCATCATCACCACCAGCCGCGTCTCATCACCGGCCAGGGGGAGCACCGCCACCGCGCCGTCCACGCTGCTGTAGACGCCGCAGCTCTGGTAACACACCAGTGTGGGCACGGCTGTCTCCTGACCGCCCTCCATCACAAACGGAAGGGGGCGTGACTTGCCGGTGTCCAGCGCCAGCTGCCAGTCCGGATCGGCGGTGAGGATATCCACGAAAAAGGGCGCGTTGGCCTCCGGAACCATGAACCCCAGTTTCTTCTCCCTGCCGCCGGTGTTGTCATCTGCCCACTCATCCAGATAGGCCTGCCCCGACTCGCCCTCCATCGGCACCGAAGGAAACAGGGACTTCATCTGCAGCATCTGCCTGGTGTCGGTGAGAAAACCTTCCTTGACATACTGGCCGTTGCCAAACACCATGCACCAGGCCGTGGTGAACCGGCCAAACTTAAGCTTTTCGACGGCCTGGCGCATCCTCAGCGCCACCTCATTGATTTGCCGGGGCAGCATGCCCTGCATGCCAAGCTGGCTCTCCAGAGCGTTGGCGGTATTTCCGGCGGCACCATACTTGGCCGCGGCCAGCACACCGGAGAGGCTTGTGGTGCCCAGCACGCCGTTGCCACTGCCGGCATCCATCGCATAGAGCAAATGAAAGCCCAGTTGCAGACCGCGCCCGTCGGCATAGGAAGCCTCGCCGATTGTCACCGGCGGCGTGGCGGTAGGCGTGGGCTGGGCTGTGACATTGGCGCAGGCTGGCAACAATGCCGCACCCAGCAAGAGCGCGGCAACAAAAGTGATTTTCTTGCGATTAACATGCATCAGTTTCATGGGTGAATTATACCATAAGCAGCAAGTTGTGAAAACCTGACAGATCGGGGTGCGTTGTTGACATATCCGAAAAATACGATAAAATCAGACTATCCCATCACTTGTGGAGCAGTTATGCAATTTTCAACAGAAAAAATACTGTTCGCCTTCGGTTTGACCGTGATCGCCGGCCTTTCCACCGGCATCGGCAGCCTGATCGCGCTCTATACCAAGAAGACAAACCGCCGGTTTTTGTCGGCTGCGCTGGGTTTTTCTGCCGGCGTGATGATCTATGTGTCGCTGGTGGAAATTTTTGTGAAAGCCAAAAATTCTCTCACCAATTACTATGGCCACCCCACCGGCTATTGGGTCACGACTGCCGCGTTTTTTGCCGGCATTGGCCTGATCGCGCTGATTGACAAGCTGGTGCCCAGCGCCGACAACCCCCATGAAATGCGCGACGCCAGCGACCTTGCCGACAAAAAACCGGGCGACAAGGCGCTGATGCGCATGGGCATGATCTCGGCGCTGGCCATCGGCATACACAACTTCCCGGAAGGCCTGGCCACATTTACCAGCGCGCTGCAGGACACCACCATGGCCGTGAGCATCACCGTGGCCATCGCAATCCACAACATCCCGGAGGGCATCGCCGTTTCAGCGCCCATCTATTTTGCCACAGGCAACCGCAAGCGCGCGTTCTGGATGTCGTTTTTATCAGGCCTTTCCGAACCGGTGGGCGCACTGGTGGGCTTTTTCCTGCTGATGAAGCTTTTCAACGACGCGATGTTTGGCATCATCTTCGCCGCCGTGGCCGGCATCATGGTCTATATTTCGCTGGATGAGCTGCTGCCCACAGCGGAAAAATACGGCGAGCACCACGTGGCCATCTATGGCCTGGTGGCCGGTATGGCCGTGATGGCGCTGAGCCTGCTGCTGTTTGCCTAGAGGTTATCGCCGCGCGGGAATGATTTCCAGCCAGTAGCCATCCGGATCCTCGATGAAATAAATGCCCATGGCTTTGTTTTCAAAGCAGATGCAGCCCATTTCCTCATGCAGCGCGTGGGCTGCGGCATAGTCATCCACAAGGAAAGCGATGTGAGACTCGTTGTCGCCCAGCTCATAGGGGCCTTCCTTGTCGAGCAGCCAGGTGAGCTCCAGTTGGTGGGCCGACGCGCCGTCGCTCAAAAAAACGATGGCAAAGCTGCCGTCGGCGGCGTTGTGGCGGCGCACTTCGCTCATCCCCAACGCCTTGCCATAAAACTCCAGAGACTTTTCCAGGTCTTTCACATTGATGTTGGTGTGGTTGATTGAAAATTTCATGATGCTCCTCCTGTATCAGTATTTGTTTAGATTGTGACGCTGTCTCCGGGCCGGGTGATTGGGGCGACCGCTGTGGAAATGCCCTCCGCTGCGAACGCCTGCGCCAGCCGGGCGGGCAGCTCCACGCCGCCGTTCAGGTGCATCGGCACCAGCAGCTTCGGCGCGGCCGCCCTGGCAAAGTGAATCGCTCCCCGCATGGCGTGGCGGCCAAGGCGGGCATCCACCGGGAAAAACGCCACGTCGGGGCGGCTGCCCGCAAGAGGCTTGATCTCATCCAGGAACCACTGCTCATCGTGCAGCAGCTCCTCGGCGGTGGATTCCTCCTCCCAATACCAGTCGTTCAGGTCGCCGGCGTGAAAAAGCTTCTTGCCCTCCAGCTCCACCAGGTAGGAAACGCCCTGGTCGGTGGAGCCAAATGCCGTCACAGCCACGCCAAACAGCGAAGCCGATTGTCCCTTATGCAGCATGACGGTGTTGGCTGCCGCCGGCATGCTGATTCCGGCGCCCAGCACATAGCCCACCGATTCCCCGGCATACTTGAGAATCCTGGGGTTGTAATGATCCTGGTGGCTGTGTGAGACGAAGAACACCACCGGCTTGCTCCCAAATGGCAGCCGGCCCACCATGCCCTGCTCGTCGGTATAATAATCAAAGACAAGGCATGCCGACTGCCCCTCCGCCACAAAGCCGCTGTGGCCCAGCAAGGTTATCTTCATACGGATCACACCCTTCCAGAATAGTATATCACAGAACCTTCCATTTCCTGCCCGCGCATCCTCTTTATGTTGCGCGGAGCGTCACCCCCGATTTTCCAAGAAGATTCTATATTTGTTCAATTTACCTCTGCATTGCTCCATGGTATCATTGTGCCGTTCATCAAAAAACCCGGAGGTTCGCCATGCTGCCTGTCGATCTGGAGCAGTTCTGGAAGGACGATGCCCTGGCCCATGAGGACAATTGCTTTTCGCCCGCCGCGCCGCAGGTGGCGCTGGGCATCGCGATGAGCGAGGAATGCGTCTATGCCGAGCTGGGCGAACACGGCACACCCTGGCTGGAAGCGCCAAGGGAGCGCAGGCTTGCGCTCAACCGCCGATACAATGACAAGGCCGAGCAGATCGTGGGCCGGCGGCTGCTACCTGAGTGGCTGCCGGAGCAGGATATGAAGCTGCCGGAAATCAGGGGCATCCACGAAATCTTCGGGGGCAAATATGTGGTGCAGGGCGAATCCAACTGGCTGATGCCCAGCTGCAGCACGCCCAAGGAGCTGGAAGCGGTGCTGGACACCGCCGAAAAGCGCATCGCTGAGATCCGCGGGTTTGCGCTGCCGGATAACTGGGAGCATGAAAAGAAGCGGGTCTATGAGAGCTATGGCATCCTGCCCCCCACCTTCCGCAGCATCCGGGGGCCTGTCACGCTGGCGATGTCGCTCTACGGCGTGGAGAACCTGATCTTTTTGCTGGTGGACGAGCCGGAGCTCGCGGACCGTTTCAGCAGTGTGATCTCCGACGCGGTGTTTGCGTTGGCAACGTTGATGGATGAGGAAGCAGGCTGCTCAGCCACAGACCGCCCGGCGGGGTTCGGCTTCAACGACGACGACTGCTGCCTTCTGACCCCGGACATGTATGAGCAGTTCGCTTACCCCATCCTGAAACGCATGTTTGACCACTGGAGCCCCAACCCAGGTGATTACCGCTACCAGCACTCCGATTCACCGATGGGCCATCTGCTGCCCATTTTGGGCAGGCTTAACCTCACCGCCTGCAATTTCGGGCCCACGCTCACCGTGGAGGAGATCCACCGGCACATGCCCCGCACCCGTATCGACGGGCAGCTGGCGCCTTTCACGTTTATGCGAAACGATGAGGCTGCCATTGTGGCCGAGGTGCGGCGCGACTGCGAGATGGCAAAGCCCCAAAGGGGCCTCAATGTGTTCACCGCAGGATCCATCAACAACGGCAGCCTTCTGACCAGCATGCGGGCCGTGATGCACGCGATCCAACAATACGGCAGGTATTGATATGGCGCCCATTGACATCCTGGAAATCATTGAAGTGATCGGCGTGGCCGCCTTTGCGGCCTCCGGCGCCATTGTGGCTGTGGAGAAAAAGCTGGATATCTTCGGCATCCTGGTGCTTGCCTTCGTCACATCCGTAGGCGGCGGCGTGATCCGCGACGTGGTGATGGACCGGGGCATCCCGGTGTTTTTCTCCAACTATCTATACACCGCCGTGATATTGGCGGTTGCGGTGGCGGTGATGCTGCTGCGGGAGAAGATCCGCTGGGGCTGGCCCTTCGTGGTCATTGACGCGCTGGGCCTGTCGGTGTTTACCACGGTGGCCGGCATGATGGCCATTGAGAGCGGCTACTCGTTTCTGGCCTTCCTGTTTGTTTCGGTGATCACCGGCATTGGCGGCAGCATGATGCGCGACGTGTTGGTGCAGGAGATCCCGGCGATCCTTCGCAAGGAAATCTATGCCACGGCGGTGATTGCCGGCGTGCTGGCATTGTGGTTCCTGCACCGGTGGCTGGGCCGCGACCTGGCTGTGGCGCTGGCGATGGTGATCGTATTCACCGTGCGCGTGGTGTGTTACCGCAAGAATGTGCACCTTTCCCTTTTTGACATCGGGACGAAAGGGCCGGCGGCAAGCTAGACGATCCGCTAGCAAAGCAATTGGGATCAAGAGATTCCCCACTGTAAGCGCTATACTCAACCCCAAGAAGGTTCTGAGGAGAGCGCGCGATGAAATGCACCTGTTATGAAACCGAAACCGAATTCGTGCTGTGCGCCGAAGACGTCGCACAGGATCACGAGGGCAATGTGCTGGCAGCATGGTTTCGTAAGGATGGAGATCGCTATATCAAAGCATATCCGAAACAGATCGGAGACAAGGAACTAATCCGGGCAAACTTCAGCCGGCTGGGGGAGTCGATGCTTACCGGAGCCGGTGATTGGCGCGCCGCGCTGCACACCTTCGCCGATCGATGCATCGGGCAGATTGAGTGGTACATCACCGGCAGCGCCAGCGAAGCTGTCCTGGGCGTAGAGATCAAGCCCCATGACCTGGATCTGGTCATCCACACCGAGGATTTCAACAAGGTGCGGGAGCTGTTTGCCGAGTCTGTGGTCGAACCGTTCCAGGATCTCGGGGGCAGCTGGGTGGTGCGGTATTTCGGGCGGCTGTGCATCGACGGTGTGATGGCCGACATCGTTGCCGATGAATCCCGAGACAAAGAGCACCATGTCTATGACGCAGTTGACTGGAACGACCACAGAATCTGGATTGAGCCGCTGGAAGCCAGATATGAAACGGAGCTTCAGCGGGATCGAAAAGACCGGATTGAGGCGATACAAACCTATATGGATCGCATGTCACAGCGCAAATGATCCGGACCGATAGCAAAAAAGGCGTGGGGCATTCCCCACGCCTTTGTTTTATTGGTTTTTATGATAGGACGATCCTGTATTCACTGTTAAACTCGGCTCCGGGCTCCAGCCGCAGCGCGGCCTTTTTCTGCGTCAGGTCGCCGGAAAAGTCCGTTGATTCTGCGATGCCATACCACGGCTCGATGCACACAAACGGCGCGCCGGGCGGCGCCCAGATGCCCAGCTGGGGGAAGCCGGGGAAGCGCACCGTGACAGACTTGCTTGTCTTGTTGCCCTTCAGCGCCACCGCGGAAGACTGCATGCCATCCAGAATAAACGCACCGTCAGCAAACATGCCGCCGGAAAGCTGCTTGATGCTCTCATTGCGCAAGAATGGCTCGCTCTTTCCGGCAATCAGCAGGTTGGCGGCATTCACATATTGCCGGTCCAGCGTCTCGTTTTTCTCAAACTCCAGATAATAATCTTCAAAGGTGCCGCCCGCCGCAATCGGGCAGTTGAAGGCCGGGTGAGCGCCAATGGAGAAAACCATTTCCTTGTCATCAGCATTTTCCACACGGTAACCCACAACAACAGCGCTGCCCTCCAGCCGGTAGGACACATCCAGAGCAAAACGGAACGGATACATGGCCAGGCTTTTCGGGCTGCTCGCAAGGCGGTAAGTCACGGCCTGCTCCGATTCATGGGTGATATCAAACTCGCTGTCGCGGGCAAAGCCATGGTTCTTCAGTGTGTATTGCCTGCCGCCATAGGTGTATTGGTTGTTTGCCACAGACCCCACAATCGGAAACAGCAGCGGCGCGTGGCGGTTCCAGTGCTTGGGATCGGCCTGCCACAGATACTCGGTGCCGTCCGCTTTCAGCCGGATGCTGGTGAGCTCCGCCCCGGCGGTCCTGGAGCCCACGGAAAGCTTGTCATTTTCAATCATCACCTGCATGGTATACCCTCCGGATCATTGTTTGGCAGATCCTGCCAACTCCGTCAAAGTATAGCACAAAGAGCGGCGGGATATCCCCGCGATTTTGTGCCCACCGGCACAATCCAAGCAGGGCATTTCGTTGTATAATGCCAACAGGCGCACTATAATATGCAAGCAGAAGCATACGGAGGGGGCCATGCACGAGCTTCCGCTGGTTCAGTCCATCATCGGCAAGGCTTCCGAGCACGCCCGCCTGCACGGTGGTCAGGCGGTGAAGTCCATTCTTCTGGTGGTGGGCGACAGCACCGGCTATGTACCGGAGAGCATACAGATGTATTTTGACATTGTCGCCGCCGGCACAATGTGCCAGGGCGCGCGCCTTGCCGTGCGGCGCGTGAGGCCGCTGCTGCGCTGTGACGGCTGCGGCACCCTGTTTGAACGAAAGCCCTACTCCTTCGACTGCCCCGAATGCGGCGGCGAGGGGAGCCCCACCGAGACGGGCAAGGAGCTTTATATTGAGGAAATTGAAATTTTGACCGATAAAGGGGACGATACCGATGAGGAAGACGATCCGGGTGCCGGTGATGGAAGCGGTGCTGACCGAGAATGACCGCATCGCCGAAAAGATGCATGGCGCGTTCAACCACCGCGGCATCTTTGTGGTCAACGTGCTGGGCGCACCGGGCGCCGGCAAAACCACCAGCCTGATCCGCATCATTGAGCACCTTTCAGACAGGAACGTGGGCGTGATCGAAGGCGACATTGAAAGCGACATCGACACGATAAAGCTGGAAGGCATGGGCATCCCCACCCAGCAGATCAACACCCAGGGGGCCTGCCACCTGGATGCGCCGGTGATTGACCAGGCGGCAGACAGCCTGAAGCTCGTAGACGGCAGCATGCTCTTCATCGAGAATGTGGGCAACCTGGTGTGCCCGGCGGAGTTTTACATCGGCGAGCATGTGAAACTTTTGATCCTCACCGTGACCGAGGGCAGCGACAAACCCTACAAGTATCCGCTGGCTTTTGAGAAGGCTGATGTGATCCTGATCAACAAGTGCGACCTGATCCCTTATGTGGACTTTGACGAGGCCTACTTCATGAAGGGTGTGCGGGCGCTCAACAAGACGGCGCCGGTCTTCAAGGTTTCCGGCAAAACCGGCGAGGGATATGAGGAGGCGGCCCGTTGGCTGGAGCAGAAGCGCAAGGGGCAGTGACGCGCCGCATTTTCCTCCGCGGCATGGTGCAGGGCGTGGGCATGCGCCCCTTTCTGGCACTGCTGGCCAAGGAGTTTGGCATCGCCGGATCGGTGAAAAACATCGGCTCCAAATGTGGAGATCATCGCCAGCGCGGAAGCTGAAAGGCTGGATGCGTTTGTCTCAGCGATCCGGCAAAGAAAGCCCGAGATGGCGGAGATCGCGGAGATAACGCAAACAACGGTTGACGATGAACCCCGCCCCTACCAAGACAAAGGTTTTGTGATCCTCCCCTCCACCGCAGGCTATGTGGCAATGCTGCCGGCGGACTTCCCCATCTGCACAGACTGCATGCGCGAGTTGCTGGACAACACGAACCGGAGGTTCCGCCACCCGTTCATCAGCTGCGCCGTGTGCGGGCCGCGCTACAGCATCCTGGAGCGGGTGCCCTATGACCGCGACACCACGTCGATGACCGACTTCCCGATGTGCCCGGCCTGCGCCAAGGAATATGCTGACCCCACCAACCGCCGCTACCACGCACAAACGGTGTGCTGCCACGACTGCGGCCCCACGCTGCTCTGGAGAGACCGCACGGGGGAATGGGAAGGCGAGGCGGCCCTTGAAAAGGCTGCGCAATGCCTGAAGGCTGGCGGCATCGCCGCCATCAAAGGCATCGGCGGTTACCACCTGGCCTGCGACCCAAACAACGGGCAGTCTGTGAGTCGGCTCCGGGCGCTCAAGGGCAGGGAGCTGAAACCCTTTGCTGTGATGTTTCCAACGATGGATGCATTGCGTGAGCATTGTGATGCATCCGAGCAGGAGCGGGAGCTGCTGCTCTCCCCCGCCCGGCCCATTGTATTGCTGAAGACCAGGAAGCCCTTTGACCGGGCGGTGTGCGGCGACGCGAAGCTAACCGGCTGCTTTCTGCCCTACACGGCGATACAGGTGCTGCTGCTCAAAGAGAGTGGGCCTCTCGTAATGACCAGCGCCAACCAAAGCGGCAAGCCGGAGATCCATGAAGACTGGCCGATGCTGGAGATGCTTTCGCGGGAGGAGCTGGCGGGAGCACTCTACCACAAGCGCAGGATCGTGACGAGGCTGGACGACTCGGTGGCCCGCGTTTCCGCCGGGCAAAGGCAGCTCATCCGACGGGCGCGGGGGGTTGCGCCAAGGCCTGTGTCATTGGCACTGCCAGTGGCAACAGATAACAATCCGCTGCAAGAGGCGGGTACCGTGCCCTGCACCTACCGGGAGATCACACGCATCATAGCGTATGGCAGCGACCTCAAGTCGGCGTTTTGCCTGCTCAAGGGCGGCGAGGCCCACATGAGCCAGTATTTCGGCGACATGGAGGAGCTGGAGGTGCGCCGGGCCTATGAACATAATCTGGCGCACATGCAAAGGCTGTTTGGGTTCACTCCGCAGCTGGCTGCCTGCGACCTGCACCCCGGTTATCACAGCTCGCGGCTGGCTAGGGCAAGCGGCCTGCCCATTGTGGCGGTGCAGCACCACCACGCCCACATCGCCTCGGTGATGGCCGAACACGGCCTCACCGGCCCGGTGCTCGGGGTGGCCTTTGACGGCACAGGCTACGGCGCCGACGGCGCTATTTGGGGCAGCGAGTTCCTGCTCTGCGAGGGCAGAAGCTTTTATCGGGCCGCGCATCTCAAAGTTGTGCCGCTGGCCGGCGGTGACTCTGTGGCGGTGGATGCGCGCAAAGCCGCATTGTGTTACTGCGAAGCCGCCGGCAGCCCCTATGATGGGTTTGACGGCGCGGGCCTGCTGCGGGCGGCGCTGCAAAACCATGTGAACACCGTGCAATACTCCGGCATGGGCCGGCTCTTTGACGCGGCGTCCAGTCTGCTGGGCCTTTGCCAGTGGAACGGTTATGAGGGCCAGTGCGCCATCGCGCTGGAAAACGCCGCCAACGCAGCCGCATGCAATGGCATTGAGCCCCTCCCCATGGCGTTTGAGATCGAAGAAACGACAGACGGCATCCGGATCGACACGGCGCCGGTGATCCGGGCCACTGCCGAAGCCGGCGCGGAAAAGGCCCATGCCGCCGCACTGGGCTTCCACAACGGGGTCTGCCGGATGGTGCTTGATGTCTGCACCCTGCTGCGGGAACGGCACGGCGCGGGCACGGTGGCACTCTCCGGCGGCACATTCCAAAACGAGCGCATCCTGTCCGGCTGCATGGCATTGCTGAGGAACGCCGGATTTTCTGTTTATACCAACAACGACGTGCCTTGCAACGACGGCGGGCTGGCATTGGGCCAGGCCTGGGTCGCGGCTGCGGAGGCACACTCAGAAAAGCAAGGGGAGTAAGAAAACCATGTGCGTTGCCACACCGGGGAAAATCATTGAAATAGCGGGCGACACCGCCAAGGTGGACGTGCTGGGCAACACGATATCGGTCAACGTGTCCTTGGTGGATGCAGCAGTGGGCGATTATGTTTTGACCCACGCCGGCATGGCGATCGAAAAGATTGACCGGGAGAAAGCCGAAGAGCTGATCAGGCTGTTTGAAGAAATTGAGGAGCTTTCCCAATGACCGGCATAGAGCTGGCTGCCGCAAGGCTGAAAGGCTATGACGGGCCGGAGGTGCGCGTGATGGAAGTGTGCGGCACCCACACGGCGGCGATCTTCAAAACCGGCCTGCGGTCGGTGCTCTCGCAAAAAATCAAGCTGATTTCCGGCCCCGGCTGCCCGGTGTGCGTGACCGCCGCAGGATATGTGGACAGGCTCATTGAGCTAGCCATGCTGCCCGATCATTGCGTGCTTTCCTTTGGCGACATGCTGAAGGTGCCCGGCAGCGCAGGTTCGCTTTTGAGCCGCCGCAGCGACGGCGCCCGGTTCCAGATGGTCTATTCGCCGCTGCAGGCGCTTGACCTGGCCAAGCGGGAGCCACAAACCACATTTGTGGTGGCAGCGGTGGGCTTTGAGACCACGGCGCCGGCTTATGCGCTGCTGGCGGAAGAGGCACTGCGGTTGGGCATCGCAAACATCCGGCTGTTGACGGCACTCAAGACAATTTTGCCTGCGATGGAGTTCATCTGCCGCACGGAGCCGCAGATCGACGCGTTCCTCTGCCCCGGTCATGTGAGCGCCATCCTTGGCGCGGAGGCCTATCAGCCTCTTTGCGATCAATACCGCAAGCCCATGGTGGTGGGCGGTTTCACCGGCGAGCACCTGCTGGCTGCGCTTCATGAAATACTGACCCAGCTCAGTCAGGGCAAGCCCGCCGTGCGCAACCTTTACCCGGAGGCCGTCAGCGCCGCCGGCAACCCAAAAGCGCAGGCGCTGCTGCAACGCGTGTTTGAGCCCGGTGCCGCCGCATGGCGGGGCATCGGCGAGATCGCCGGGTCTGCGCTGTATCTCAAGGGGGAGTTTGCCGCCTTTGACGCCGGCAGCCATGGTCTCACCGCCCTGGTGCCGGAACCTGCCGGCTGCCGCTGCGCCGATGTGGTGTGCGGCCGGGTGGAACCCGCCGCCTGCCCCCACTTCGGCAGGCGCTGCACACCGCAGGACCCATTGGGCGCTTGCATGGTATCCGACGAGGGGGCATGCGCGGTGTGGCACAGGAATCGAGGTGCACAATGAAAATCACAATGTCCCATGGCGGTGGCGGCACAATGACCCAGGGTCTCATTGACGGCCTGTTCAAGCGCCATTTCCGTAACGACCTGCTCATGAGGGGCGAGGATTCGGCGGTGTTTGCGCTGAATGGCAAGGTTGCCTTCACGACCGACAGCTTTGTGGTGCAGCCGCTCACGTTCTCCGGCGGCGACATCGGCAGACTGGCCGTGTGCGGCACCGTGAACGACCTGCTGACGGTGGGGGCCGTGCCCCAGTATCTGAGCGCCGGGTTCATCCTGGAGGAGGGGCTGGAGCTGGAGCTTCTGGAAATCATTGTGCGCTCCATGACATCGGCCGCAGAGGAGGCCGGCGTGCGCATTATCACCGGCGACACGAAGGTGATTGAGGGCCGGGGCGGCCTGATGATCAACACGTCCGGCATCGGCATCGTGCGCCAGGATTATGCGCCGCAGCCCTGCATGCCCGGCGACGCGGTGCTGGTGTCCGGCAACCTGGGCGAGCACCATGCGGCAATCCTGAGCCGCCGTATGGGCGTCGAAAACGGCATACAGAGCGACTGCGCGCCGCTGAAGGAAATGGTAATGCGCCTGCTGGACGCGGGGATCAATGTCCGCGCCATGCGGGATGTGACACGCGGCGGTCTGGGCACGATCCTCTCGGAGCTGGCGGAGCTGCACAGCATTGGTATTACAATTGAGGAAAGCACGCTGCCGCTGAGCCCGGAGGTGCGCGGGTTCTGCGCGATCCTGGGCCTGGACCCGCTCTATATGGGCAACGAAGGCAAGATGCTGTTCGTCATGGACGGCAATGACGCCGAGCGGGCCATTGAGATCCTCCGGGCTTCCAGGTATGGCGAAAACGCCGCCATTCTGGGCCGGGTGACGGAGGCCCGGGGTGTGGTGATGAAAACCGGCATCGGTGGCAGCCGGGTGGTGGGGCCGCTGGCCGGAGAAGGATTGCCACGGATTTGCTGACGCATTCGCCTTCGGTGCAAATGCACCTCGGCGATTATTGACTCGTCCAGCCCAACGGTTGCCCGCCCACCGCGCATGTCGCTGTGCGGGCATATGGTTCTCGCCTCGAACTCAATCTGGTTTAGACGACCCCCGGGGAAGGTTTCGATGCACTGTCAAGATTACATGCGCCTCCGCCGGATGAACCGGCTGTCGGCCTCAAATTGAATGGCCTCCAAAAAAGTCCCACTACCAAAATACGAAAAACTGCCCAACTTAACGTTAGGCAGTTTATGAGCTTATAAAAAGGAAACAAGTTTACGGCGTCGCCGTTGGCTCCGGCGAGGCTGTCGCCGGCGGCTCATCCGCGCCGATGTGCAGCGTGAGGGCAGCCCCGGCGGCAGCGGTGCTGCCGGCGGTCACCGATTGGGCGTAGACAAGCCCCTCATAACCGGCCTCATAATCATCGCCATACACAAACGTAATGTTAAACTTGCGGTGCCAACCGGCGGCCAGGATCTGGGCCTCCGACATGCCCTTGAAAGTGGGCACGCTGTAGGTGACGTTGGCCGGGTTGTATTTCAACGTGATCGTAGTGCCCTCCATCACTTCCTTGCCGGCGGCGATGCTCTGATACCAGATTTCACCGGGCAGGCGCTTGGAGTTTTTGGATTCCACAAACACCGGGATCAAGCCCAGCGCGTCACACATCGCCATCGCCTTTTCGCGGGTGATCGCCTCATCGAAGCCAGCGCCCTCCGGCGACACAAAGTCCGGCACAAAAATGGCCTTGCCCTTGGATACGGTAATCTTGATCGTGGTCTTCACACCCACCACGGTGTTGGCTTTATCCTGATACAGGATCTTGCCTTTGTCCTGGTTGCTCTGGGTATAGGTCACGCTGATGGAGATCTGGGCGCCCTGCTCATTCAATTCCTTTGCCCAGGTCTCGATGGCGTCACGGGTTGAGCCCACAAAACTGCCCACGACGATCTTGTTGCCCAAGGAGTAATACAGCTCCATCACGTCGCCGTCTTCATAAATGGAGTCAGCGGGGATGCTCTGGCTGATAAACGAGCCTGCGGCCAGTGTGGAGTATTTTTCCACCATGCTGACTGTGATGCCCAGCTCCGCCGCCACCGATGTGGCCTTCTGCTTGGTATAGGCAGAGAAATCGGGCACGGTGATCTTTTTGCCCTTGGAGACGGTGAGCACGATTTCGTCGCCCTTCTTCACCTTCTCATCCGCCTTGACGCTCTGGGCCAGGATGGAGCCCTTTGGCGCGTAATCGTCATATTCCTCCTGCACCTTGAGCACAATGCCATTTTCATTGGCGAAAATGTAGCTCTCCGACACAGACTTTTCCCGGAAGTTGGGCACCGTGATCAGCTCCGCCGCTTCGTCCTTCTTGCCCTTGGAGACGATGACATAGATCGGCGTGTTGCGCTTGACCTCGTCCACCACGGTGTTGTCGTTGATCTCATAGCTGATCACGCGGCCGGCTTCCACCTCTTCGCTGAAGTCGGTGGTAATGCGCACCTTGGTCATGAAATTCTGGTTTGCCCAGGCCTGGATCTCCTCCATCGTCATCGACATCAGGTCCGGCAGCGGCAGCGTGACTGTGAGGTCGGGGCCATTTGACACCACAATCTTCACAAAGTCGCCCTTTTTCACCTTTGTGCCTGCGGGCGTGCCCTGCGAGATCACCTTGCCTTCGGCCACCTTGTCGTCATACTGCTCCTCCACCGTCATCTTCAAGCCGTTGTTGTCGGCCCAGAGGAGGGCATCATTCTTCGTCCAGCCGGACAGATCCTTCAGTTCGACGCCCTGGTTCAGCAGCAGCAAAATGCCCACGATCAGCAGGACGAGCACAGCAGCCCCCACCAGGATTGCCGCAAGGGGGTTCTTTTTCCGGCCGCCAGGGGGCGAGCCGCTCTCCCTGCGGGCGGGCCGCACGAACCTGCTTGATTCCTCATAACGCAAGGAAGAGGCCCCCGGCTGTTTTGCCGGGGCCTCCTGTTCGGTTCGTTCGGCC